>NZ_CP117969.2:2761708-3113111 GCF_028743515.2 Imtechella halotolerans | reverse complement strand
CCCTTAAAAGCTGTAAAAATTAAACTGTCTATGAACTTCTCTCCCTCTCGAAAGCGGGTGCAAATATAGAAAGGTTTTTTTCATTTTGACAACTATTTATTCAAAATAATTTAACCCGAAAACCATAACAGTTGAATACAAAGTACTTACGTATAAAATTAAATTCAATTCCTATGAGTTCAGCTAAAAAGTATATACTGTATTTAAATTATTGTAATTAAAAAAGCCACTTTCAACTATGAAAAGTGGCTTCTATGTATTAACTATTCTATTTATATATATAGTGATGTCAACTCCTATTTATTTACGAAAAGAAATTCCACACCACCCCAAATCGGACCATAAAATCACGATAGGGATAATTTGGGGCTGTATAATAATTATACCCTGTATAAGAACTATTGAAGTGTTCGGCTTTAAGATATATACGAGTTTGTCTCACTCTAGCATTTATGAAGAAATCTAATCTTGGATAATTTCCGATTTTTTCTGAATTCTGAACAGAAAATTCCCCCAGTAATGGATTATATGAATTCGCATAAAACTCAGTAAAGTAATTCAAGGTAACCCCGGTTTGAAGGTACATAGCTTTTTTAAACAAATAATCGGTAAAGTATAACGTATTACGTGTTACAAATTCCGGAACATTAAGAATTGGATCCTCCTGTCCAACCTTCTGATACATTATAGTATTATCAAGTGCAAATTTACCGAGCTTAAACTCACGATTAATTTTAAGCTTGAGATATTGAATACTTTTCGAATACTGTCCAGGTGCCACCTGCACACTTTCATCATCAATAACTGGTTGAACTCCAAAATAAGTATAGTTATTAATATTCGTAAGCTCCATTGAAGCATTAAAAATATCTTCAGACTTTAATTCTGCCTGAAACCCTTGCCTATTCTCTTTATTAAACTGATTTCGATTATACCAATTATATGCTTTATAATCGCTATGGTATAACAAGAAATTAAAATTAGGCATTTGAGAGGTAGCATGAACACCTGCTATGAACCTATTTCTATCATTAATCCTATAAAGCAAATTTCCGAAAAATTGAGTGCCCCCCATACTACCAATTATAGCCTGATTGGCTTGGGCTTGGATAGATAAATTTCCAATTTTTTTATTCCATTGAGCACCAAGTGACAATTCTGTATCCCTTAATCCATTTGGAATCACCCCCTGCTGATCAATTCTAATTGTATTAAAATAGTAGTTATAATAATTAGCAGAAGCATTTATCGTTGTTTTTCCCAAATACGGAAGCTCTGCATCTATGTAAAATTTATTATTCATTGTTTGCAACCTTGCCCTATCCGATATTTGAGGGGTGTAAGCTTCACCAAAATACTCGTTGGCTGATTGTTGTTTAAAATCAAAGTATTTGGTTTCATAAACAAATCGATGCCCAAATCGCAAAGCAGTATTACGCACAGAATCTTTCGAACGTAACAAATTATACTCCTGGTCTACAAAGTATCGTATTCCCCTAAGCATGTTTTCTGCATCTTGAAAATAAACATCCATTCTGGCTCGATTTGTAAACTCTGGATCTCCAGACTCAAACTGCGACCTATTAGAAATCCCACCATTCTCCTGATTCAATATATCCTGACCGACAAAATGAAGTCTTAAATTATATTTATTATTCTTAGACAAATAATTAGCCGTAAAACGAAAATTTCCTGTACTTGACAATATATGTTGGTACTTACCAAGGGATCGTAGTCCTTTATATGCAATTGAAAAATTAAGTTGCCTAGACGTATTTAGAGTAACAAAAGCATCTAATAACTGCCCTTGTTCCATTGCAGTTTTAAAAAATAAATCTGTAGTAGGTGTTGGTACATGATAATATGAAATATCATTAACTGACATATAATTATAATGCTTACTCCTAGCCCCCATTAGTGGCATACTATTTTCATTTCTAAAAGTATAAGCTAGTGCATTATACGTTTGTCCTAAATTAGAAAATGGAAGAAGTTCAAAATTATCTTTTCGAAGATAATTATAACGATATTCCTTTTGAATGGTAAGTGACGTATCTAGATACGTTGTGTCTCGGTCAATAGAGATTATCTTATAATCTGTAACAGTAATTTTCTCTTCTTGAAAATCTACACCCCTTTTACTTCCAAACAGTAAGGTATCCTTTAATCCTTCGCCAGACCTAGTCTCTTTTTGGGCATGAATAAAGCCTACAATAAAAAATAAAACTAAAAAGATTACTTTCTTCATATATCATGTATGAATAGCAAAAGTATGTTTTTTTAAAATTACATCTTAGTATAATACAAAAAAACCACCAAGCAAGCTTGATGGTTTCTTTATTAAAATTACGGTAAAATCTAATATCCATAATTTTGCGTCATATTCTTATTAGCATTAATTTCACTAATAGGAATTGGGAACGCATAATTAGAACTTCCATATTCAGGACCACCATGTGACTCCCCTTCTCCATATGCTGGAATATCTCTACCTGTTCTTGCTAAATCATAGAATCTTAATCCTTCAAATACAAATTCTTTACGTCTCTCCAAAAGAATATTGTCTAAAGTAGCTTCCGTGTATGCTGTTGCTCCTCTTTTAGCAGGTATCATATTCAAATAGATAAGTGATGTTGCAGGATCTGTAGCTAACAAAGCTTCCGCATAGTTAAGTACAACTTCTTCATATCGAAACAATGCAATATTATTCGTGTAATCTTCTTCAGGATACTTACCTATATTACGTAAATAATCATCCCCATCAACAGCCAACATTTCATCTGATCCACGCACATCACCGGCTTCAAACAAATTAGCCACATTATCAAGAGCATTAACATCCCCGTAATTACCTTCATTATAAATATAATGTAACCCGTTTATACCATTATTATCGGTATCACTAGCCGCAATTTCAAAAAGTTTGTTAATAGCACATTTTGCATCCTTTGAAAAAGATTTAGCAAAATTATCAGCATCGATAACAGCAAATTCGCCAGATTCAATTATAGCTTCAGATGCTTCAATAACGACATCCCAATCTCCGAAATAGGTACCAACCCTTGAACGAATAGCTTGTACTGTATATGTTGAAAATTCAGTACAACCACCATTTTTATCTTCAGACATAAAATCCAATGCCATTTCTAAATCATCATAGATAAATGCCCTTACCTCAGCTGTTGTGTTTCTAGATGGAAGTAAGTTACCATCTCTATATTTCAACATATAAGGAACAGCTAAACTATTCATCCCTCCTTGACCACTTATATGCAATTGACCGTATAATCTCATTAAATCAAAATGAGCCATTGCACGCAAAGCATATGCTTGACCCTGCATATGTCTTATTTCTTCTAAATCACCGTCCAATGAAGCAGCATCTTGTTCAATTATAATATTAGCATTTGCTATTACTTTGTACATAATATCCCAAGAATCTCTTGCATAAGCATCTGAATTACCCATATCCATGGTCGCTGGTGTAAGAAAACGACCAGAATTACCATTAGCCATTGCATTATCAGATCGGACTTCACCAAAAATGATGTAATCTCTTCCATAATATGCTGTAGCACTAACCCTATTATAAGCTCCGTAAAGGACACCAAAAACATCCTCTTGAGTTCTAATAGCTTCTTGCTTTTCTTTATTAGTAGTCAATGTTGGATCCAACAAATCTTCATTACATGAAGAAACAGATCCAAGCAAGGCTACTGTTAATAATGAATAAATTATCTTCTTCATTTTTTTTAGAATTTTAAATTAACATTAAATGATACAGATTTAGTTGGTGGCGTTGTCAACATTGTAAATCCATCTGCACGAACTTCAGGATCATACTTCAAGCCCTCATCTTTAACCCATGTCAATAAATTTGCTCCTCTAAGGGAAACTCTAATTCCTTCCAAACCAGTTTTCTCAACAAATCTATTTGGAATATTATACCCTAGGGTTATATCCTTTAATCGAATATAATCACCATCATATAAGAAACGTGTAGACGTTCTTGAAGCATTATCTCCGGTTGCATTATACACCATTCTAGGGTAATCCGTTACATCCCCTGGTTTCTGCCATCTACTCATCATATCTTGAACTCCATTATAATATAGAGTAGTATAAACACCCGAATGCTGCGTATAAAATGCCCAATCTTCAAATACTTTATGTCCACCAGCAAAATACACACTTGCGTTTAAAAAGAATCCTTTAAATTCTAAATTTGTAGATAATCCACCTGTAAAGGTAGGCATCGCACTTCCTCCTTGATATTCCTCTTTAGCTGAAAAATAGTTGGTAGTAAGTTCTCCATCTTTACCGTTTAGGTACCATTGAGGACGACCAGTCTGCGGATCAACACCAGCCCACTTTCTCATTCTCCAAGCATAAATAGGTTGTCCTACTTCCACAGCACGTGTACCGGTAATGATATTAATATCCTCACCATCAGAGTCTTTTGCCAAGGCAATTACTTCATTCTCAACAGTAGCATAGTTTCCTGAAATTGACCATGAAAAATCCTTACCTCTTATAATATCAGCACTAAGCTCTATTTCAATACCTTTATTTACTACTGTACCAGCGTTATAAACTTGACCGGCATGTCCAGAAGTATAACTTAATGGAACGGTTTGTAATAGATCATAGGTCTTCTTATTAAAATAAGCAAATGATCCAGATACACGGTTCTCAAATAAACCAAAATCAAAACCTAAATCATAGTTTTTATTCATCTCCCATGATAAATTCTCATTGCCATACTGAGACGGATAAACTGCACCTAAACCATTGTAGTTCGCATCATAACTCAATAAATTTTGGAATCGATTGATATCAATCTGAGAGTTTCCACTTTCCCCAATAGAAGCTCTAAGTCTTAATTGATTTACAATTTCGTTCCCACTTAGGAAGGCTTCTCTATGGATATTCCAAGCTGCACCCAAAGACCAGAAGCTACCGAATCTATTGCTTGCGGCAAATCTTGAAGACCCTTCACGTCTAAAGGTAGCGTCCAAAACGTATTTTCCATCAAAATTATAGTTTAACATTCCAAGGTAAGAAATACTTGACCAATCATCAAAAAATCCTCCTACCGCCTGAGAGCCAGGAGCTGTATCTAGATAATACAATCCATCAGCAGGTAAATTCTGACCAAAACCAGTTAAAAAGTTCCTTCTATTCTTTTGATATTCCACTAAACCTTGAACATCAAAACTATGTTGTGCTACCTTAAAATTATATGCTAATGAATTTTGGGTTACATAGTTAAAGTTTCTATTCACGGAATTTTGAACTGATCCACCAACGGCGCCATCAGAATCTCCATGATATCGGTTTCTATACTCATGATAAGAAGCTATGGTATAATCCAATCCTATCACTGATTTAAAACGGAATCTATCATTGATTTTCCAAACTAAAGAAGTGTTATTTAAAGCCCTAGTTAAGTTATTTTCTGTAATATCAACGGTTTCTTGATATAATGGATTAAATACTGATGTATTTAAATTATATGAACCATCGGCATTATAGGCACTTTCAATTGGAGGCATGAAGAATCTTACCAAATGTGGATTTGAGAAATAGGCGGCTTGCTCTAATATACCATTTTGAGTCACATTAGAAACATTCATCGAAGTAGAAAAATCAAACTTGTCTGAAAATTTTCTATTAAAATTAAAGCTTCCCGAAATTCTTTCAAAATCAGAAGCGATAACAGTTGCTTCAGTAGCGTTATAACCTAAAGATGCGTAGAAAGATGAATTCTCATCACCTCCCGAGGCAGAAATATCATAATTCTGCATAACTGCATCCTTGTTCTTAACTGCATTCCCCCAGTTAAAATCCGTTTCTTCATCCCATCCAGTAGAAGCTAATGCATATGCATAAGCAGTAGCATTATCATAACCACGGGAATTTCGGAATGCATCTGTTAACAACTCCATACGTTGTGTTGCTGTCAAAGGTTTTCTACCTTCAACTGCATTGTTTTGGAAACCTACCAATGAATTAGCTGTAAAAGAAACTTTACCAGACTTTCCTTTTTTGGTGGTAATAACAATTACACCGTTTGATCCTCTGGCACCATATGCAGATGTTGCAGAAGCATCTTTCAATACAGTTATACTCTCAATATCCGAGCTGTTCAATGAAGCCAAGGCGCTGAATGAACTCACTGCACTTGATCCTGAAAAGTTTGAGTTATTTACAGGCACACCATCAATTACATATAATGGATCATTACCCGCATTGATTGAGCCCACCCTACGAATACGTATATCCTGAACTGATCCAGGAGTACCAGACGCCATAGAAATGTTCAATCCAGCTACTTTACCTTGAAGAGCCTGGTCAACAGAAACAACTGGGACAGACGCAATCTGATCTCCGGATACTTGAACTGAAGAACCTGTAACTTCACTCACAGATTTTACAGAATACCCTAATACAACTACTTCCTCCAATGCTTGAGCATCTTCTTGCAGAGTTACGTTAATAGTAGTAGCTGAACCAACAGTGCGTTCAACAGATTTCATACCTAAATAAGAAAAAACTAATGTTTGACCTGACATGGCCTTTAAGGTATACTTTCCATCAAAATCAGTTTGAGTACCTGTTGAAGTACCTTTAACCAAAACAGCCACTCCTGGAAGCGGCATTCCTGATTCATCAGAAACAGTACCTGAAATGTTTTTCTCCTGTGCAAAGGAGAACTGTACTAGCGCCAAGAATAGCGTTAGCATCCAAGTAAATTTTAATTTCATGTTTATATTATTTGAATTAGTCAACGCAAACCTCTTAAAAAAATATTAATAAAACAAGTGATGTACACTCATCAACTGTTAAAATTGCAAAGTTTTCCCTCAAAACATACATTTCACACAACCTTTTCATCACTTTCCAGTTTAAAAGCTATAATTTAACAGCTTTTTACAATAAACTTCACAATAGATGCTTTTGAGTTATTACCACACCTATCAAGAAGCCGGAACAGACGAAGCCGGAAGAGGCTGCCTTGCAGGTCCAGTTACCGCTTCGGCTGTCATTTTGCCTCCAGATTTTAAACATCCGCTCTTAAATGATTCAAAGCAGTTATCCGAAGCAAAGCGAAGTCTACTTCGCCCAATCATAGAAAAAGAAGCATTGTCTTTTAGCGTTTGTCATATTTTACCAGAAAAAATAGATGAAATAAATATCCTAAATGCCTCTATTCTTGCAATGCACAATTCCCTTAAAAAACTATCCTTTGCCCCAGAATTTATCATTGTGGACGGCAACCGATTCAAACCCTTTTCTAATATTCCGCATCAATGCATCGTAAAAGGCGATAGTAAATATATGAGCATTGCAGCCGCCTCAATACTTGCAAAAACCTATAGAGATGAATACATGGAAAAACTCCATCAAGATTTCCCAATGTATATGTGGAATAAAAACAAGGGATACCCAACCGAGGAGCATCGAAATGCAATTAAAAAACATGGGATTTCTCCACAACATCGCAAATCATTCAGATTATTGCCAGAGCAATTAACTTTGGATTTCTAAAATCTATATTTTTGCACAAAACACTTGCTATGCGTCGTCTTTTTTTTCTGATTACTTGCTGTTTACTTATTGTTGCATGTACAACAAATAAAACAGATTATCCTCACTCCATCCATTTTTTACCAAGCGATAGCTCTTTAATTATCCAAATAGATAATCCCAATACATTTAAAAGTAGTTTTAATAATAATGAATTTCTTTCTTCTTTTGAGGAACCTTTAATTTCAGAAAGAATCTTTAAGATCGTAGAAAAGTTACATCCCTCTCAACAAATATGGATAAGTTTACAAGCGACCAAGTACACAATAGCATTCAAATTCTCAGAACAGATACAACCAAAGGATTCCACCCACATTTTTTATAACGCTATAGAAAACCAGATTGACTCTGCCACAATCCAAACAGATCAATGGTATTACACTAAAAAACAAAATCATATTTTAATATCTACGGATAAAAACATATTAATGAATGATTTCAAAAAAGAAAATCCCCTTTATTCACAACTCAATCCTCTTATTAGATCAATTAACTCAAGTAAAGCAGCTACGCACTTATATATACATTCTAAACATCAAAACACCCCCTTCGAAAAACTTTTTGGCGACCAATGGAAGCGAAGTTTTTCCGATTGGTCAGTTATGGATATCCAATCAACTTCACAGAACAATACGTTCTCCGGAGTTTCAATGAGTACCCAATCAAACTCAATATTAAATCTACTTTCAGAAACTCAACCGCTTTCAAACAGAATCCCTGAAATTGTACCTGCAACTTCAAAAGAATTAAATTCCTATACATTTTCAAATTCTGCACTTTTACGTTTTACTAAAGCCGTAGACTCACTTTTTCTAGCTGACATATACGAAATAGGTTTTATGACTACTGAAAAAGGAATAGCAAGCGGGATATTTAGCTATGATATTGAATCCACTTTTGAAACATTAGAAACCACACCAGAAGTTTCAATTAGGAACCAAATGGTATATAGAATTTTAAACTCACCTTTACTCAACGCAAGTTTTGAATCTTTCCTTCCTGAATTCAAACCTACTTTTTGCAGTGTAATAGATGACTTTATGTACTTTACAGAAAGTATAGAAACCATGGAGTACCTCATCACACAACAACAGAACAAAAGCACCTTCATTCATTCTAATGCATATCTTGCACTGGTCCCACAAATGACCTCTGAGTCCTCATTCATGGTTTTGAACACCATTTCTCAAAACAAACAACTGCAACAAGTAACTACTGATAAAAAATTCCAATTACTTTCAAAGCAATTTAAATTAGCTGTTTTTCAAGCCACACCACAGGGAAATGCATTTTTAACCCATATTGCTCTTCAAAAATCAAAAGGTACGATTGACGAAACAGGAGTTAGCGAACGTTTTCAAGTAAAACTAGACAATGATATAGCTACCCATCCGCAATTTGTATTAAATCATCGAACAAAATCAAAAGAAATAGTTGTACAGGATACAGAAAACAACTTATACCTAATAAGTTCTGAAGGAAAAATACTATGGAAAAAAGCATTAGATAGTAAAATTCAAGGAAAAATTACCCAAGTCGACCTATACAAAAATGGCAACTTACAACTTGCATTCACTACAGAGAAAATGTTTATCGTAATAGACAGAAATGGAAATATCGTAACTCCTTTTAATAAGAAATTTGAAGACAACCTACTACCGCTAGCTGTCTTTGATTATGACAAAACATTAGATTATCGATTTCTTTTAATTTCTGGAAAACAATGGATAATGTTAGACAGAAAGGGAAATACAGTTAATGGCTTCACAAAAAAAACATCGGATTCCCTTTTATTTTCACCTGAACACTTCCGAATTGGCAACAAAGACTATATTGCAGCCATGGAATCGAATGGCACTTTACTTCTTTTAGATCGTACCGGTAATACTAGAATTCCTGTTAAAGAAAGGTTCCCTTTTTCAGACAACACAATAGCCGTCTATGAAGACACTTTTACATTTACAGACCAAAATGGCACCTTATGGCATATTGATCAAAAAGGTGGAATGCGAAAAGTAGTAAAAGATTTAAAAAATGGTCATGGCTTCACCGCAACCTCCAAGACCATAGTAACCTTGTCGGACAACCTATTATCTATTAAGGGAAGAACAATTGAAATTGATTTTGGTATGTATACAAAGCCAGAAATTTATTATGTAAATAATAAAATATACATTACATTCACAGATACCCAAACACAAAAATTATATATCTACGATAGCAACTCAAATTTATTGCCAAATTTTCCAATATTCGGCATTGGAGCGGCAGTTATAGATGATATCAATCTAAATGGAATTCCTGAAATTGCTGTTAAAACAGATGCGCAAACAATTACGGCCTATAGCATGTGATTTTAGTTTTCCCATAAAGGAGCAGTAATATATTCTGCCTCAAAAAGCATTTTAAAATGTGTTAAAATTTTTGATTTCACTTCGTCTAATGAAATCTCAGTTTTCCCTAACTCTACATGTAGTGAGGTTACTGCCTTACCACGAATTCCACAAGGAATAATATTGTCGAAATAACCAAGATCTGCATTTACATTAAGGGCAAAACCATGCATAGTTACCCAACGACTAGCTCGAACACCCATAGCGCAAATTTTTCGAGCAAAAGGAGTACCTACATCAAGCCAAACACCAGTCTCACCATCACTACGCTCTCCTTTAAGACCATACTCTGCCAATGTAAGGATGATAACCTCTTCTAGGAAACGAAGATATTTATGGATATCAGTAAAAAAATTATCCAAATCCAAAATAGGATATCCGACAATTTGACCTGGACCATGATACGTTATATCCCCACCTCTATTTATCTTATAGAATGTTGCTCCCTTTGCCTCTAATTGAGCTTCATTAAGTAGCATATTACTTATATCTCCACTTTTACCCAACGTATAAACATGGGGGTGCTCCACATAAAGAAAGTAATTAGGGGTAGGAATCTCTGAATTCTCTCTTCGGTTTTGCACCTTGAGATCTAGGATTCCTTTAAAAAGCTCCTCTTGATACTCCCAAGTATCTTTATAATCTTTGAAGCCTAAATCTTCAATAAATACTTTTTTATTCATAAAGCAAAGATACATCATACGGCTTAGTTTAGCCAAAAAAGTAAGGCTGATGTTCAAACATCAGCCTTATATAAACATTAAAGGAAACCTACACTATTTTTCAAATTCAACTTCTACATCAAGTGCAGCTGGGTTACTTAGATAGTCCATGAAACTAAGTTCTAAAACCATATTTTTACCATCTTCACTAATAGTAACCGCTTCATTTGAAACCTTTTTAATTTTTTTAGGAAAGGTATAATTAAGTTTATACGTCGTACTCTCATACATCATTGACATATTACCGGTACTAATACTATCCATCAATTTTTGATACTTCTCCTGATCTTTAATTACTGATTTTCTAGTAAACTTACTTTTTTCATAACTATATTTGGTTTCAGAGATATTCATATCTCCAAAAGCAGAAAAGGGATTACTATTATCCACCTCTTCCTCTTCACTTGATGTGTTCATATCAGAAATAGAAGCCATAGAATTAAGCATATCCTGTAATTCGCCTACATTATTAAAGTTGGCAAACAATTTGTAAACCATTTTTTTCTGGGCAGGATCCATAAGCATATGCATTGAAAAATTTTCAAGCTTTTTATACTTCGCTAAATCTTCAGTTGAGAGTGAATCAGCGGCTTCACTTGTCAAAAAATCTTTGAAATGAAGGACAGAATCTATAGCTGTCTCGCCTGTTTCTTCTCCTGCCATTTCCATTAGTGCTGAACCGTCAAAATCAACTGAAAATGAGCCCGTACCATCAGGGTTTACTACAATATTCTCGCTAAATTCACAACTACATAACAATAGTACACTTGCCAACAAAAAAATTGGCTTTGAAAAAAAATTCATAGAATTATCTATTAGGGTTATTTAAAATGATAAGGGCAGCAATAACACCTGGAACCCAACCACAGAGCCACAAAATGAACACTATAATTATAGAACCACAACCTTTATCTAACACCGCCAAAGGTGGACAAACAATTGAAAGTAAAACTCTCCAGATACTCATTTACTTAAATTATTGATTGATGAATTTATAAGGCGTAATTTATAAAATTTTGTTACACCAACCGACAGCAAATGTAGACATTCTAAACTTACCACTATCTTAGGCTAGATAAATATAGCCTAACAGAGTATTGAATTATAAAAAATAATAAAGTAGTTTTACGATATGCAACGACTCTTTTTCCTCCTAATAATTGGAATGTTAACATCCATATCAACCATGGGGCAATATACCTTCAAAGGATCTATAGACCCACAACAATGGGGAGAAACTGTTTATTTATCAATTATTGATGATTACAGAAAATCATCAAGTATATATACCGATCAAATATTTCTTAAAACTAACACGGATAGTATTGGAAATTTCCATTTTACAGGAAATGAATTAGAACCTGCCAATAGAATTTACCGAATTCATGTCGATAATTGTAATGATACCGTGCAATGGAAAAACCATTTTTATGGATACTGTAAAGAAAGCAAATCATTCACGTTTATTGCTAACAACTCTGACACCATTACACTCCCAATGTCTTTTGACAATGAGATATTTTGTACCATAGAAACTAGCAATCCGAAGACAAGTGTTTTTAGTAGGATTGATTCCATAAGAGAAGAAATGAAATTCGCTTATGGAGAACTTCAAAGTGAAGCCAGTCGTAAAATGAATGATAAAAAATGGTTTAAGACTTTTCAAGATTTTGGTATGAAACTTAACGAACCACTAGCAGAACTTTACATATATTCATTTTTGTCTGACCGCACAAGCCCACAATACGCATTTTATCTAGAAGATCTTAAAAACAGTACCTATTATGACGATTTATTACAACGTCTTAACAAGTCCTATCCAAACACCATATACAGTAGCCAGTATGCTTCAGAACTCGCCTCTGACAAATACATGATTTCAAGTGGCAGGTCTACTTTCACTTGGCCGAAAATCCTTTTTACATTGTTATTTACAATTTCCTTTATTGGCAATATTTTTTTAATTGTAAAATTAAGGCGAATTACTTCCAAACAAGCACCTGTTACACCCTTGACACAACAAGAACAAAAAATAGCACAACTTATCTGCCAAGACAAATCCAACAAGGAAATTGCAGATGAACTCTTTGTAAGTGTAAGTACTGTTAAATCTCACATTAACAACATTTACAAAAAACTCAATGTACAATCCAGAGATGAGTTGAAATTTTTCCAATCAAAAAACTAATTCAAAAAATTCAACCAGGGTCTAGTCCCCTTTTCCAACCCATTACCCAAATAGCTTTCATTTATAAATATGCAAATTTGATTTATTCAAATAAAAACCACTATGTCATGAAAGCAACACTTACACTACTTTTTTGTATTTCCTTTGGAATGTTAATCGCACAATCTATTTCATTAAACTCAGAAATAACAACTCCTGGAGAAACCCCGTATCTAGTAGGTAAAATAGATAAAAATAGATTGACAGGACCTAATTATAAGTCTTGGTTCAATTCAACTTACAATAGTTACCAACCTGACAACACCATTTTAGCTTCACTCTCACCTAACATCAATCAATATAAAATTCAAATCTTTATAGGTACCTGGTGCGTTGATAGTAGAAGAGAAGTACCCCGGTTTATCAAAATTCTAGAGAATTCTAAATTTTCGAAGAATCAATTAGAAATTATTGCACTCGACTACAAGCCTGGAAGGTATAAAAAAAGTCCAGGTCAAGAAGAAAAGGGACTTAATATTCTTAGAGTCCCAACTTTTATAATTTTTAAAAACAACTCTGAAATTGGTCGAATTATTGAGCGACCAACAGAGACTCTTGAAAAGGATCTTTTAAATATCATTTTAAAATTCCAAAACAACACACAATTGTTCAGTTCAAAACAAAATTGAACCTAAGTATACTTTCTTGTTTCAAATTACTCGTTTAAAAATAGAAATCAATTCAATACTAGTAAAAAGCTTCTCGATTTTCAGTACAAATAGTGTAATTTTGCAGTTTATTTTTTTAAGTACAGAAACACGATTTAAATAAACACAGCATGCAGCTATCAGAACAAGAAGTAATACGACGAGAAAAACTAGAAAAATTGCGCTCATTGGGTATCGAACCCTATCCAGCTGCACTTTACCCAGTTTCACACACATCACTACAGGCCAAGAAGGACTATGAGGAAGGCAAAAAGGTTGTATTAGCGGGAAGATTAATGTCATTTCGAATACAAGGAAAAGCCTCCTTTGCCGAATTGCAAGATAGTGAAGGACGTATTCAGCTTTATTTCAATCGTGATGAAGTATGTCCGGAAGATGATAAAACACTCTATAATGAAGTATTCAAAAAATTAATCGATTTAGGGGATTTTATTGGAGTGGAAGGTGAATTGTTTACCACTCAAGTAGGTGAAAAGACTATAATGGTTAAGAATTTCAAATTACTTAGTAAAACACTTCGACCTTTACCATTACCAAAAGTAGATGCTGACGGTGTTAAACATGACGAGTTTAATGACCCTGAATTACGTTATAGAATGCGTTATGTAGATTTGGTAGTAAATCCGCAAGTAAAAGAAGTGTTCGTCAAGCGTACCAAACTATTTAACGCAATGCGTACCTTTTTTAATGATCGTGGATATATGGAAGTAGAAACTCCAGTATTACAATCAATCCCTGGAGGTGCTGCAGCGCGTCCTTTTATCACCCATCATAACTCATTGGATATTCCTCTTTATATGCGTATAGCTAATGAATTATATCTTAAAAGATTGATTGTAGGTGGATTTGACGGGGTGTATGAATTTTCCAAAAACTTTCGAAATGAAGGAATGGATCGCACTCACAATCCTGAGTTTACAGCGATGGAAATTTATGTCGCTTATAAAGACTACAATTGGATGATGGATTTTACCGAGCAATTATTAGAGTATTGTGCGCTGCAAGTTAATGGCACTACCAAGGCTACTTTTGGTGAACATGAAGTTAATTTCAAGGCTCCTTACCCTCGTATTACCATGACAGACGCGATAAAGCAATTCACTGGATTTGATATTTCTGGAAAATCAGAAGACGAACTCCGAGAAGCGGCAATATCTATGGGGATTGCTGTAGATAGTACTATGGGTAAAGGGAAACTTATTGATGAAATCTTTGGTGAAAAATGTGAAGGCAATTTCATTCAGCCTACGTTCATCACAGACTATCCAAAAGAAATGAGTCCACTTACCAAAATGCATAGGGATAATCCAGATCTTACAGAACGTTTTGAGTTAATGGTGTGTGGTAAAGAAATTGCAAATGCATATTCAGAATTAAATGACCCAATAGACCAACGTGAACGATTTGAGGCACAGTTAGCTTTGGCCGACAGAGGAGATGATGAGGCAATGTTTATAGACAACGATTTTTTAAGGGCATTAGAGTTTGGAATGCCCCCTACCTCTGGTTTAGGTATTGGAATGGATCGCCTTATTATGTTTTTAACTAATAACCAAAGTATTCAAGAGGTACTATTCTTTCCACAGATGCGTCCTGAGAAAAAACAAGTTCAACTTTCGGATGAGGAAAAATCAATTATTTCCCTACTCAAAACAGAGAACAATCAGGATTTAGCATCTCTTAAAACTACTTCAGGACTAAGTGGAAAAAAATGGGATGCGGCCATGAAAGGCTTAGCTAAGCACAATTTAATAAGTGTTAATGTTGATGGGGATAAAAAAACAGTAAACCTGAAAGCATAATATTTACAACATTACTAATTTTAAAATCGGTTTCAATAAACCGATTTTTTTTATGCTATAAACTCTAAAATAGTACCTTAGCAATATCAAAAATGGTATATGAGCATTACAAAACGAATTGGCATTATTCTAGGGCCTTTATTATTTGTATTAACTATTTACTTTTTCAACCCCGAGGACCTTTCCAAAGAAGGTATCGCTGTATTAGCCACTGCACTTTGGGTCGCTGTGTGGTGGATTACTGAAGCAGTACCAATTGCTACTGCTGCCCTTTTGCCTATAGTACTCTTTCCCATTTCAGGCGGCTTATCTTTAAGTGAGACCACGGCCTCATATGGGCATAAATTTGTCTTCTTATATTTAGGAGGCTTCATGATAGCCATTGCTATTGAAAAATGGAACTTACATAAACGCATTGCTTTATCCATTATTAATGCAATTGGTACAAACATACAACGCATCATATTAGGTTTTATGGTAGCCACTGGCTTTATCTCTATGTGGATATCTAATACGGCCACGGCAGTAATGATGCTACCAATTGGGATGGCCATAGTAACACAACTAAATGACAACCCAAACACCAAGGCAAATGAAAACTTGATTTTTGGAAAGGCACTAATGCTTGGAATAGCCTATAGTGCTTCCATTGGAGGAATTGCTACTCTAATTGGCACTCCGCCAAACCTTGTGTTGGCAGGGGTTGTTCAAGAAACTTACGGGTACGAAATCACATTTTCACAATGGTTTATATTTGGTCTACCAATAGCTATACTTTTGCTTTTTCTATGTTGGTGGTATTTAACTCGTATAGCCTTCAAATTTCCAGAAAAAAAATTCCCAGGCGGACGAGAGGAAATTAATAAACAACTAGTTGCCCTTGGAAGAATTAGCTACGAAGAAAAAGCAGTTGCACTTATCTTTTTTATTACAGCTTTTTGTTGGATAACACATTCTTTTCTGCTTAAAAAATGGATTCCACAACTTGATGATACCATTATAGCAGTATTCTTTTCCATTCTTCTTTTCGTGATTCCTTCTTCTAAAAAGAACAAAATGATATTACAATGGGAAGACACTATTAAACTCCCATGGGGTATAATCCTATTATTTGGAGGAGGTATGGCCTTAGCTTCAGGATTTGAAAGAAGTGGATTAGCACATTGGATAGGAAGTCAAATGCACTCGTTTCAAGAATTCCCAACCATTCTTTTTATATTTCTACTTATTGCAGTGGTAAATTTCTTAACAGAAATCACTTCCAATTTAGCTACAACAGCAATGCTACTTCCTGTTTTGGCTCCCATGGCAATCAGTATGGACATGCATCCATTTGTTCTTATGGTAGCTACTGCAGTTGCTGCCTCATGTGCTTTTATGCTACCTGTTGCAACGCCTCCTAATGCCGTAGTTTTTGGTTCAGGGTATCTCCAAATACCAGATATGGTGAAAAAAGGGATTGTTATGAATATTATTTCAATAGGTTTACTATCGGCATTTGTATATTGGATATTACCTCTTTTATGGAATCTAACCATTGAAGGATTTCCTACTAATCTATTAACTCCTTAGATAGTAATTAAATATAAAACGCTGCTTACGCAGCGTTTTAAGTAGCTAGTCCAAATAATTTTACTAAAAGAAAACTATTCTTATAACAATAGACTACAAAAGATGCAAAACGTTACAATTTTTAGTTTTATTTAACATTTTGTGCGGTTCTTTAAAATTCTAAAAATTACCTAACATTTTGAACCATTTAATCTTTATGAAATAATTAACAACTTAACCCTACCATTTTCCATTAATTTGAGAATTATTAAAAATCATATTACAATGACCAGACAAATACTTAAAAAATTCTTCATGCTAGCAATAGCCTTTGCAGTGGTGGGTACTGCAGATGCTCAAAGCAAAAGAAAAAAAGACACTAAAAAGGCTACACCTCCAGCCACGGAAAAGCCAGCACCCAAAAAAACAGGCCCACAACCTTATGCAAGCGTTATTACTAAAAGTGCTGTAACTGATAAAGGACTTTTTGATGTACACAAAATTGACGAAAAGTACTTTTATGAAATCCCTGATTCTCTTTTTAACAGAGAAATACTAATGGTTACACGTATCTCCAAAACAGCCACTGGAGCTGGCTGGGGAGGTGGAGAAGCCAACACTCAAGTACTACGTTGGCAAAAAAATGGAAACAAAGTGTTATTAAGAGTGGTATCACACAATATTGTCGCAGGGGATTCTCTTCCTATTCATGAGGCAGTAGTAAACTCTAACTTTGAACCAATTCTATACTCTTTTGACATCAAGGCTTTTGGAAAAGATTCAACTTCAACAGTGATTGAAGTTAATGAACTTTTTGAAAAAGATGTGGAATCTTTAGGAATTCCTAAATTTTATAAGACTCAGTATAGAGTTACCCGTTTGGATGACAAGCGTTCTTTTTTACAAAGCATAAAAAGTTTCCCTACTAATATTGAATCGAGACATGTAAAAACGTATATAGCTAGCAATCCTCCTTCTAATGCAGATTTAGGATCAATTACCCTGGAAATTAACAATTCCATGATCATTCTTCCAAAAGAGCCTATGAAACGTCGTTATTTTGACGAACGTGTTGGTTGGTTTGCTCGCGGCCAAGTAGACTATGGTCTGGATGCTCAAAAATCAAAAACAGTTACTTACCTTGATCGTTGGAGGCTTGAAGTTAAAGACGAAGATATTGAAAAATTCAAGAGAGGTGAACTTGTGGAACCAAAACAACCGATTATTTATTACATCGATCGTGCTACACCAGAACAATGGAGAAAGTACATTAAGCAAGGTGTTGAAGATTGGCAAGTAGCTTTTGAAGCAGCTGGTTTTAAAAATGCCATTATAGCTAAAGACCCTCCTTCAATTGAAGAAGATCCTGATTGGGATCCAGATGATATGCGTTATTCTGTAGTGCGCTATCTAGCTTCACCTATACCAAATGCAAATGGTCCTCATATTAGCGACCCCCGAAGTGGTGAAATTCTTAATGCCAATATCAATTGGTATCACAACGTAATGACTCTTTTACGCAACTGGTTCTTTGTTCAAACAGCCGCTATCAATCCAGATGCACGAGGTGTGGAATTCAAAAATGAAGTAATGGGTCGATTAATTCGATTTGTTTCTTCTCATGAGGTTGGTCATACATTAGGTTTACCTCATAACATGGGTAGCAGTGTTGCCTATCCTGTAGATTCCTTACGCTCTGCTACCTTCACTAAAAAATTTGGAACTGCTCCCTCAATCATGGACTATGCACGATTTAATTATATTGCACAACCAGGCGATGAAGGAGTAGCACTTATGCCTGAAATAGGTATCTATGACAAATACTCAATCATGTGGGGATACAAACCTATATTAGACAAATCAGCCCAAGATGAAAAACCTGTTTTGGATAGCTGGATTTTAAAACATGCTGGCGATCCTCTTTATCGCTTTGGTCATCAACAGGCTGGACATGTTGTAGATCCAAGTTCTCAGACAGAAGATTTAGGAGATGACGCTATGAAGGCAAGTTCTTATGGTATAGCTAATTTGAAACGAATTGTACCTAACTTAATCGAATGGACTGCTGAGGATGGTAAAAACTATGACGACTTAAAAGACCTTTACGAACAAGTTCTTGGCCAATACAACCGTTATATGGGGCATGTATCTTCAAATATAGGTGGTGTCTATGAGCATTATAAAACTTATGACCAAGAAGGTGCAGTGTATACCCACGTTCCAAAAGAACATCAGAAAAAGGCACTCAAATTTCTAATTGACGAACACTTCAAAACACCAACTTGGATGATTGACCAAAATATCTTCAATAAAATAGAATATTCAGGTAGTATTGAAAGGTTACGATCATCCCAAGAACGCACTATAAATAACATATTAGATTTAGGAAGATTAGCACGTGTTATTGAAAACGAAACTTTAAACGGAACAAAGGCGTATACCCTAGTGGAGTTAATGAATGACCTTCGCAATGGCGTATGGAGTGAATTAAGCCGTGGTCAGAAAATCGACACATACCGTCGTAACCTGCAAAGAGCGCATGTAGATCGCCTTGGTTATCTTCTTACTGTAGAGAAACAACAACCAGGACGTGCTGGTGGTTATTTAAAATTCACTACTGTAAACGTAAATCAGTCTGATATTCGTGCTATA
Organism: Imtechella halotolerans; assembly: GCF_028743515.2. Lineage (GTDB taxonomy): Bacteria > Bacteroidota > Bacteroidia > Flavobacteriales > Flavobacteriaceae > Imtechella > Imtechella halotolerans. The sequence continues at coordinate 3,093,506 of NZ_CP117969.2, read as the reverse complement.
GCTAGAGCAGAGCTTAATACAATTAAGTCGATGGCGCGTTCTGCTGCAAACGCAACTGCAGACAGAATTAGCAAATACCACTTACAAGATATTGTAGAGAGAATTGATGCCATTCTAGAGGCAAAAAAATAACCTAGAATTCCATACTTATAAAATCGGCTAGAAATTCTAGCCGATTTTTTTTTAAATATTTAACATCAAAACCATTAAACCTCTGAATGTCAATAAAGTCTTATAAGTATTAGCACTAAAAAATACATCATGAAGAAATGGTTAACCCTGGCAATTTTAGCGTTGTTTACAATAACAACCTTTGCCCAAGAAAAAGAAAAAATGGTCGACAAAAAATCCGACAAAAAGGAAATGCGTAAGACCAATAGATCTCAACGTGCCACCGCAATGCGGGACATGACCCCTGAACAACAGGCAGATTTACAAACTAAGCGTATGGCTCTAGACTTGGATTTGTCAGAAAGCCAACAAGCAGAACTCCTAAAACTCAATACGGAACTAGCTAAAGAAAGAGCTAAAAAAAGAGAGGAAATGATGCAACGCCGGCAGAACAGTAATGGTGAACGTCCTTCTTCTGATGAAATGTACAAAATGAGAGATCAGCAATTAGCCCAACGTCAGAAAATAAAAGAAAAAATGAAACTCATTCTTTCTGCTGAACAATTCGCTAAATGGGAAGCTAATCAAGAAAAGGAACGCGAAAAACAACGTCAGAATTTTCAAAAAAGAGATTGGTAAGCTAAAAAAAAACGTCCGTTAATTACGGACGTTTTTGCTACAATGTTTTTGCTACTCGTTCTAGTGCTTGAATAGTAGCGTCTAAATCTTCAAAAGTTAGCGCATCATTCAAAAAGTAACTTTCAAATGCACTTGGCGGAAGATAAACTCCTTCTGCTAACATACCATGAAAAAACTTCTTAAATCGCTCATTATTTCCTTTTGCTGCAGATGCAAAATCTACCACTGGGGTATCAGTGAAATGAATTGAAATCATGGATCCATACCTATTTATTACATAATCCAATCCTGAATTTGATAAGACTTTTTCAAATCCTTCATGTAAATAAGCGGTCTTTTTCGCGAGATTACTGAAAACTTCTGGACGGTTGTTCAGCTCTGTAAGCATAGCTAATCCCGCACTCATTGCAAGTGGATTTCCACTTAGGGTACCAGCCTGATACACGGGGCCTATGGGCGCCAAATAATCCATTATTTCATTACGTGCTGCAAAAGCACCAACAGGAAGTCCACCACCAATAACTTTACCAAATGTGACTATATCTGCTTTAATATTCAAGGCTTCTTGAGCACCTCCCTTTCCTAATCTAAAGCCAGTCATTACTTCATCAAAAATAAGTAAGGTTTCATTATCCGTACAAAGGGTACGTAACGCTTCCATAAAGCCAGCAATAGGAGGAACACAACCCATATTTCCAGCAATAGGCTCAATGATTACAGCAGCAATTTCTCCTTTATTAGCTTTAAACAGTTCTGCTACAGAATGAATATCATTATAGGTAGCTAGTAATGTGTCTTTTGCTGTTCCTTGAGTAACCCCTGGACTATTAGGGCTTCCAAAAGTAACAGCACCACTACCTGCTTGAATTAGAAATGAATCTGAATGTCCATGATAGCAACCAGAAAACTTTATTATTTTATCTCTTCCAGTAAAACCTCTTGCTAGACGAACTGCACTCATACACGCTTCAGTCCCGCTATTCACAAACCGAATTTTGTCAATATTGGGAACCATAGATACTGCGAGGGTAGCAATGTGAGTCTCAATCTCTGTTGGCATACCAAAGGAAGTTCCTTTTTTTGCCTTTTCAATGACTGCCTGAACTACAGGTTCATGAGCATGCCCTAAAATCATTGGCCCCCAAGATGCAATATAATCGATTAATCTATTACCATCTTCGTCATACAAATAGGTTCCTTTAGCTTCTTTGACAAATATAGGTGTCCCACCTACTGCATTGAACGCTCGAACAGGCGAATTAACCCCTCCAGGAATTACTTCTTTTGCCGCTGCGAACAGTGCACTACTTCTTTGATAAATCATGATTCAGTTATAATTTATATTATCGGATTCGTAATTCTTGACCAATATTAATTCCCTCACCAGACAGTTCATTCATTTTCATAAGCTGTTCCACGCTAACATTATAACGCCTGGCTAAGGAAAACAATGTGTCACCCTTTTGAACTATATGGACGTTTTCCTTCGAATGCACACTTACCTTAGTCTCCTTCTCAACGGCCACGTATGAATTACCTAGTACCTGCTTATCAAAACTATGTAAATCATAACGCTCTATAAGAGAAATCAATTTTTCCGGATACCTTTTATCAGTTGCGTAACCAGCTTTGCGAAGACCGTGAGCCCAAGCAACATAATCCCCCTTTCCAAACTCAAACAGAAAAGCATAACGTCCACGTGTAGTCAAAAACTTAGAATGGTCTTCAAAAGACTCGTGCGGATTTTCATACTTACGAAAACATTCACCCTTTTCATCATCATCATGAGAGACACTCCCTCCTGTCCAACCTGTGTGACATTTAATACCGAAATGATTATTCGCAGTTTTAGCCAAGGTACCTCTCCCAGCTCCACTTTCCAAGATACCTTGAGCTAAGGTTATACTGGCTGGTATTCCATATCGTTGCATTTCAACCATTGATATATCCTTGTAACGATCTATATATTCCATAATTACATCGGCATACACCTTTGTAGTTGATGTTGATTCTAGGGTCTCAGTAGGTTTTTCTGCCTTTTTTTCACTTAAGGACTCAGGAGTTTTACGTACCACCGCTACCCTAGTTTTGGAATGTTTTTTAGAAGTAGCATTTTTTGATGGTCCACATGATCCTACCAATAGACTAATTAGAAATAGAAATATGAGTTTATTATTCATAGTTTATTAACGGCCTGTTTTTTTGTTGTAAATATGTATTCATTCCTTGTATTCCTTGCAATCCTCCAGTATGGATTGCTAGAATATGAGCATTATCTGGGATCTGTAAAGTACTAATCATGTCAAAGATACCAAATACCATTTTTCCAGTATACACAGGATCTAATGGAATACCAGTTTTAACATAAAATTCATTCAAAAAAGTAATTAGCTCGTCCGTAACCTTTGCATAGCCACCAAAATGGTATGCTGTAATAAGATCCCAATTAGTTTTATGTGTATAAGTAGCAATATCGCTTAACAAAAAGTCACCTTTTACAGCAGGAAAAACCAATACTCTCTGATTGTCATTTGAAACTCTTATAATCCCTGATGCCGTACCTCCCGTACCAGCCGAACAAGCTATATGTGTAAAAACTGAATCCTCAGTATCTAGAATTTCTTCACATCCCTGTACAGCGAACTCATTAGTGCCACCTTCAGGAATAATGTAAGCAGACTCAAATTCGGTATTTAGTTCATTTAAAAAACCAGAAGTTGCTTTTAACCTATATAATTCCCTACTAACAAACCTAAACTTCATTCCATCTTTTTGAGCTCTAAGAAGAGTTTGACTATTAAGGGCTTGCCCTTGCAGCTCTTCTCCTCTGATGATCCCAATTGTCTTCATTCCTTCTAATCGTCCAACAGCTGCAACGGCTGCTATATGATTAGAATAGGCCCCTCCAAATGTAAGTAACGTATGCTTACCCAAATGTATTGCCTGCGCAACATTATACTTAAGTTTTCTGAATTTATTCCCTGAAACAAAGGGATGTATTTTATCTTCTCTTTTAATAGTCAACCTAATTCCTCTGGGGAATTGGTACTGTACTTCTTGATTACTAATTTCTTTAGGTGTATCCCAAATCATTTCATATACTGTAAAAACGCATACTTTCTCCTATTCTTCAAATACAAACTATTAGTTTCGTGTGTATAGGCCTCTCTTTCAAACGATATGTTTTTGTATCCAAGGTAAAAACTTTTGTGACACGCACTCCTGTATAACCACTCAAGAATATACCATATATAAAATAATAGTACCAGCAATTCCGCTTGCTGCTTAAGATGAATTCTTTCATGTAAAATCACAACACTATCTTTAGTTAATTCAGTGTTTTTTACCACAATAAAAGGCCAAAATGCCAATCCTGAAAATCGTGGAGAGAAGATATATCGAAACACCAAAATCATACCAGTTGATAATTTTCAAAAACCGTTATCTTTGCAAAGATACCATTTCTTTACCGTGTACAATGATGAAAAAAATTATCCCAATAGAAGAAGGTGATTATTATCTTACCCCTGAAGGATATAGGTGTTTTACCGAACAATACCACCTAAAAAGAGGATATTGTTGTCAAAGCGGTTGTCGTCATTGCCCTTACGGTTATAATAAAAAAACAAATTCAACAAACTTATAATGGACATTAATGGCATGTCATATAAAAAAAGTATAGCCTACACACATCACCGTGTAGATATTCGTTATCCATAGATTTTGATAAATATTCCTATAAAAGGAGCCACTATTTATTAAAAACAATATAACATATACAATATCCATTTATGACATTTCAAGAAAAAATTCAACAAGGCATACCTACTTCCCTACCTCAACCAAAAACGTATGACACCTCTATAAATCATGCGCCAAAACGTAAAGAAATTCTTAGTGAAGAAGAGAAAAAGTTAGCCTTACGTAATGCTCTTCGTTATTTCGAACCGCATCTACACGACCAACTAATTGAAGAATTTAAACAAGAATTAGAAACCTATGGGCGTATATATATGTATCGTCTTCGTCCAGATTATGATATGTATGCCAGAGGAATTGATGAATATCCTGCAAAAAGTCTGCAGGCTGCTGCTATCATGTTAATGATTCAGAACAACCTGGATCCAGCAGTAGCTCAACATCCTCACGAGCTCATCACCTATGGCGGAAACGGTGCTGTTTTTCAAAACTGGGCTCAATACCTTCTTACTATGAAGTATTTAAGCGAGATGACTGACGAACAAACGCTTGCAATTTATAGTGGCCATCCAATGGGACTATTCCCATCTCATAAAAATGCACCAAGGGTTGTCGTTACCAATGGAATGATGATTCCAAACTATTCACGACCAGATGATTGGGAACGATTTAATGCACTTGGCGTAACCCAATATGGACAGATGACTGCTGGTAGCTACATGTATATAGGACCGCAAGGGATTGTTCATGGTACTACCATAACTGTTCTTAATGGTTTTAGAAAAATCAATAAGTCTCCTAAAGGACATTTATTTGTAACCTCAGGTTTGGGAGGAATGAGTGGAGCTCAACCCAAGGCAGGTAATATAGCTGGTTGTATAACGGTTTGTGCGGAGGTAAATCCAAAAATTACTCAGATTCGTCATGATCAAGGGTGGATTGATGAAATTATTCCTAATATCAATGATTTAACTGCTAGAGTACGTCAGGCACAGTCAAAAGGAGAAACAATATCTTTGGCTTACCTAGGGAATGTGGTAGATGTATGGGAGCATTTTGACAAAGAAAATATACATATAGATTTAGGTTCAGATCAAACTTCTTTACACAATCCATGGGCAGGTGGTTACTACCCTGTCGGAATATCTTTTGAAGAAGCTAACCAAATGATGGCAAATGAACCTTTAAAATTCAAAGTTGCTGTCCAGGAATCACTTCGTAGGCATGCCGCCGCAATCAACAAACATACTGATAAAGGGACCTATTTCTTTGATTATGGAAATGCATTCCTACTGGAGGCATCAAGAGCAGGAGCAGATGTAATGGCTTTAAATGGCATCGATTTCAAATATCCAAGCTATGTTCAGGACATTATGGGTCCCATGTGCTTTGATTACGGATTTGGACCATTCAGATGGGTTTGCTGTTCTGGCAACCCAGAGGATTTAGAAAAAACCGACGCTATTGCTCAAGCGGTTTTAGAGGAAATGATGAGAACAGCACCCAATGAAATTAGCCAACAACTGGCAGACAACATTCAATGGATTAAAAGTGCGCAACAAAACAAGCTTGTGGTTGGATCTCAAGCACGTATTTTATATGCAGATTCTGAAGGACGCATCCGAATTGCTCGAGCCTTTAACAATGCCATAGCTGAAGGCAAAATTGGCCCTGTGGTATTAGGACGTGACCATCATGATGTATCCGGTACAGATTCTCCTTATAGAGAAACATCTAACATTTATGATGGCTCTCGATTTACCGCCGACATGGCCATTCAAAATGTCATTGGAGACAGTTTTAGAGGGGCTACTTGGGTATCCATCCACAATGGAGGTGGTGTAGGCTGGGGAGAAGTCATTAATGGAGGATTCGGCATGGTTCTTGATGGAAGTAAAGAAGCAGCTAATAGACTAGAAACCATGCTTTTCTGGGATGTTAACAACGGAATTGCTAGACGTAACTGGGCTCGTAATGAAGGTGCCATTTTCGCAATAAAAAGAGCCATGGAGACGCAACCATTACTAAAAGTTACCATCCCATCAATAGTAGATGATACACTATTAGAGTAATTTAAATTTTTAATCGCTAATAAATATACACATATGAAAGCTTTAAAATTTACACTTCCAATAATAGCATTAATGCTATTGGTATCCTGCAGCAGCGTGCGTGTAGCAGCAGATTATGACCGTCAAACAAATTTTAATGAATTAAAAACCTACGCTTTCTTTAAACCTGGTATTGACAAAGCAGAAATATCGGATTTAGACAAAAAACGTATCATGTATGCCATTGATGCCGAAATGGCAGCTAAAGGATTCATGAAATCTGAAAATCCAGATATGCTCATCAGTATCTTCACTAAAGAAAAAGAGCGTGTCGATGTGTACAATAATGCAGGCTTTGGCTGGGGTCCTTATTGGGGCTGGGGCTGGGGAGGATATAGTAATGTAACTTCTCACACCGAAGGAAGCCTTTACATAGACATCATTGATGCTAAAAAGAAAGAACTTGTTTGGCAAGGCAAAGGAACTGGCTCTCTTCCAGAAACTATGGATAGAAAAGAAGAGCGTATACGTGAATTTGTAAAACAAATTTTATCTCAATATCCTCCAGGATCTGAAAAATAAACAAACTTAAATGGCTACTCTAGAGTAGCCATTTAAGTTTTTCTAAACATAGGTATTGATTTTGATTTTGTACTTTTACCTACACAACCATAACAATATGAGCACCCAATACGAATCAAATCCAATACTAGAAAAACTTCCTAATCATTTGCGTCAATTTATCAAACCGCAAAATTATGAAGACTATACAGCCATAGATCAGGCAGTATGGCGTTATGTAATGCGTAAAAATGTAGATTACCTTTCAAAGGTTGCGCATGAATCATACCTTAATGGGCTTAGGCAAACTGGAATTTCTATAGACAGCATTCCAAACATGTATGGCATGAATCGAATTTTAAAAGAAATTGGCTGGGCTGCTGTAGCAGTAGATGGGTTTATCCCGCCTAGTGCCTTCATGGAATTTCAAGCCTACAATGTCCTTGTTATTGCTTCAGACATCAGACAGCTTGAACATATTGAATATACCCCAGCACCTGATATTATTCACGAAGGTGCAGGACACGCCCCTATTATTGCTAACCCCGAATATGCAGAGTATTTAAGACGATTTGGAGAAATTGGTTGTAAAGCAATTTCTAGTGCGAAGGACTATGAGATGTATGAAGCCATACGACACTTATCCATTATAAAAGAAGCGGAAGGAACTTCACAAAAAGAAATTGAAACTGCAGAAAAGCATGTTGAGGACCTACAAAATAATATGGGAAATCCAAGTGAGATGGCATTAATTCGCAATCTTCATTGGTGGACCGTAGAATACGGACTAATCGGTACTGTTGATAATCCTAAGATTTATGGCGCTGGACTTCTATCATCCATTGGAGAAAGTGCATGGTGCATGACTGATAATGTTATAAAACTTCCATACACGATTGATGCAGCTCAAAAAAGCTTTGATATTACCAAACCACAACCACAACTCTATGTCACTCCAGATTTTGCGCATTTAAGTTTAGTTTTGGAAGAATTCGCTAATACCATGGCCCTTAGAAGAGGGGGATTAGGTGGTGTCCAAAAATTAATTGAGTCTAAGGCTTTAGGCAGCATTGAACTGAGCACAGGAATCCAAGTTTCAGGGGTATTTAGCAACGTAATAGCCCATGATGGCAAACCAATTTATGTTCAAACTACAGGAAAAACTGCACTGGCATACCGTGAAAAGGAATTAATAGGACATGGCGCCAGCTACCATAGTGAAGGCTTTGGTTCACCTATTGGAAAACTTAAAGGAATTAATCTCGCAATTGAAGACATGAGTCCCAGAGATTTACGAGCCTATGATATTTATGAAGGTGAACGGGTTACACTTGAATTTGAAGGAGGTATAAAGGTTGTGGGTGATATTATTACTGGAACACGCAACCTTCAAGGAAAAATAATTCTTATTAGTTTTAAAAACTGTACGGTAAGTTATGGTGAAACAATTTTGTTTAAACCTGAATGGGGTATTTATGACATGGCTGTAGGCAAAGATATTGTTTCGGCTTTCAGTGGAGCTGCTGACATTCATAGCTTTGATCTTATTACACATGTCCCCTCTGAGTTAACTATTAAAGCTAAAAAAACACCTGAACGACTTCAATTAGAATCCCTATATCTTCAAGTCCGAGACTTCAGGAATGGCAAAAACACCACCCTATCACGTCATAAAATATTTGAACAATTAGTTTCAAATTTCCCTAACGATTGGCTACTCTCGGTAGAGTTATACGAACTTGCTCACCAGAATGGTGATATAGATTTTGCAAAAGAAATTGCAGCACATTTAGAAACAGTAAAACAGAATCGCCCACTTGTAGGCCACCTTATTGATGGCGGAATCTCACTTGTCGAAAATGAAAAAGTACACTAATGTAACTTTAGATACTGACTAATACCTTGAAATAAATGTTACTTTGTCAATAAAAAACATATCTATGGGATTATTAGATTTATTATTTGGTAACAAAAATGAACAATTACAAGAATTCATTACAAAAGGTGCTGTAATTATTGATGTGAGAACACCAGGAGAATTTCAAGGAGGTCATATTCAAGGTTCCAAAAATATTCCATTACAATCTTTGCAAGGACAAATAAATGCAATTAAAAAGCTGAATAAACCGATTATTGCATGCTGTGCGAGTGGAATGCGAAGCTCAAGTGCAGCTTCTATTCTTAAAAGTCATGGGATTGAGGTAGTAAATGGTGGTGGATGGAGTAGCTTAGCACACAAACTCAATCAATAAGCCAACATTATTATTATAATTTTTACCACAAATCAAGCGACAACATTAATCGTATTGGTTTGTGGTAAAATAGCCTACTTTTTTCTTCACAAAAAAGATAACTGTATAGCTACTTTTCCAATTTAAATAATTTAAAATGACATAAAGGGGTACCTATTCTGTAACGACAAAATAGTTCCCTCCAATTGTTTTAAAAATTTTTTATGCGCATCTGTATCTGGGTTAAATGGGCGATGTAAAAGTCCCTTACGTATCTTTTCAACCTCCTGCATAATTTTACTAGCTTCAGAAGTAATCCAGGACTCTACTAGACGTCCCCAGATATAATCAATAGCTATTGAATTTGGATGTATCATATCTTCTGAATAAAAACGATAATCGCGCAACTCATCCATAACAATTTCATATGCAGGGAAGTAGGACAACCTACTACCTTCATTTCTAACATCATTTAATGAATGAACTGCCGCAATAAGATGTGCTTTACTCCTTTGATTTTCGACATACCCATCCTTTAAATGTCTTACTGGAGAAACTGTAAATACAATACTCAAATTAGGGTTGTACGATCTTAACAATGACACAATATTTCTTAAACTCTCAGTAATTTCATGCACAGTAAGCAAATACTTCTTAAACGATTTCTGTGGAACCTTATGACAATTAGCAACAATTGCATTGTTAGATATTTCTTTATATACCCATGAAGTTCCCAAGGTAATAATAAAATGAGAAGCCTCTTTCAAAGATGCACCAAATAATTCAAGTGCCTCATTCATTGAATTTAGCATCAAGTCCTTGTCTGAATGACTCATCTCAGAATGAACTTCATAGGAATGCCAGCACTCATTATGGTAAAAAATATCCTCCTCTGTAAAAGACCTATTGTTTAGGCCTCTTTCTATAAGGTTTTGAATAGAAACAGGATTAAATAATATACCTAAAGGATTAACAACATGTTTAAAATTGTAAAAAGCAAGTTTATCCGCCACATTTTCTGCGAAACAAGACCCCACTAAAACCAATTGCGATTGATAATCAATCTTGCATTCCATTGGGCTTATCGGGACAATCGTTCTAAAATCCATAGCTTAATTTTCATCAAATGAATTGAAAAAAATAACACAATCCAAAAAAAAGCCCGGTGAATATACCGAGCTCTAATTCTATTGAATATATGTAATTGCCTTACCTAATGCTTCGGGTATTCCTTCCGCAAATTTTCCACCTGCTGTGGCGAAAAATGGTTGACCTCCACCTCCGCCTTGAATAAATTTTCCTAATTCACGGACAACCTGACCTGCATTAAATCCTTTACTAGCCACCAATTCCTTTGAAATATAACAAGTAAGCATAGGCTTATCTTCATTTACTGTGGCGAGTACCACAAACAAATTGTCCTTATTACTTCCTAGTTCATGCACTAAATCTTTGGCACCAGCAGCATCTATATCAACCTGAACCGCTAAGAAATCGACACCATTGACGCTTTGGATCTGTGAGATTAATTCTCCTTTTAAGTTTTTTGCTTTGTCCTTAAGTAACTGCTCTAATTGTTTTTTCAACTTAGTATTTTCATCTTGCAATGAGGCCACAGTTTTTGTTATGTCTTGAGGGTTTTTCAACATTCCCTTTATTTGATATAACAACTCATTTTGTTCCATTAAGTGTTGTTTTGCAAACTCATTTGTAATGGCCTCAATACGACGAACACCTGCAGCTACAGCACTTTCTGAAGTAATCATGAAATGCCAAATATCTTTTGTATTTTCTACGTGAATACCACCACAAAGCTCCATACTTTTTCCGAACTTAATGGCACGGACAGTATCACCATATTTCTCTCCAAACAGTGCCATTGCACCTTCATCTAATGCTTGTTGAAAAGGTATATTTCTTCTCTCCACCAGAGGTAAAGCCTCCTGAATACGGGCATTTACAAAATCTTCAACTTGTTTTAGTTCAGTTTCAGTAACTTTTGCAAAGTGAGAAAAATCAAAACGTAAATAGGAATTGCTTACCAATGAACCTTTTTGTTCTACATGAGTTCCTAATACAGCCCGTAACGCCTGATGCAATAAATGGGTAGCGGAGTGATTACTGGATACATTTTTTCTAAACTCACTACTCACTACAGCTGTAAAAAGACCATCAAGATTGCGGGGTAATGTTTTAGTAAAATGAATAATTACATTATTTTCCTTCTTAGTGTCTTCAATATATACAACTTCCCCATTAGAAGCTTCAATGAAGCCTCGATCTCCAATTTGACCTCCTCCTTCAGGATAAAACGGCGTAATATTGAAAACCAATTGATACATTTCCCCAAATTTTTTATTTTCAACCTTTCTGTATCTAGTGATTTTAACCTTTGTGGTAGTCATATCATATCCAACAAACTCCTCGACATCATCATCATACAATATTTCCCAATCACCTGTTGTTACTTTAGATGCAGCTCGAGATCGATCTTTTTGCTTTTGAAGTTCCTCTTCAAACTCCGACTCATTCAATGAATACCCCTTTTCTCTTAAAATTAAAGCTGTAAGGTCAATTGGGAACCCAAATGTATCATATAATTCGAAAGCTCTTTTTCCGGAAACTTCCTTTCCCGAAGTTGATGCAATAACACTGTCTAACAATACCAATCCTTGATCTAATGTTCTCAAAAAAGAAGCTTCCTCCTCTCTGATTACTTGTGTTACCAAATTCTGCTGTGTTTTAATTTCAGGGAAAAAATCACCCATTTGACCACTAAGCACTTCAACCAATTTGTATATAAATGGTTCCTTCCTATCCAAGAAAGTAAATCCATATCTAATAGCACGACGCAGAATTCTACGAATCACATAACCAGCTCCTGTATTGGAAGGTAATTGTCCATCAGCAATAGCAAATGCTACGGCCCGAACATGGTCTACAATCACTCGGATAGCAATATCCGATTTTTCATTGGCCCCATACTTTACATTTGTAATAGTTTCTACCTCACGAATCAAAGGAGTAAAAACATCTGTATCATAATTAGACACCTTACCCTGCATAGCCATACACAAACGTTCAAATCCCATTCCTGTATCTACGTGCTGCGCTGGTAATTTTTCAAGGGAACCATCAGCCTTACGATTGAATTCCATAAATACCAAATTCCATATCTCAACAACCTGAGGATGATCGGCATTCACTAAACCATAACCTGGAACCTTTTCTCGATCCACTTCAGACCGTAAATCAATATGAATCTCAGAACAAGGACCACATGGCCCTTGGTCTCCCATTTCCCAAAAATTATCCTTTTTATTTCCTTTGATAATTCTGTCTTCGCTAACAAATTGTTTCCATAAATCCCAAGCTTCTTGGTCAAAAGATACATTTTCTTCTGGACTCCCTTCAAAGACAGAAACGTACAAACGATCTTTATCTAATTTTAAAACATCTGTTAAAAATTCCCATGCCCAAGCAATTGCTTCTTTTTTGAAATAATCACCAAAAGACCAATTACCCAACATTTCAAACATTGTATGGTGATAAGTATCAAATCCTACATCCTCCAGATCATTATGCTTACCTGAAACACGAAGACATTTCTGGGTGTCCGCTATACGGTTACTTTTCGGAGTAGCATTTCCCAAAAAATATTCTTTAAACTGGGCCATACCCGAGTTGTTGAACATTAGTGTAGGATCATCCTTTAAAACAATAGGCGCTGAAGGCACTATTATATGTTGCTTACTTTCAAAAAAGCGTAAAAAAGCAGTTCTTATTTCTTGAGAATTCATAGAATTTATCTTAACCTTTACCTAAAATATAGGCTAACTCTAAAACAATTTTTATATTTGTTCGTTAGCCATCTAACACCTGCACTTCAACATCTTGCAGGACTGCAAAAATAGCATATTTTAAATTATGAGTAAGGTAAAATATTATTACGATACGGAAACCCTTTCCTATAGGAAAATTGAACCCAGAAAAGGGCGTAAGCTTCGTAACGTTTTCCTTTTTTTGACAGCTTCAATGCTTTTTGGATTTATAGGAATGTTCATACTTCTAAATACAAATTTTTTAAATACTCCTCGTGAATTAGCACAAGCCAGAGAGCTGAAGCAATACGAAATTCAATATGAACTTCTTAATAAGAAATTAGCCCAAATTGAAGAGGTCCTTCATAATATTGAGGACAGGGATAATAATCTCTACCGACTGTATTTTGAAGCAAATCCAATTCCTGAAGAACAACGAAAAGCAGGTTTTGGAGGTATTAACAGATATAAATCCCTCGAAGGCTACAACAATTCCGAGATGATCATCAGTACCACGAAACGTCTTGAAATATTACAAAAACAGCTTGTTGTACAATCCAAATCACTAGATGAAATAACACGATTAGCCGCGGATAAAGAGAAATTATTAGCTGCAATACCTGCCATTCAACCAATACTATCTAAAGACTTGACTAGAATGGCCTCAGGATATGGATGGCGAAGTGACCCGTTTACAAAAGCTAGAAAATTTCATTACGGCATGGATTTTACAGCTCCTAGAGGCACTCCGATTTATGCAACTGGTGATGGGGTGGTTGAACGCGCGGACAATACAGCTGCAGGATATGGCGAACACATTCGAATCAATCATGGATATGGCTATGTTAGCTTGTATGCACACCTAAGTAGATACAATGTACGAAAAGGACAGCGTGTAAAACGAGGTGACCTTATTGGATTTGTAGGAAGTACGGGGCGCTCAGAAGCACCGCACCTACATTACGAGGTTTTTAAAGATGACGAACGCATTAACCCTATTAACTTCTACTACGGAAGTCTTACTGCTGCCGAGTTTGAAGAAATGCTTCGCAATGCTGCTCAAGAAAATCAATCATTGGATTAATGCACATCAACCTACCTGAAAAACGCTACTACAGTATTGGCGAAGTTGCCAAAGCATTTAATGTAAACACCTCCTTAATACGTTTTTGGGAGAAGGAATTTGATGTAATAAAACCAAAAAAGAACGATAGAGGAACTAGGAAATTTACTCCTGAAGACGTTAAGAATCTTCAATTTATTTATCATCTAGTTAAAGAACGTGGATTTACCCTCGAAGGAGCGAAAACACACCTTAAAGAAGAAAAGCACAAATCAATGTCTAAATTCGAAATCATTCGTAAATTAGAACACATAAAAACGGAATTACTAAAAATCAAAAACGAATTATAGCTATGAACACTGCACTAAAAAAATGGTTGCCATTATTAATAATTGGAGGACTTGCACTTATTCTCTTTACTTGGTACATAAGAGCGAATAATGACATAGTCGAGATGAAAGGTCAAGCCGAAAAACAATGGGCTAATGTTGAAAGTGCCTACCAACGTCGTAGTGATCTTATTGGCAATCTTGTCAAAACAGTTCAGGGTGCAGCAGACTTTGAACGAGGTACACTTACAGATGTAATTGAAGCTCGTTCTAAAGCAACTTCTGTTCAAATAGACCCCACTAACATCACTCCAGATCAATTAGCGCAATTTCAAGAAGCACAAGCCGGACTTACCTCAGCACTATCAAGACTTTTGGTAACTGTTGAGCGATATCCAGAATTAAAAGCCAATCAGAACTTCTTGGAATTGCAATCGCAACTAGAAGGCACTGAAAACCGTATCAATGTGGAGCGAAATAGGTACAATGAAACTGCTGGTAACTTCAATATCTTTATTGAAAAAATCCCTACCAACTTTGCTGCAGCTATTAAAGGCACTCAAAAACTAACCCTATTCAAATCAGAATCAGGAGCAGAAAAAGCGCCAGATGTAGAATTTAACTTTAATTAACGATGTCTCACGTTGAAGATTTTTTAACACCTAATGAAGAAGCTGAAATTGTTGAAGCCATTCGCAAAGCTGAGCAAAAAACTTCAGGTGAAATTCGCGTGCACATTGAAGCCCATACAGACCAGGACCCTTATAAACGTGCGATGGAAGTGTTTCATTTGTTAAAAATGGACAACACCAAGGAAGCAAATGGGGTATTGATATATATAGCTGTTGACGATAAAACCTTTGTAATCTATGGAGACAAAGGAATTAACGATGTAGTACCATTCGATTTTTGGAATACCACTAAAGATCAAATGGTACTTCATTTTAAAACAGGTCAATTCAAAGATGGAATCATCGCTGGGATTATGCAGGCCGGCAAGGAACTTCAAGTTCATTTCCCTTGGAGCCATCAAGATAAAAATGAATTGCCCAACAATGTTTCTAAAGGAAAAATATCTTCGTAATCGATTTTAACATTACTCTTTTGAATATTTTTAAAAACAAATATATACTTCTATTTGGACTACTATCTACCTTTTTAAGCGCATCACTATATGCTCAAGATGTTTTAAAAAAGAAGTATTCCGATAAAGCTGTACAGGACTACGTAGGTTTGCTTTCTCCATCAGAAACAAATGCGTTAAATCAGAAGCTTACAGCCTATGCAGATTCAACCTCAACTGGCATAGCCATCGCGATTACCAATAGTGTGGAAGACGATATAAATTATTACGCTGCACAGGTATTAACTAGCTGGGGATTAGGGCAAAAAGGAAAAGACAATGGTGTACTGATGCTTATGGATATTAAGCAGCGAAAGATAGCCATTTCCACAGGGTATGGTGTTGAACACTTACTTACCGATGCACTGTCCAAAAGAATAATTGAAAATAACATATTACCAGAATTTAAGAAAGGAAATTATTACGGAGGACTAGACCAAGGATCTACTGCCATAATCCAAGTTCTAGAGGGTGCTTACACCAATACCAATCCCAAAAATGACATTGATATTAGTTCCATACTTCCCATTATTATCTTTATCATTATCATCCTTCTTCTGGCAAACAAAAAACAAGGCGGAAGTGGAAACCGAGGCCATAGAAGTTCAGGCATGGATCTTTCTGACATCATTATTTTAAGTAATATGGGTCGAGGTGGATTTGGCAGATCATCTGGCGGAGGATTTGGAGGTGGCGGCTTTGGTGGTTTTGGAGGAGGAATGGGCGGCGGAGGCGGCGCCAGTGGAGGATGGTAGCATTTAATAGTACTAACAACTCTATACTTACAATAAAACAACAGCCACTTAAAAGTGGCTGTTGTTATTTATATGTTTTACATATGCATCATACGCATAGAGCCTCCAGGACCTCTACCTCCACCAGGTCTTTTCCCTCCAAACTGATCAAACTTAAAGGTAAAGCTAGCCATAAAATAACGTTTTAAAACCGTTCCCTGAGTATCTTGAATGTAATCCTCAGTTGCCGTACGACGTGTATTAATATTTTGATCTAGTAAATCATAGGCTATTAATTTCAAATTCCCTTTATCATTCCACAATTTAAGTCCAAGACTCATATTCCAAAAAATAGCGCTTTTGTCAAAATTATCAGATACACTTCCATTATAATTATACGTAATATCGTTACCCCATACAACGTTTTTCGGCCAATAAGTTGTAGCTCTTACTTCAAAGGTATGTGTCATAAAATTTATGTCTTCAAAACGGTCCAGACTATATGTGGTCTTATTAAAACCTACAGAATAACCCGGGTTAATTTCGAACTGCTCCTTATAGTTAAAAGTCAATCCCACATTAGGAGCATAGTTAAATGTTTTCGAAGTAAACTTTACATTATTATTAAAGCTAATATTATTATTTAAAGAAGCATTCCCTCCTATTCTAAATCGGTACATAACCCCTTCTTCACTTTTATACTGCTTGTTGAAGTGACCTCCGATATTTCCCGAATAATTACCATTAACATTTGTATAGGTGGTCCTACGCAAGAAATTCTCGTCTGTAATCGTTGTATTTGTAATACGATCATTATCGAAGTTAAAAGAACCAAACATAAATATCCCACTACGTGTTCTAAAATCAAAATTGTTATAATTCATAAAGAAGTTATGACTGATAGTAGGTTTCAAATCTGGGTTACCTACGATAATATTCAATGGGTTAGAAATATTTTCGATTGGTTGCAACTGACTTACTGAAGGAACATTTGCCGAGCTTCTATAATTGGTAGAAAATGACTTACCGCGATCTAAACGATACCTAACATTGGCGTTGAAAAGGACATTATTAAAATCCTTCTCAAAATCCACTAACTGTATGTAATCATTATTCGAAAGACGGGTATTAACCATACGGCTCCCCAATCCCACACTCAACTTTTCTCCTTCATAATTAAACCCTGCAGAAGGGGAATGTTGCATGCTTTTAAATCTAAAATCTGAACTCAAGGCCTGATTAAAGCTACTATATTCACCTGTAACATTATCATAATCATTTACAATGCGAGAATCACTTCTTAAACTATTATCAAAACTATACCCCAGGTCCAAAAACAATTTCCCTATCAATGCTTGTCTCCATTCCACATTAGCATTCCAAGAATCACTCTGATTATCAGTTTTGGTAACTTGATCCCGGATTAACGTACTTGGATTATTTCCATAAACATTATTCTCAGACAATAATTTAGAGGTACCGTCAGTTCGAGAATTGTCATTTGAAAATCCAAACTTTAAATAGTTCCCTTTACTGTTAAGTTTACGAATCAAATTAACATCATTGCTAAAACTCTTGCGATCATTTAAGCTATTGTTATTAGTTGAAGCATCGTTAATGACGTTGCCATCCTCATCTATTGAAACTTCCGTACGAACGTTTCTCGAATCACCTAATGAAGTATTAAAATTCGGTGATACGGTGAGGCGTGTCATTGAATCCAACTGAAAAATAAGACGTGCATTAGCTCGATGTGAATCAGAACCTCCATCACTATGAGATTCACTGTTGGTGAAAAACCGTCTGTCTGGAAGTATATTTTCTCGTTCTGTCTTGCTATCATTGTATGTTTCACTTGAAGCAAAGAAATAATCAGCTGTTATTTCAGTCTTATCCGAAAGTTCATCAGCATAATTCCCACCGACATTATAAGAGGTTGTTATCCCTTGTCCACCTCCAAAATTCATCCCTCCTATATTAAAACTTCCTCTGGAATTAAAAGACACTCCTTGCCCTCTTCTACCTACAGCATCAAAAACCTCATCAAAAGAAAAACCAGCACTATTAATGTTATTTCCACCCGCTAAAATACTAAAGCGTTGTTTATCGTTGAAATAATTCGCCACACCACTAAGTTGATATCTTTCATCAGTACCATAACCCGCTGTAATTCGGCCCATGTATCCCTTATTCTTATCCTTTTTTATGGTAATATTCAGTGTTTGCGTATCCGATGTTGATTGACGTCCCGTAAAACGCTCAGTCTCACTCTTCGTATCCGTAACCTGTATTTTGTCTACAATATCTTTTGGAAGGTTTTTAGTTGCTATTTTTGGATCACTACCAAAAAATTCCTTTCCATTTACTAGTACGCGATTAACTTCTTTCCCATTTACTGTTATCTTACCATCACTATCAACCTGTGCCCCGGGGAGTAACTTTATTAAATCTTCTACGTTAGCATCCGGCCTAGTCTTAAATGATTCCGCATTAAATTCTAAAGTATCTTTTTTGACAATTATCGGCGCACGATCTGCAACAACACTTACCCCTTCCAGCGTAATTGATTCTATGTCTAGCCCAAGGACTCCCATATTTATAGTAGAACCCTTTAATGTTATCTCTTTACGCAAAGTACTGTACCCCGTAAATGAAATTGCTAAATTCACTTTTGGCGCCTTTGTACGTAGCGCTAAGTCAAAAGTACCTTTCTGGTTAGAAATAGTATAAGAAATTAAGGCACTGTCAGATAAGGACTCAGCATAAATTGTAGCTGCCTCTAGTGGTTGTTTTGTAGTTTTATCAACTACTGATCCAATAATTTTGTATTCTTGGGCTTGAACAATACTAGCAAAAAACAATGCTAGAAAAAGAATTTTTTTGGCCATTAGGTTTTAATATTAGATAAAAAATAAGGGTTTGCAAAAACAAACCCTCTAAAAGACTACTATTTAGGTAAATAGTTTAAATCTATTATGTTATTTTTTTCTTAAAACTTACATATTCCAAGGAAATTACTTCTTTCTGAAATAGACATCAATAGGGACCCCATGAAAATCGAAATGCTCTCTCAATTTATTTTCAATAAAACGTTTATAAGGTTCCTTTACATACTGAGGTAAATTAGCAAAAAAGACAAATTGAGGAGTAGGGGTAGGTAATTGAGTACAAAACTTAATTTTAATATATTTTCCTTTGAGCGCAGGTGGTGGATAATTCTCAATAAGGGGAAGCATTAATTCATTAAGCTTAGAGGTTGCAATACGCTTACTTCTATTTTCATATACCTCTACAGCTTTCTCTATTGCTTTAAAAATACGTTGCTTATTAAGCACTGACATAAATATAATCGGAACATCTGTAAACGGAGCAATTTCCTTGCGAATTTGAGCTTCATATTCTTTGGCCGTATTGGTTTCTTTTTCTAGCAAATCCCATTTATTTACTAAGATTACAACACCCTTACGATTGCGCTCAGCTAGCCAAAAAATATTTGAATCCTGTCCTTCAAAACCACGAGTTGCATCAATGATAAGTATACAAACATCTGCGTGCTCTATGGCTCTAACAGAACGCATAACTGAATAAAATTCCAAATCTTCTTTGACTTTAGATTTTCTTCGA
This sequence comes from Imtechella halotolerans, assembly GCF_028743515.2. Lineage (GTDB taxonomy): Bacteria > Bacteroidota > Bacteroidia > Flavobacteriales > Flavobacteriaceae > Imtechella > Imtechella halotolerans. The sequence goes on along the minus strand of NZ_CP117969.2, from coordinate 3,073,520 downwards.
ATTCCAGCCGTGTCTACTAAATTAAACTCAAATCCAAACCTATTATAACGCGTATCAATTGCATCACGAGTGGTGCCTGCAATATCTGTCACAATGTACCGATCCTCTCCTATTAAAGCATTTATAAATGACGACTTTCCAGCATTTGGTCTACCAACCACCGCAAATCTCGGTAATGAATCTTCTTCAATAGTTTCGCGTTCTGGCAACACCTCTACTATGGCATCTAAAAGCTCTCCAGTCCCACTACCATTTATTCCCGATAACGTATAATACTCCTGAAAACCTAATCCATAAAACTCAACAGCGTCAGCTTCTCTCATGGCATTATCGACCTTGTTTACAGTAAGAAAGACGGGTTTTTTAGACTTTCTAAGTAAGTGTGCTACTGCCTCATCCATCCCAGTAATACCTGCCTCAACATCAACCATAAAGATGATAGCATCGGCCTCCTCTATGGCTAGCTCAACCTGCTTATCAATTTCCTGTTCAAAGACATCATCACTACCTACTACATAACCTCCTGTATCAATTATAGAAAACTCCTTTCCATTCCAATCGGTTTTTCCATAATGACGATCACGGGTAACACCGCTAACTGCATCTACAATGGCCTCGCGACGTTTGATCAACCTATTGAATAAGGTAGATTTTCCAACATTAGGTCTTCCTACTATGGCAACAATTGCACTCATATATGTGATTTTATGGGGCAAAGGTAATATTTCCTATGCTCTTACAAAAGTACTGGCAATAATTGAGACAAAATTACAGTGGTTTCTATGGAGTAATTCCAATTTCATAAATAGAGACAGTACCACTCACCTCATTGGTAACTACTAATAGTGGTACTCCAGTTGGGCTATCAGTTCTAGAAATAACCAATAAACCTTCAGGGGAAATATCACCCTCCTTCAAGACCCATTCTAGATACACAGGACTTCTTGGATTACTTATATCATAGACAATTACTCCATTTGTACGCTCAAGCCCAACAAAAAGAAGCCTTCTATCACCTTCCTCCCAAACAGCTAATGCCTCAGGTTCAGGACCTGAATCATCACTACGGGTGTCCCCTTGATTAAAATAAGGATGATCAATCGTATTTCTGGCAATTTCATTAGCAGAATCATAGACTTGTATTCCATCTCTATCCCATACACTAAATGAACGCACTCCAAAACTATACAATTCATTATAACTACCGTCAGATTGAACACCCATATCCTTTACTATACGCAATCTTCCTAGGGCTTCAGGTTGCTGTAGATCAAAAGCATGTGGGAAATTCCTAGCATCCAATCTCACCTCACCAACCCTAACTGCATCCTCAAAACCCGTGTACTTCCGAGTATCTCCCTCATTAGCAGTAATAAAAAAAGATTCACCATCGTGAACTACAACCACCACTGCATCAGGCATGAACAAACCTCTTACCGGCCAATTTCCTAGAACATTTTTACCATCCACATCACTTGAATCAAAACTATTTTCTGGGAAACTAAAGTCCTTATAGCCTAGAGGAAGTATACGCTCAATAGATTTTTCTTCAATATTAACGACAGCCACCCCGTTGTTTTCTTGAAGTGACACATACGCAATCTTAGAATCTGGTGAAATGGCTATATATTCTGGTTCAATATCTTCCGAAAATGTAGTATTCTTTCCAGATATCCGAAAATGTCTTGAAATCAATTTTTCTTTTTGGTTCTCAAATCCTGAAAAATCAAGAGTCCTAACACTACTGTCATACAAATCCACTATACTTACAGATCCCTTGGGATCAATAGTATAATCCTCATTTGGTTCTCCTTCATTAGCGGTTATAACATACCTTCCTGAGGGTGAAAAAGCAACCATATCCGGCAGAGATCCTACCTCAAATTCCTGTTTAAACAACATGGACTTAGTGTCAAAAATCACTAATTTACCAGGTAAATGTCCTTGATGTGCAGTAATGGCTACAGCCAGCATTCCATTATAAACAGCTACACTGTTTGCGTCACTACCATATGGCTTAATATCTATTGAAGAAAGTTTCTTAGGAGAGTTAATATCCAAGATATCGTACACAGATATTTCATGAGATTCATAATTGGCCGTAAAAAGACGTTGAGTCTTTTCACAATGTGCAGTTATTTCGGCCGAATTTACGCCTCCAATCTTATAGGTAACCAAATGTCTAACGGTGGATGATTGACACCAAGACCAAGTAACCATAAGGGCAGCCATCCAAAAAATATATTTTCGCATTAAGACTCTACTTTTGGTTGTACCCGAAGCGTTTAAGCTGACCACTATTACTTCTCCAATTCTTATTAACTTTTACGTACAATTCAAGATGAATCTGTTTCCCGAAGAACTTCTCTAAATCTTCTCTAGCTTGCACACCTACCCTTTTCAAAGCTTCCCCCTTATGGCCGATAATGATTCCTTTTTGAGTATCCCTCTCCACCATAATTACTGATCTCATTCGAATAATATGATCCTCTTCAAAAAATTCTTCTGTCTCAACCTCTACTGCATAAGGAATTTCCTTTTTATAGTTGAGTAATATTTTTTCACGAATAGTCTCGTTGACAAAAAAGCGTTCAGGCTTATCAGTAAGCTGATCCTTCGGGTAAAAGGCTGGAGACTCAGGTAAGAGTTCGATTATTCGATTGAACACCTCAATAACATTAAAGTTTTGCAAAGCAGATATAGGGAAAATTTCAGCCCGTGGTGCTTTTTCGCTCCAATATTGTACTTGCTCCTCAAGCTGTTCTTGTGTAGATGTATCTATTTTATTAAGAAGTAGTAAAACTGGCACCTTGCTATTATTTATTTTATCAAAAAACAACTCATCTTTCAGTTCCTTTTCGCCAATTTCAACCATATATAAAAGTACATCTGCATCTTCAAAGGCAGACTTCACAAAATCCATCATAGAGGATTGCAACTCATATGCAGGCTTTATAATACCAGGAGTATCAGACAAAATTACCTGAAAATCATCTCCATTTACAATTCCCAAAATTCGGTGACGTGTAGTTTGAGCTTTTGAGGTAATTATGGATAATTTCTCTCCAACAAAGGCGTTCATTAGGGTTGATTTCCCTACATTCGGGTTCCCTATAATATTTACAAATCCTGCTTTATGCATTTTTACGATATGATATTTATTTTATACTGCTAACTGTTTAACAGACTTATTGACTATTTAACTTTAGAAAAGTAAGCTTTCATAGCTTTGTTTATATGTGGTGACAACCAAAGTACCGCAATCATATTGGGAATAGCCATTAATGCAAATGACAAATCGATTAACCCTATTACCAATTCTAGTGAAGCAATCGCTGCAAAGATAATGCTGAAAATATAAATAGTGTTGTAATAACTACCAATTTTACGTCCTGCTAAAAAAGTGAGACACTTTGTCCCGTAGTAAGAGTAGGTAAATAGGGTTGAAATGGCAAACACAACTACTAGTAGTAAAAGTAATTCGTCACCAAAACCAAACAATAATTTATCAAAAGCATGCAATGTCATTACAATCCCATTATGCTCTGCTTCAAGATAGGTGCCACTGATAATAATTATTAGCGCAGTAATTGTGCATACAATCAAAGTATCAATAAAAGGTCCTAGCATGGCTACCAATCCTTCTTGAATTGGCTCATTAGTTTTAGATTGTCCGTGATACATAGGAGCCGTACCTATTCCACTTTCATTTGAAAACACAGCTCTGCGGACTCCTAATATAACCAATCCCCAGAATCCTCCTTGAACTGCCGTATTAAAATTAAATGCTTCCGCAAAAATTTGTTGAAATGAAGGTAATATTTGATCGACATTAGTAAACATTATTACTAGGGCCGCCAATATATATAGAGCTACCATAAAGGGAACCAATGCAGAAGCTACGCGGACAATTTTTTTTAACCCCCCATAAATAACCATTGAGGTTGCTATCACCAAGACTATCCCAATAATGAGTTTCCAATTAAACTCCCCAATATCTAAATACGCATTTGGATTAACAACGGTAATCACAGATTGAGTAAATTGATTTACCGTAAAAGCTGGCAAAACTGCTACTAAACCAGCCAGTGAAAAGAATACTGCTAAGGGCTTACCATATTTTCCTAATCCATTAACCATATAATACATTGGTCCACCCTGCACATTACCTTCTGCGTCCTTACTTCGAAAAAGAATAGAAAGCCCTGCAGAATAGAACTTAATACACCCTCCTATTATTGCAGTAAGCCACATCCAAAATACGACTCCAGGCCCTCCATAATATATAGCGATAGCCACACCTGAAATATTCCCTAAACCAACAGTAGCAGCAACAACTGAAGCCAATGCTTGAAAATGACTTACCTCTCCACTGTCAGAAGCTTTATCATACTTTCCAGCGACAACCTCTATAGCATGCTTAATAAATCTATACGGTAGTAATTTGGAGCTCACAACCAAAAAAAGACCTCCTCCAATTATAAGAAATAACATAATCCATTCAGTAATTCCAGTAAGTCCTCCTATGATTTGGGTAATTTTTTCCATATTGATATTTTTCCAAATGTAACTATTTCAGGCAGTAAAAACAGGATGAGAATATATTTTTTAATTTTTATTGATAAATGTTTGGCAAATGTAAAAATGGCTGTATATTTGCAGTCCAATATCGCGGGATAGAGCAGTAGGTAGCTCGTCGGGCTCATAACCCGAAGGTCACTGGTTCGAGTCCAGTTCCCGCTACTAGTAAAGACAAGGCTTTCGAGAAATCGAGAGCCTTTTTTTATTTTACATAGTACAGTACATAGTACGGATCAAGAAAGAATATGGGGTTTCCTTAACTAGGCATATAAATTTGGGCTAATTGTAATCAAATCCTATTATTTCTACTTCTTCGAAATAATTTTATCTATAGCTTGATTTTTAATTTTATTTCTTATAACTTCGTATAATAATATCATATATGATATTATTATATTTCCTTTATGGATTATAGATATTTTTATAAGAGGAACGTTTATTTGCTTTTCTCAAAAAAAATGTATAGATTTGCATCATAGTATTATATATAATACTATGTATACTGAGTTATGAAAATAGAGTCCTTTTTGCGGGCTAAAGATGATATTAAAACTTTATTTGAGCAAGCCCCACATTTATCTTACACTCGGAACGATCTTATAGATATCTTTGATCGTTATCGTTTGGAGTGGAATATTGCAGCTTATCGGAACTACAAACATTTTCTCTCATTTCTCGAAGCAAATGATATCCTACACAAGGAAAAGTTGATACATCAGTCTAGTGGCTCTGTTAAACAGCTTTGGAATAAATCCCACGCAACGCATTTTCAAAAGGGGCTAACAATTAAAAAGGACGGGTATCTTAGTAATTTTTCTGCAATGCAGATTCATCAAATTACTTTACAGATTCCAAAAACCATTTTTGTTAGTTTCGATCAGTATGGTTCTTATAATACTGACACAATTCATTTGGAACAAGCTGCCGTGGATAAAGCATTTTCCAAGCCGCAACGAATGACAACTGAAATCTACAAGTCGGAAGAAGATAGCTATCGTTATACTTTTTTACAAAAGAAAACTAATTCAATCGATGTTGGGGTAAAAACGATAAAGAAAATTAGAGTTACCGATTTGGAACGAACGTTAATTGATATTGCTGTTAGACCGGCATACTCCGGTGGCGTATTTGAAGTATTAGAGGCTTTTAAAAATGCACTAAAAGATGTTGATTTAAATATTCTTGATCACTATTTAAATCAACTTGATTACATCTACCCATACCACCAACTTATAGGTTTTTATCTTGAAAAGGCAGGGTGCAATAACAAGCTACTATCCTTATTTCTGGATAAAAAAACGGACATCAACTTTTATCTCACTTATAATATGTCCAAAACGAAATTAAATGAAAAATGGGGAATCTATTTTCCTATGGGATTTTAAGCTCTGCTATCCTCTGTAATACAAAGTCATAGTAGAAATCGAACCCTTCTTTACTTTCAATGGTCAAAGTGTCAACTACGTTGTTCCAATCTTCTTTCTGTAAATCTTTATACTTTTCGAAATAATTTAAATACTCCAGAGGGACACGTTTTGCATCAAATATGTGTTTTAGCATATTTTTATTTTCCTCCGCTTCAAAATCTATGTTATAGTTTTGACAGATGTTCCAAATATCATAAAAGTCCCTAGCCCTACCTTTTACTTTGGCGGTGGGGATTATATTTTTATAGTCAGGCATTGATTGGCAAAGCGCCCTGACTTTTTCGAGCACTATCATTTCAGGGGTGTAAACATAAAATACAGTTCCTTCCACTTCCACTAACTTTTTAGGATCCGTATATTCATAACTGCTTATTTCCACTTGAAATTTCGTAGAGCTATTATCATAAATTACGTATGCATTTCTTCTGGATTTATCCATATCATTTGGATCAAACTCATCTGCTCCAACAACCTTAAACTCTAACTTATACCCCTTCCATTCCTTTACATCCCCTTGTTTTGGTTTTTCATAAAATTTGATATCGAATACCATTAGATTATGTTTTTCAAACTCACTATTGAGAAGACCATTTAGAATACCCTCTATCCTTCCAATTTCATACGCAGTAAAATCACCTGATATCGAGAAGTCAATATCCATTGACGCACGATCCGTCATTCCATAGGCCAATTGCAAAGCATTACCTCCTTTTAGAACTAGCCCGTACATAAGGCTTTCGTCACTGACAAGAGCGCGAAGTGTTAACATTTTAATGGTTTCTATCATAGAAGAAATGTTAAGGGTGAATTTGTAAAATTAACATTAAAAAAATAAGAAGTATTCCATTAATTCATTTGGTGCTACTTCCTATGTATTGATACTTCACAAAAAGAGAATCACTAAAATGGTTCTCTTTTTTTTTATAATATATCCAAAAGTTTACCCCACTAATATTCAATTCCAAATCCCTCTATTATCACATCAGATGGTGTTATCAAATATAATTTCACCCAAAATACAGAGAATGGATTGGACATAGCTTTCAATAAAAATTCTTAAAAAGATTCAATAAAAAAACAGCCTAATAAAAAAGGCTGTTTCAATCTTCTCGTAGTGAAGTGGCATCATCGGTTAATCAAATGACACCATGGCTTTTTTAGCTTCCACCGGTTCTATGGTTTTTGCTTTTATTTTTGTTTTAGGTTTATCATCTATAGCTAACTGCGTTGCCATACCATCATTAGAAATCATCATCATGTGCATGGCATCCAACATTGCAATATTTGAAGTTACAGTACCTGTGAACTTATTATAGGACACATTTAATTCCTTTAATTGTGGTAAAGTTCCTAATTCAAATGGCACATAGCCACTTAACTGATTATCAAACAAACTTAGAGTTGATAAATTAACCATATCACCAACCTTGTTGCTCAGTGATCCGGTTAACATATTACTATTTAAATGCAACTCTTTTAAAGACAGTAATTGATATAATTCCTTCGGAAGTTCCCCAGACAATTGGTTACTATAAAGAGAAAGAGTTTCTAATTGGGATAACTTTCCTATTTCAGACGGTATAGAACCACTAAAGCGATTCATAAATAGTTCAATTTGCTTTAAGGACTTCATATTCCCAATAGAAGTAGGCAAAGAACCTTTCAAGGAATTAAATCCAAGATTCAGAACTTGAAGGTTTTGTAATCCTGAAATACTTTCAGGAAGTATTCCCTTAAGGTTATTCTGACTTAACTCCAAACGAACAACAGTACCGTTTTCGACAGTTACACCATACCATTGGTCAACTGGTGTAGACACATCCCAAGTATGAGTCCATTGCTCACCTTGCGTAGCATTATACAGTGCTAAAAGTGCAGTTTTTTCAGTATCAGAAACTTGCGCCATCAATGAGACAGAGACAAGAAAACAAGCCAAAAGTGACATAAATGTTTTCATGATTTTAAGATTTTAGGCTAAATATTGATACTAAGATAGTTATAATTCGTCAAAGTACAAAAAAAATCGATGAAATGCATAAACTACTTCAACCTATTAGTACAGAATTAACAAGAAAAAGCACTTAAAAATCTGCACCTTCTGCACTAAATGAAGTTAAATTTCCCAAATTACAACCTACAGTGAATTCTATAGACATATAGTAAACTCCACAATCTTTAATATTTAGAACGCTGGATAAGGCATGATTCTAATACATATTAATTTTCTTCGGAACAATAGGGCCGTTGAAAAATCACTCACACTTTGTTTAAAACTGAAAATATATAAACGGCTGAAAATCTGACGAAAATGCTTGATAACACAATACACTAACCAGTGTTGCTACAATACCTTTCACATAAATTGGGCTTGTGGCATATTTTGATTCTAAGTTATCTTTAAATTTTTGAGGTAACCAATGCGACACATAGCCAATAATCATAATTATAAACACGATTTTATAATGAACTAAAACTGCCAACGCATTTTCAAAATCCATATTAGTGACTATCTGATGGTACCACTTGCTAATATGGTCCATACTTTCACCTCTAAAATATATTCGGACATAGGTGATAAAAGAGAAGGTGATAAAAATTTTCCAAAAATGGGAGAACCACTTTGTAGAATTCTCATATGGACTTACCTTCCGCCAGTACTTGTATACGACAATTCCTAACCCATTAAGACCACCCCAAAGAACAAATTTCCATGATGCACCATGCCATAGACCACCAATCAACATTGTCAACATCAAATTTATATTCGCATTAATATGTTTACCTACAGCTTTGTATCGTATTGCCAAAACACCTAATACCAGTACCACAAAAGCCACTACTGCCGTTACAATGGGATCCCCTAAAGCAAATACGACTCCAATTAACAACACACTAAGTATTATAAAAGAAGCAATAGTTCCTTTACGGTTACCTCCTAAGGGGATATAAAGATAATCACGCAACCATGTTGATAGTGAAATATGCCAACGCTTCCAAAAATCACCACAGTTTATAGCCTTATATGGAGAATTAAAGTTCACAGGAAGCTGAAAGCCCATGAGCAAAGCTAATCCAATAGCTATATCGGTATATCCTGAAAAATCGCCATATATCTGCAATGAATATCCGATAAGTGCCATAATATTAGTGAAGCCGGAATACATATCCGGGGTATCAAAAACACGATCCATAAAGTGCATCGCGATATAATCAGCAAAAATCATTTTCTTAATTAGGCCCTTTAGAATCATAAAGGTCCCCTTATTGAAATCCTCCTTGGAAACAATAGTAGGTCGTGTTATTTGTGGCACAAAGTGCTCCGCACGGACTATTGGCCCTGCTACTAATTGGGGAAAGAAGCTTACATAAAACCCAAAATCTACAATGGAATTTAACGGAGTAATTTTACTACGATATATATCTACACTGTAGCTAATTGTTTGAAAAGTATAGAACGATATCCCTACTGGTAAAATGATGGCATCAACGGTAAAATAAGAAAGATCTGTAAAACCATTAGCCCATAACGCCAACCAGTTAACCACCTCATAATCTGTATGAAAAAGAGCATTAAATGAATCTGTAAAAAAATACGCATACTTAAAATAGCTAAGCGTGAGCAAGTTGATACACACACTTAATGTAACAAGTATTTTGCGTTTCAACTCATGAGTGGAATTGTAAATGAATTTTCCAATAAAAAAATCAGAAACGGTACTAAACAATAATATACCAACAAAAAGACCACTAGTCTTATAATAGAAAAACAAGCTAATAAGGAGTAAATACGCATTTCGTAAATGTATCCGCTTGTACAACAAAGCAAATATAAAATAAGCAACAGCAAAAAATATCCAGAAGTTAATCTGAGTAAAAATCAACGGAAATTCTTCCGAAAAGGTAAATATGTCTTTCAGCCTATTCATGGGCGTTTTCAAGAATTATTTTTAATAAACTACCAGGTTCTCTATTAGAAGCCTTTTCCCAAGCACCTACAAATGCTTTGAGTAATAAATCAGATTTAATATGATAACCTCTCTGAGTAAAATGGATTCTATCACGAGGCATAATTCTTTTTTGATACCATTTTTGTGAAGAACGAAATCCTCCCATAATTTCGTAAAAATCCCAAACAGCCATTCCATATTTTTCGGCTAATTCCAAAATCACTCCTTCCGCTTTTACGGTGTTTGGATTCGGTTGCTTGCGTAAATAATAAGAGTCATTTGGAACGGCCAACAATATAGCGCATTCTGGATTTACTCGTTGAATCATCTGTATAAAGGATTCATAATTATTTTTAAATTTTTCTACATCAAAATGAGATTCTGGCATATAGGTATCATTTGTCCCCATAGAAACAATAAACATGTCAGGCTTATACAATCTAAGCTGTTTTTCAAAAAAGGCGCTTCGAAAATAGGATGGGAAATCAGCTCCATTTACTCCTATACTAGTATATTCAATTCCAGGTTCGTCATTTAGAAGCTCCATCCCCATCATAAGAAAAGGTTCCGTTGTTGTGGAGTCTGTTTTTATAACTTGAAATTCAAATTCCTCCTTAGAATCATTAAAAACATATTCCAAATAATGAAATTCATTATCAAGTCGGCTATTTACAATTGTTGAACTATCTAATGGAACAATCGAATATCCGGTGTTCCAGGTATTGTAAAATATCCTAAGCTTATTGAAATAGTAGGGTTTCTTAGTATAACTTTTATGATTTGCCACAACCCTAATTGTATCAATACTGTCTTTAAAAACAGCCGAGATTCCTGCTAAACCCCATGCAATACTATCTCGTTTTTGAGAACTTCTCATTCCTTTCCAACGAGTCTTAGAAGTCACTTTATAATTGGCCGGATTATTTGTATTTGCCAATAAAAATGGAAAAACAAATCCTCTTTGACTCATTGTAAACTCACTACTACTTTGCAAGTATGTACGTAAACGATTGGGGTAAATATCGGCCTGCACATGAGAACCCCCGATATGAAATATATGTACTTTTTCTTTTTTTCCTTCATACACACTGTCAAGGGCTCTAAAAAAGTGTTTAAAATAATAGGAAGAATCAGCATATTTAAAAACATTAGCTTCCATATTTACCAAATCAGGATGCACCTTTAACACACTGTCCAAAACAAAGCGTTGAGCCGCAACAGGCAGGGCAAATAAGAAACATAAGACTAACAAGATTGGGGGCTTTCTCATAGAATTAGTTCAAATTATCTTTTAAATCAAGTTGAAGAGCTGTAAAAAACAACTCTGATATGATACGTGTTCCGCCAGAACTAAAGTGTGTGTAATCCGTGCTGGCTAATTTTTGGTCAACCCAATAAGGCATCGAATTTTCTCCTCCCATTGCCTCATACATACTCCAATAAGCAATATTATTTTTTAAACACATCTCTCGAAGTTTTTCATTGAGATAAGGCAACAGTGGATATGTGACCATTGCACCATTCATTGAGGTAGACATATCTGCAGGACCTATAAAAAGTATAGTAGCCTTAGGATTGTGTCTACGAACCCAATTAATATTCGACAACATATATCGAGTATAATTTTCAACTCCTTTTTTATCCTTTAAATAGGGTACTGTATTCCCTCCATATTGAAAAATAAATATGTCAGGATTCAACACAGAAGACATTTGAGAAAAAACCTGACTATTTTGACTGACAAAAATTGTTCCTGAAGCTCCTCTCATTGCAACATTATCCAGAGAAACTCCTCCATCACCATCTAACGTTATGCCATAAAAATCAGGACTAACTTTCCCTTCCAATTCAATAACTATCTCATTGGGAGTGGTTGAAAAACGCATTAAATATTGATGATAACGTCCATCTGTTATTAAAGAATCTGATTTGATTAAAGCACCATCTTGATATACGTTAATACGTGTAGGTGACAGACACTCTCCATAATGTAGCCCAACCCTGGTATACTTGGCAAGTCTCCCATATAGACGCGAAGATGGTTCAATCCGTATAGTAGCCTTTTGTACCTCCAAGTTGGGTGGAACTAAAGAGTCTTTTTCATAACGATGTGGAGTAAAGCGAGATAAGGAAGTATAAATTCCATATTTTCGATGTTCTAACCTTCTTTGAGTAGGGTCGAAAGCTGCATATCGTAACCAATTGGCTGAAGGAGTGACAATTGCACTTATGTGTTCATATACTTGCTCTACAGGGATAAATCCTGGTCCTGTCCCCCCATAGAGGCCTTGCAAACGATTTCGCACATAAGCAGATATACGATCTCCCTCCAATTGAGAATCTCCATAATGTACAATTCGACAATTACCACTCGTAAACTGTGATCTTAATGTCTCTAAAAACGCTACTTTATTTTCAGGATAATCTATTCGGACAATCTTAGAAGTATCAATTACCGAAAAATTAGGAGTTTCAGGCTTCTCTGGGATTTCTTCAACTACTGCAGTTTGAATATTCTGAACTATGCTATCTATTTCTTTTTTATGCTCAACCTTATCACTTGACTGCATAAAACTGCTCAACTTAGGATATTTCAATATCGAAAATCCCAATGAAAATCCCTCCTCGGTCTTACCACCGGGCTGATTTATTGATTGACTTACTAGGGTGAGTGCCAATAAAGCAGCTAATACCAAGAATACAAATACACTTATTTTTTTTGGGTTCATCGGCTCAATTCCAAATAGATTGCTAGGGGAGTTAAAACTACTAAATTTATTGAATACCTTCTCTATCTTTTGAAATTTAAAAAATGAGGTTTTTAAACACCCTTTTTCTATAAAAAAATGTTAAAATACCATTAACACAAAGTACAATTCTAATTAGAAAAAGTAGATTTGTTATGGCCCATAGGCTTGAACACACATTTGCTAACCAATTTACCATGAGACTGAAACATCTAATTATTTCCCTATTGGTTTTAGGGTTAATTTCCCTTATCACCTACCGCGTTATAAATAACTTAGAAAGTAATTCCGCTACAGAAAAAGTTCCTACTAATCGCCCATTGGCTTCGGTTAGTGCGATCATAACTAAACCTCGAACCTTTGCAAACCAACTTTCGCTATCGGGTTCAATTGAAGCCAACGAACAAGTGGAATTGCGAAGTGAAGTTTCCGGAGTAGTACAAGCTATTTCCTTTCGAGAAGGAAGCCTTGTTTCTAAAGGACAAGTTTTGGTTAAAGTTAATGACATTGAGCTAAAAGCTCAACTTATACAGGCCAAAACTCGGGAAAATCTAGCTAAAGAAAACGAACGTCGCGCCCAACTATTATTACAAAAAGAAGCCATAAGTCAAGAGGAATATGATATGGCTCTAGCTGATTATAAATCAGCACAGGCGCAAACTCAACTAATACAAGCTCAAATTTCAAAAACTCAAATAGTAGCTCCGTTTTCAGGAAAAATTGGATTACGCTCTATCTCGGTTGGAGCCTACATAACTCCAGCAACTCTTATTGCAAAATTAGTGAATAGCAAACAAGTAAAGCTGACATTTTCAATACCTGAAAAATATGCAAATCAAATGAAGGTTGATGCTGATTTAAAATTCACGATTGCAGGATCATCTGAAATTTTTTCAGCTAGCGTATATGCTATTGAACCAGAAATAGCTGCAGCAACGCGTACTTTGCAGTTAAGAGCACTAGCCCAAAATCTTGAAGGAAAACTTATCCCTGGTACTTTTGCCAATATATCCTTGGAATTAGAGGATCTTAACGATGCTATTTTCATTCCAACTGAAGCTATTATACCCATACAAAATGGTAAAAAGATTTTTATTGTAGAAAACAACATTGCCAAAGAACTTGTTATAGAAACAGGTACACGAACCGATGCTGAAATTTTAGTTACTTCAGGTCTTAAGCCTGGCGATACTGTCATCACATCTGGCATGATGTCACTTAAAGATGGGATGCCGGTAAAAGTATCAATCACAAATTAACAAATCACCTAATGAGTTTATCTACCATAAGTATAAAACGTCCGGTACTCACCATTGTGATGAACCTTATAATTATCCTTTTTGGAATAATCGGATATACCTATTTAGGTGTGCGTGAGTTTCCTTCTATTGATCCAGCCGTAATTTCTGTTCAAACGAACTATGCCGGTGCCAATGCAGATATTATAGAATCCCAAATAACAGAACCTCTTGAAAAAGCTATTAATTCCATTGATGGTATTAGAAATATTTCATCAACTAGTGCGCAAGGGCGAAGTTCAATCTCTATCGAATTTAATTTAGATAAAAACTTGGAAGAAGCCGCCAATGATGTTCGTGATAAGGTATCACAAGCGGTTCGAAGTTTACCTCAAGATATCGATGCCCCCCCAGTAGTTTCAAAAGCAGATGCGGACTCCTCTCCTATCATTTCCATGACCGTACAAAGTGACAACAAAAATGTTATGGAGCTTACCGACTATGCAGATAACGTTTTGGCTCAGCGTTTGCAAAGTATTCCAGGAGTAAGCAGTGTGCAAATTTGGGGACAACGTAAATACGCCATGCGCCTCTGGATTGATCCTGTTAAATTAGCCGCTTATGGCCTTACTGTAGCAGATGTCCGTACAGCTTTAAACAGGCAAAATGTAGAATTACCCTCTGGGAAACTTACGGGATCAAACACAGAACTTACCGTTAAAACTTTAGGTAACCTCTCTACTGAAGAGGAGTTTAATCAAATTATTATTAAAGCGGAAGGTGATAAAATTATTCGCTTCACCGATGTTGGGAGCGCTAGTTTAGAAGCAGAAAATCTAGAGACACGTTTAAGCGATAGTGGACAAACGATGATAGCCATGGCTGTTATTCCTCAACCCGGTTCTAATTACCTTGATATTGCAGATTCTTTTTATGATCAATTTGAAAAGCTAAAAAAAGATCTTCCTGAAGATTTCACCCTAAATGTGGTAATCGACAGCACTCAATTTGTTAAAAAAGCTATCTTAGAAGTAGCCGAAACACTTGTGATTGCCCTTATTCTGGTTACACTAGTAATTTATTTCTTTTTTAGAAATTGGGCTATAGCTTTCCGTCCATTAATAGATATTCCTGTTTCCTTAATAGCGACATTTTTTATAATGTACCTTTTTGGCTTTTCAATCAATGTTCTTACCCTACTTGCCATCGTACTAGCTACGGGACTTGTGGTTGATGATGGTATTGTGGTAACAGAAAATATTTATAAAAAAGTAGAAGAAGGTATGTCCCCAATAGAGGCAGCAATAAAAGGTACTAATGAAATTTTCTTTGCTATTATTTCTATCTCAGTCACGCTAGCAGCTGTTTTTCTTCCAATCATATTCTTAGATGGTTTTGTAGGTCAATTATTTAGGGAATTTGGTGTTGTGATTGGCGCTGCAGTGCTTATTTCAGCATTTGTCTCCCTTACACTTACCCCAATGCTCAATGCGTACTTAATGCGTTCTGGCAAGCAAAAACGCTCCCGTTTTTACCAACTCACTGAACCGTTTTTTGAAGGATTAAATAAAGGGTATGCCAATTCATTGGAAAAGTTCATGAAACATAAATGGGTTAGTTTCCCAATCCTAATAGCTTGTATAGGTATTATTGTCCTTTTCTATAAAATATTACCAAAAGAGACCGCACCCTATGATGACCGTAGTATGGTTATGGTTAACGTAAATGGTCCAGAAGGCGCCACCTATGATTATATGGATAGTTTTATGCAGGAGCTTTCTCAGTTAATTTCTGATTCCATACCTGAAAAAAAGGTGAGTCTTATTGTTACTTCACCAGGTTTTGGTGCCTCCTCAGTGAATAGGGGTTTTGCTAGAATTTCTTTAGTAGACCCTGCGGACCGTGAACGCTCGCAAGCGGATATTGCTGCTGATCTAAGTAAGTGGACCCGAGGTTATACAGCAGCACGAACATCTGTATCAGAACAGCCAACTATATCTATGAATCGTCGAGGCGGACTTCCTGTTCAATACATCATTCAAGCTCAAAATTTTGAAAAGTTAGAGGAAAAAATCCCTTTATTCATGGATGAAGTATCTCAGGACCCTACTTTTTCTATTTCTGATGTAAACCTCAAATTCAACAAACCAGAAATTTATGTTACCATTGATCGAGATAAAGCTCAAAGTATGGGAGTTTCAGTCATTGATATTGCCCAAACTCTACAGCTGTCCTTAAGTGGACAACGATTCGGGTATTTTATGATGAATGGAAAGCAATATCAAGTTATAGGTCAATTCGACAAAAAAGATAGAAACAAACCAATGGACTTAACTTCTATTTTTGTTAAGAATACCGAAGGTAGACTCATACAGCTTGATAATGTAGTTACCATTGAAGAAAAAAGTAGTCCACCACAGCTTTATCACAATAACCGTTATATGGCAGCTACCATTTCAGCAGGATTAGCTCCTGGAAAAAGCATTGGAGATGGAATTGAAGCCATGGAACGTATTCGTGAAAAAGTGCTTGACGAAACTTTCACTACTGACCTTGGCGGAGAATCAAGAGATTTTGCGGAAAGTAGTTCAAATACCATGTTCGCATTCGGACTTGCCTTACTGTTGGTCTTTTTGATTTTAGCAGCACAATTCGAAAGTTTTGTAGATCCCTTTATAATTATTCTTACAGTACCAATGGCAGTAGCGGGTGCACTATTCTCCCTTTGGTTATTTGGTCAAACTTGGAATATTTTTAGTCAAATAGGAACTGTAATGCTTATAGGTTTAGTTACCAAAAATGGAATTCTAATTGTTGAATTTGCCAATCAACTTAGAGAACAAGGTCTTTCAAAATATGAAGCCATCATTAAAGCTTCGGAGTCCCGACTACGTCCAATTTTAATGACAAGTTTAACGCTTGCCTTAGGTGCAATGCCAATTGCGGTATCACTGGGCGCTGCTTCCAAAAGTCGTATGGGGATGGGTATTGTCATTGTAGGAGGAACAGTTTTTTCACTAATTCTTACCCTGTATATTATACCTGCCATTTATCAAATGTGGTCTAGAAAACGACGTACACAAGAACAACTAAAAGAAATTGAGTCCTTTGAACGTGAAACCGCCTAGAAAATGAAAAAATTAATGAAACACACTTTATACCATATCGCTCTTTTAATTATTGCCTTATTGTATAGTAATGAACATCATGGCCAAGAATTATTGACAATTCAAGAAGCGGTTACTATTGCCATGGAAAACAATTTTGACATTAAAATTGCCTCCAATTCTGTTGCAATCAGTGAGAAAAACAATAGCCTAGCTAACGCCGGAATACTCCCCTCAATAAATGGAACCATGACTAATAATAATACTGTTGTAGACATTGTTCAAACCCAAGCAAACGGAGATGAACGAAAACTTGACGGTGCTAGGAACTCTAACTTAAGTTATGGGATAAGTTTAAACTGGACTATATTTGATGGCCTAAGAATGTTTGCTCGGCATGATCAACTAAAAGAATTAGAGAATCTTAGCCAGACGGAATTAAAAAGAACTATACTTACCAAAGTAAGTAGTGTCTTTTCTGTGTATTATGATTTAGTACAACAAAAACAACAACTTACTGCACTTGATAGTACTATTGAAATTTCTAAACAACGTCTTGAAACAGCCAAAAATAGATATACTATAGGGAAGGCTTCTAAATTGGAAGTTTTAAATGCTGAAGTAGACCTAAATACTGACATTACATCGCATCTTAGACAATTAGAAATTTACAACAATACTAAAGTACAATTAAACGAACTCCTTGCGCGTGAGGTTACCACTGACTTTGATGTTTATACAATTATAACGGTAGCCCAAAACTTGAACTTAAAAAATTTACAGACACTTGCAGCAACTCAAAATCCGCAATTACAATCACAACTCATTCAAAAACGTATACAAGAACTTCAATTAAAACAAGTCAAGGCCAATAGACTTCCGCTTGTTCAAGTCAATACAGGTTACAATTTTAGTAATTCTAAATCTCCCTTTGGTTTTGCCACTCAAAGTGAATCACAAGGATACAACTATGGGTTTTCAGCATCCCTGCCAATTTTCAATGGTTTTTTACAAAACAAAAATGAAAAGATTGCTTCCTTAGAAGTTGAAAAAAGTGAGCTAGAAGTGGCTCAATTAACACAGCTTTTACAAGCACAGTTAGCGAGTGCCTACCAAACCTATTTAACCAACCTCGAGTTAATTACTTTAGAAGCTAAAAATGAAACTATTGCCAAGGAGAATCTGGACATTACACTAGAAAAATTCAGAATCGGAACCATTACAACCATTGAATTTAGAGCTGCTCAACTCAACTATGTCAATGCCAAAGTACGCTATAGCAATGCACAATACTTAGCTAAATTATCAGAAATCGCATTAAAGGAATTGGCAGGAAGTCTCTCTCTTGAGTAACTACCCTTCCAATTCCTCATGTATCGATTCCCAATCAAACATTAGAGCTTCTAACGTATCCTTTTTCTTTTGATAGGTGTCAAAGAAATTAGGTTGAGCTATTACGGCTTCGTAATTAATAGCCATTTCTACATCAATCTCCGCAATTTCCTTTTCAAGGGTCGCTATTTGTGACTCTACCTTACTAAGTTTATTCTGTAAAGATTTTTGTTTTTTCTGTTGTTCATAGGAGAGCTGGTCTTTCCCAACAGTTTTCTCCTTGACCACAGAAATTTCATCCTTCATCTCAATTTCACGCATATGCTGAACATTCCGTTCCTCAAGATAGAAATTAATATCCCCTAAATATTCCTTGATCTGTTTATTCTTAAATTCATACACCTTATTGGTAAGGCCTTGAAGAAAATCACGATCGTGGGAGACCAGAATTAAGGTCCCTTCAAAATTATGTAAGGCCTGTTTAAGAACATTTTTAGATTTGATATCTAAATGGTTCGTAGGCTCATCCATTACTAACACATTAAAGGGCTGTAATAACAATTTAGCCAATGCCAATCTATTCCGCTCACCTCCCGAAAGAACTTTAACTTTTTTTTCTACATCATCACCTCTAAATAGAAATGATCCCAAAATATCTCGCACTTTAGACCTATTGCGCTCATTAGCAGCATTAACCATGGTTTCTAAAATACTAATTTCTCCATCCAGATAATCCGCTTGATTTTGAGCAAAATATCCTAATTGGACGTTATGTCCCAATTTAATTTGCCCCTCAAAGGGAATTTCTCCTACAATCATTTTGGCAAGAGTTGTTTTCCCTTGTCCATTTTGACCAACAAAAGCCGTTTTAGTGCCTCTTTCTATCAATAGATCAATATGTTCAAGTACATGTTTACTTCCATAATTCTTTGAAGCCTTCTCAATTTCTACTACCACCTTACCAGGTTGAATTGATACAGGAAACTGAATACTCATTACGCTGTTATCATCCTCATCTACCTCAATGCGATCAATCTTATCAAGTTTTTTAATCAGGGATTGAGCCATTGAAGCTTTAGAGGCTTTGGCTCTAAACTTTTCAATGAGTCTCTCTGTTTGCTGAATCTGTTTTTCTTGGTTCTTTTGAGCAGCCAATTGTTGTCCTCTCAATTCCTCTCTCAATAATAAGTATTGCGAATATGGTTTATTATAGTCATAAATCTTCCCTAACGAAATCTCAATGGTGCGATTAGTTACATTATCTAAAAACATTTTATCGTGGGACACAATGACTACCACACCCGAATAATTTTTTAAAAATTGTTCAAGCCAAATAATAGATTCAATATCTAGGTGGTTGGTAGGCTCATCAAGCAATAGCACATCATTATCTTGAAGTAATAACTTAGCCAGCTCAATCCTCATACGCCATCCACCAGAAAAGGTGTCTGTAAGCTTTTGAAAATCTTCACGTTGAAACCCTAATCCTTGCAGTACACGTTCTGTATTTCCTTGATAGTTATAACCTCCTAATATTTCATACCTATGAGTTATATCATTTAGAGAAACCATAAGATCATGATAGCCCTCACTCTCATAGTCCGTTCGTGATGCCAATTGATGATTAATCTCGTTAATGTTCCGCTCTAATATTCTTATTTCTTCAAATGCTTCATAGGCCTCTTCTAAAACAGTCCTTCCTTGAACAAAATCAATATCTTGTTTTAAAAATCCAATACGAACTTCTTTATCAGAAGCTATTACTCCCGTATCAGGCTCCACTTCTTTTGATAGCAATTTAAGCATGGTAGATTTCCCAGCTCCATTTTTTCCTACCAAACCAACACGGTCTCCTGCATTAAGTCTAAAAGTTACTTCCTCAAATAAAAAAGTACCTCCAAATGAAACCGATAAATTATGTATGTTCAACATGTTTTTGTTACTTAGGTTACGCACTTCTCAGTGCTAAACTTGTATTTTTGTAAAAAGAATTTACAAATGTTAAAAAAAGGAACCAAACTCTACAGTATTTTAACAGGAACTTGCCCTAGATGTCACCAGGAATCAATGTATACCTCAACTAATGCCTACCAATTTTCAAAAACACTTGAAGTAAATGAAAATTGTTCACATTGTGGTCTTAAATACAGAATGGAACCATCATTCTTTTATGGTGCAATGTACGTAAGCTACGCTGTAGGGGTTGCATTTGCAGTCGCAGCATTTATCATTTCTTTCTTATTTCTAGGAACAACCTTATCAACATCCTTTATAGTCATAGTTGCTACCCTAGTTATATTTATGCCTGTCATCATGAGATTAAGCCGTAATATTTGGATCAACTTTTTCATTAAATACAATCCAAATTGGCCCAACCTTAAGAATAATAACGCTTAAATCGATCAATAGAAATTGCGGCCTCTAAGGGCTCTTTCGCTTCAATGAATTGGTAAAGTTGTTCCGCTACATAAGGAGCTATCATTACACCTCTTGAGCCTAAACCGTTAATGATATAAATATTATTATACTCAGGGTGCGCACCTACTAATGGCCTTCTATCACTTACAGTAGGTCGAATTCCGGCTTCCTGAGATATCAATTCAAATGAACAATTCATAAAATTCTTTAATTTCCTCAACAACTCATTTTTAGCCTCTTCAGTAACATTTTGAGTTTTATCATCCTGTTCATAGGTAGCACCTATCTTATACATGTTATCCCCCAAAGGAATGATAAAAGCTCCCGATTTAATCACTTCATTTACATTCAATTCTTCCGATCGAATAATAAGCACCTGCCCTTTTGTACCTCGTAATGGCAAATAATTAAAAAAGGGATTATTTTTTAGCCCATAACCCTCACAAAACACTAAATGCTTTGCACGAATGTTTTTATATGTTACTCCATCAACATCAGACGTTATCGCCGTATAATCAAAAGTCTCCTCATAGAACAACCCCTCTTCCTTTAGTCTCCGTTTATAATCTTGTTGTGCCTTCCCAAAATCTACTCTACCAGCATGAAGTACTTCACCAAATCCATAGGGAGCATTAATGGTTGTATAAGAGTTCTTCCTAATATTAGAGGACATATACGGTTGAAGTAACGGATTATCAGTAGCTGAAAACCAATTATTCTGTTCCTCCACTGAAGAAAATATGCGATAAACTGGCAATGGAAAATTAAGTGAACAACCTAAAAAATCCTCCATATCGGCATAAAAAGGTGCTAGCTTGGCCAACTGAGCATCAGCTTGCCACACCGGCGTAAACCTCTTCAAAATAACTGGGTTATACATTCCACCTGCCACAGATGAAGATTTTTGTGAACCATCATCAATGACCACAAATGATCGTCCTTTAGACCGTAGCGTATGTGCTAATCCTATACCTGCCAATCCGGCTCCTACAATGAGATAATCTACCATAATGCAAAAGTAAAAAACGCTTCGGTTTCCCGAAGCGTTTTTTTATAATGAGTATATTATTATTAATAACTCCACATATCCTGTTCTCTATCACGAATACTTTCGCGTATACGATTAGATTCTAGGAGAAGAAATAATGCATTATCATGAACATAATCTTCTACCATTCTATCACCATACACATTATCCTCTTTATAAATCATTGCATTAAAACGACGTGAATTTAACAAATGATCAAAGGATATAGGCATAGCGGAATTGCGATTATTAAACGCTTTAGCCTCATGAAGAATATCTCTAGCTCCTGGGAACCAAACCCAAAACAATTCAACCAAGGCAGGTTCATCATTGTCTATGAAATTAACATCAGGTGCCACTGGAGCAATTCCTAGAAGACGGTACTTTAGTTCGCCTTGACGAATGTCAAAATACCAAATTCCTTTGATTCGATACTGTGCAATGTCAGCTGCAGTCAAATCCCTACGAACAATAAATTCGGGAGAAACTTCTTCACCTGCATTAATTTGATCGTATCCAGCATCAAGCGTATCTATTTTTGAAAGTGTAGCTCTCAAGTCATCAAAACTGCGTCTTTCAGTAAAATAAGAATCTACATATACGTCTTTAAGCGTTCCATCTTTAAAGTTCTTAAGAAGCACATCGTATAAAGAACGACGGTCTGAACTCATATCAATCGTATCGATTGGATACAAGAGTGGAAAATTAATACGCTCATTAAGATCAATCACTTCCCAAACAGTTTTGGACCAGAGGATGTCTCTGTCATCTACATAGCCATAAGGTAGCGGTTTATCATTATCAGCAGCTTTTTGTGCTTCGGTACGCAACCCTATTTCTTCCGGCTTTTTTGCATTGAGAATGTTGGCCTGGGCCGCGATTTCTTGAGAAACAAAAGCGGAAACAACGGCTACTATTACTACTCTCCAGTTCATAATACGCATGTATAATCGTTTAGTTTGTTATTTCTACCACTACAGGGGCAACCTTCTTCAATCTATATGAAGTGTTTCCTATAATAGAAGCTTCAATATCAAAAATTTGCACTATATCGCCACGTTTAGCACGTTTAATAGCATTAATGGCGCTTGAATTCATCTTACTTCCAGTCACCTGAACACTAGGTTGACCAGGTACAGAAATTTTAAAAGAACGAACACTCAATTTCAAATCAAAATCAAAATCCTCAAGCATTGCACTAATAGTTGCAATCTCTAAGTTAGCACGTGGTAAACGAACCTCTCCAGATTGGCTACTAACTGTACCAGTTGGACGTGGAATATCTTTAATACGGAAGGTCTGACTAGATGGATACTTTTTACCATCTATTTCCCCTGTTACATTAATAGTTACTTCTCTTCCGGTACCTGGATTCATAACGTACTTACTTCCTCCAGATCTTGATAATCCTGGAGCTGACGCATTTACTTTATTATCCGGAACACCAGGCATTGAGATAGTAATTGGGTTGGCAACACCTCGGTACACCACATTCATTTTATCTGCTGAAATTACAGCAGCGTTTGGCTTAGGTATAGTTGAGAATGTTTGGCTTACTTCAACAGGAAGACGTTCGCCATCCTGATCAAAATATAGATTACCTGTAATTTTGTGATCACCTGCATTCCCTGCACCCACATTCAATTTAACTTTTCCTTCGGTTATTTCATATTCACTGGCCGATAATTTACGTCCATCAAGGAAAAGTTCTACTTCATTAGGCTTAGTTGAGTTATCCTTTCTTCCTAAAACTATTGATCCATCGAATCTTTCACCTTGATAATAAGCTCCTTTAGTTTGCTCCAATAAGGTGGTATAGTTAGTCATGGAAATTTCAGACTTCAATTGCCCTTGGAACATGGCATTGAATACATCCTCTTCTGTTGACTTCACCTCCGCTTGCATTTGCGTAATCTTAGTTAAAGATGCAATCAAAGGAAATCCTTCAAAATGATAATTTAACCAATCTACCGGGCGACCATCTCTGTTTTTAACCTTACCATTATCTCCAGTATTAAACCTAGTTTTAACAGCTTCTTTAACTTCAGGATTACCTTCACCAAGGATGGTTAAAACACCCTCTCTATACGCATTGATTTTATCAACAAATTCTTTTCCTTCGGTAGAATAATTTCCTCCCTTAAAAAAGGTTTGATCAAGAAAATCAGCTTTATCCATAACCTCATAGTCAGACTTATCACTTAACTTTTCGGTCATTCTATTCTTTAGTGTTTCCAAATAACTATAATAATCATCTGAAAGCTGCTTTACAGCTTTAGCTTTATTAAGTGGCTCACCAAATTTGTCTGGCTGCTCTGAAGCCTTTAGCTCAAGTGCTGCAAAAATATTAGCATTATTTGTGTTGGCTTTAGTATTTGATGACTCAATCTTTTCATTCATCAATCCAAAGGCCGATAATACTTCTTTACTCATATTAAGCGCCAACATAGCGATGAACACAAGATACATCAAGTTGATCATCTTCTGACGCGGCGATAAATTTCCTCCTGCCATAGTAAATTGTTTTTAAGTTGGTTATTGTTGCAAGACTTAATTACGGTTCATCGCAGACAACATGCCACCATAAACACTATTCAATGAAGACAAATTACTGGTTAAAGATTCCATTTGCTCTTTTAGCTTACCTGCATTATTTGCTACTTCCTCCTGTATGGATGCTTGACGATTAGCACTTTCTAATTGTACCTTATACAAGCTATTTAGAGATTCCATTTGTGCAGCAGCCAACGAAAGTTCCTCACTATATCTTTTTGTAGAATTCATAGCATCAGCGGTTGGAGCAATTCCTTTAGCGGCTCCAGCAAAATTCTCAATGCTTTCGCCTAGAGAACTCATCAATGCTGAATCAATTTTAGCTTCCTTCAAAATATCGTCTAATTTTTTAGACAACAAACCTTCGACATCCTCATTTGATACATTTTTTGCTTTACGAGCAGTAGCCTCACCTCCTTTTAATTCTGGATATACTAACGCCCAGTCCAAATCGTCATCAACAGGCTCAAAGGCAGAGATAGCAAAAATGATAGCTTCTGTAATAAGTCCTATGGCTAATAAGGTTCCTCCCCCTAACGTAAATGCTCCTAGGTTTAGTTCCCAGTGAAGAATTTTAAAAAGCGCCCCTAAGATTACAATAGAAGCCCCAAGGCCATAAGCCATGTTAAATAGTTTCTTAGTTGATTTTGATTGTGCCATAATAAATTAAGTTAATGTAAGTTGGTTAAAATTATTTTCTTTGTTTCTTAAATACACTCTGCTTTCCACTGGTAGCTTCTGTACCCATGTAATCTTGTACAGTTCTAAAACCAATATAGCTTCGGGCAGTGTCTTGGTACTCAAAAGCTCGTGTGCTCACTTGGAGAAAGTAAGCCACATCTTTCCATGACCCACCGCGAATTACCTTCCGTTTATTGTCGGTATCATAAGCATTTGGGTTCATAGTTGAAACATATTCGTAGGAATTGGGGTCATACGATGAATTAGTCCATTCAGCCACATTACCTGCCATATTATACAAGTTGTAGTCGTTTGGATCATACGATTTTGCTTCTACAGTATACAAAGCCTCATCCGCTGCATAATCACCACGAAGCGGCTTAAAGTTAGCCATGAAACATCCTCTGTCATTTAGGATATAGGGACCTCCCCATGGATAAGTAGCAGACTCTAAACCACCACGTGCGGCATATTCCCACTCTGCCTCAGTTGGCAATCGAAAATTATTAACCGGCTGAAGTCCACGAGATTTTTGATATCCGTTTTTAAGTAGTGTACGCCATTCACAAAATGCTCTTGCTTGATTCCATGTAACACCAACCACCGGATATTCTCCATAGGCTTGATGCCAAAAATAATCATTATGCATTGGCTCATTGTACGAATACTCAAAGTCTCTTATCCAAACTGTAGTATCAGGATAAATTTTTAACTCTTCATCACGTAAGAAATTTTTATCTTTACGTGTCTTTGACTGAACGGCAGCATTGATATCTCTCCACTGATATTTAAACACCAGTTTATTAACATCAATAGTACGTCTACCATTGTATGTCTGATCAACAGGAATGTACATAGAGTCCATTACCTCTGCATAATACTGATCAGGATACTTTGATGTACTCCACTCAATTTTTATTTTTTTGTTCAACTTTCTTCCTTCATAACCGGTAGGACCTAAACCTACATAATTATTAAACATGTACTTCTCGTACTCGGTCATGTTAGTTGTATCAGCATCTAAAAATGCATATTCACCTATCCCACCGTCATCCGGGGTAAGCTGCATTTCGTCTGCCAAAATTGCCAATCTCGTGCGTACAACGGAGTCTTTTACCCACTCCACAAATTGCCTGTACTGACTGTTTGTAATTTCGGTCTCATCCATGTAAAAAGATCGTACGGTAGCTGTTTTGGTAGGAGCATTGTATAACTGGGCAACATCGTCATCAGGTTTACCCATAATAAATGAACCTCCTGGCACTAATGTCATCCCGTAGGGCTTTTCTGGATGCCACTTTTTACCTGGAGCACCTACTAATTCACCTCGATCTTTTTTACCACAGCTGTAGAGAAATGTAAGTACTGCTATACACAATAATAGCTTCTTCATAAATTTTGAGGTTAAATTGGTTTGCTTAGATTTAAGGACGTAAACCTATCTATTTATTTTCAAATAAACAATAGTAAATTAAAAATTCTAAAAACTACAATCACTTGTATTTTCAATAGATAACCGGCTTTTTGTCATTAAAATATTGTTATTTAGTTATTATTTTTCTTATATGCCCTCCACCATCTTTCTGGCACAATATCATTACATGCATCCAAATAATCTTGGTGTGTGCAAGGTAATAACGCAAGTCTGTGTAATTTATTATCTAAATTTATTGTCATCGGAATTTCAATCCACCAACGATCCGTTTTATTACTCCTAAAAAATTGCAATTCCACCTCCTCCGTTGGCACTATATACTTGGTATAGTCCTCTTTAGAAGTAAACGGATACTCATTAGCCCGAAAATTAAAACCTTCAATAAAATACCAAATTATTTGCGCTTCTAATTGAGAAAACAATTCGCCCGATTGAGTTTCAAAAAGCCCAAACACAGCAACTTTATCACTTATGCCCGCATACCTGGAAATTGCACAAATCTCTCTTCCGTTAAAACCATTAGGGTTCACATGAGAGCCACCTCCCAAAGTTGACCCTTGCACAGAGGTCATATCAACACTAACCAAATCCGCATCACGCAAAATAGGCTCAACCATACTCACATCCGAAATAACATTCCCTAAACGATAGGTTTCAAAAAACAATCGTTCCATTAAATCTAATTCTTCCTGCGCATTGAAATAAGTTTGATACCCGATATTACTATAATTAAAAAGATTTGTAGGTTGTTCCATGACGATTTTACTCATATACGAATCTGTAGAGATCAGTTCATCATCCATTCCAAAATCAAATCGGCTATCTACTGAAACCAAATTCACCATTTGTTCCAACTGATCAAATGCCCGATAAACTGCAAAGGTTAAATCCTGGCTTCCGCCAATTACAATAGGAACAACTCGCTGTTTTATAAGATATGCTACAAGAGTTTTTATGGCGTAATAGGTGTCTTCCAAAGATTCTCCAGGAATAATATCTCCCAAATCGGCAATTTGCGCATGCCAATTACCGGGATACAATTTATAGAACTCTTCTCTAAAACTTTGGAGCACCTCTTTGTCCTTACTTTTAACTGTGCCTCCTCTAAACTCAGAAACTCCGAAAAGAACCAAGCGAACACCTTCAAGCGACGGCAGTCCTAATTGAAGGGTATGTATTTTAATAGAACGACCTAACGACTGTTTAGGAAGTAATTGATTTAAGGCTAAGATATAATCATCAACAGGCTTTAAAAAATCAAACTCCATTATTATTTTTTAGTTTTTGGTTTAGAAGCAGCTTTGGTTTTAGTAGTGGTCTTACTTTTTGTAGTGGTTTTTGTTTTTGCCTTAGCAGGTTTTTGTTTTTCGATTAGAGCCTGGGCTTGTTCCAATGTCATAGCAACTGCATCCACATCCTTTGACAGCTCAATTTTAGTTTTACCTTTTAGCAATGTGTGACGTCCCCAACGCGCTTTCTCGATTCGGATCCCTGCATCAGCCCAGTCATGAACAACCTTCTCTGATTCCTTTTTTAACTTATCTTCTATCAACTCCTGTATATCACCTGAAGAGAGATGGTCAAAATCATACTTTTTATTGACATTTATAAACATTCCGTTCCATTTAATAAATGGGCCAAAACGTCCAACACCCTTGGTAACTTCCAATCCTTGATAGTTGGCAATAGGAGCATCCGCCTTTTGTTTACCCTTTATTAACTCAATAGCCCTGTCTAAAGTAACGTCAAAAATATCTTCCCTTTTCTCTAGTGAAACAAAGGATTTCCCAAAGCGAACATAAGGTCCGAAACGTCCAGAGTTCACTTCAACTTCTTCTCCTTCATAACTTCCCAATTTTCTTGGAAGCTGAAACAATTCTAACGCTTCCTCAAAAGTAATTGAATCAATACTTTGTCCTGGCAGTAAACTAGCGAATTGTGGCTTTTCTTCATCCTCGACAGTTCCTATCTGCGCCATTGGTCCGAAACGACCTAAACGAACACTGAGAGGTTTGCCACTTTTAGGATCTACTCCCAACACTCGCTCTCCAGTCTCTCTTTCAGCGGTTTCCTCAACATGAGCTACTTGAGGATGAAAATCGCTATAGAAGGCTTTCATCATCTCGGTCCAATCAGTTGTCCCTGAGGCTATATTATCAAAATCCTCTTCAACCTTAGCCGTAAAATGATAGTCGAGTATATTTTCAAAATGGTTAACCAAAAAATCATTAACAATCATTCCGATATCAGTAGGCATTAACTTTCCTTTATCAGCACCAACAACTTCAGAAAGAACCTTCTCTTTCAAATCATTATTAGCAAATGTTAGCTGTACATAAGAACGCTTATCACCTTCTGCAGTACCCCTCTCAACATACCCTCTGTTTTGAATAGTCGAAATGGTAGGTGCGTATGTAGAAGGTCTTCCAATACCTAACTCTTCTAATTTTTTTACCAAAGATGCTTCTGTATATCTAGCAGGAGGCCTGCTATATCTTTCTGTAGCTGTAATATTCTTATTCTCAAGATTCTCCCCTACACGCATGGCAGGTAACATTCCCTCTTGCTCTTCCTCTTCATCGTCATGACTCTCTAAATATACTTTTAAAAACCCATCAAAAATCAACACTTCTCCTTGAGCGACAAACTGCTCTTTATGAGTAGAAGCATCAATCTTCACATTTGTTCGCTCCAATTCTGCATCGCTCATTTGCGATGCTAAAGTTCGCTTCCATATTAAATCATACAAACGTGCTTGATCCCTATCAAGTGTCAAAGAATGCACTGACATATCCGTTGGACGTATTGCCTCATGGGCTTCCTGAGCGCCTTTACTTTTAGAGGCATAATTCCGGGGTCTAGAGTATAACTCCCCGTAAGTACTTATTATTTCTGTCTTGGCTGCCTCTATTGCTTCTGGAGAAAGGTTAACACTATCAGTTCGCATATAGGTGATATACCCAGACTCATATAAACGTTGAGCAGTACTCATGGTTTTACTTACTGAAAAATACAGTTTACGCGCTGCTTCTTGTTGTAATGTAGAGGTTGTAAATGGTGCAGTTGGAGACTTTTTAGCGGGCTTAGTATCCAAATCAGCCACCGTAAATTCTGCATTGATGTGTTTATTCAAAAATGCTTCGGCTTCTTCTTTGGTGTCAAAAGCCTTAGGAAGTCTGGCTTTTACTAATTTCCCTTCGGAAGTGACGAATTCGGCAGTTATTTTAAACGAAGCCAAAGGTGTAAAATCTTGAATTTCACGTTCGCGTTCTACTATAAGCCTTACTGATACTGATTGAACTCGCCCAGCCGATAGACCACTTTTTACCTTTTTCCATAAAACCGGAGAAAGTTCATATCCTACTAATCTATCGAGTACTCGTCTTGCTTGCTGTGCATTCACAAGATTATAATCAATCCCTCTTGGATTTTGAATTGCTTTATCGATAGCATTCTTAGTAATGGAGTTAAATACAATACGTTTGGTTTTTGAAGGATCTAACTCAAGCTCTTCAGCTAAATGCCATGCAATAGCTTCTCCCTCCCGATCCTCATCACTAGCCAACCAAACCATTTCTGCTTTTATTGCTAAGTCTTTTAAATTCTTAACCAACTCCTTCTTGTCTTTAGACACTCGATATTTAGGTTTAAAATCTCCCTCAACATCTACGCCTAATTCTTTAGAAGGTAAATCAGCTATATGTCCATAACTGGAAGCAACTTTAAAATCTTTGCCTAAAAATTTTTCAATTGTTTTTGCCTTCGCAGGCGACTCCACTATTACTAAATTCTTTGCCATCAACACCAATTTTAGGTTACAAAAGTATGCGATTTTTTTATTATCGGTGGCTTTTTCAATTTAAGAGAGCCTACTCTTGGGTATTTTCCAAAAATTGAGAGGATTTTTGAGCTTCAGAATTTTTCATCAAATCTACATACATAACATACTGTGGCATATAACCAAAGTATGCTGTTGCAATAATCCCAACAAAGCATAACAGGTAACCTAGACTAGACATTATAGAGGCAAGAATAATCAATCCAAAAGCGAGAAGCCATTTCTTATTTCCAATAGAAAAGCTAATTTTTAAAATATCCGACACACCCCAATGTGGATTTAATGCATAAACAACATTTATAAAACTCAGCGGAACCATTACATAAAATATCGGCAATACACATAGTAATACAGCAACAATCGAAATACCAACTGTAAGCAATCCCAACACTATTGACTTAACCAAGTATGGTCCTTTTAAATAAGCGAAGTAATTCGACGAAATAGACTCACCACTATCAGCTTGTGAACATACCTTAAAAAAACTCGCCATTAACCCAGTAGAAATAGCAGATATTCCTACAATTAGAATTAGATAAGAAAATCCTAAAACTAAACCTCCGTACAGACTAATCTCTTCATAAGAATTATATGACTCATTTAATACATTTTCAAAACCAATAACCATGAAAAATGGAAGGTAAAATACTATAAAAAGAGGTATTATTAAGGCAATACCCAATAACACATGCAATACACCTTGTACCCATATTTTCATATATAAATCTATAGATCTGCTTAATAAATTACTAAAATCCAACGGTTTGTTGGCATTGATAATGGCTTGCACTTCGGCTACACTTTTCATGGATTGGTTGTTTTATTTTTCAGTCTAAAAATAGTATTAATTTGTAATAGTATGCAAAAATACTCAACACCTTACCTGTAACGCCTGTTTACGATTAGAATTACAACACTAAAAAGTTGCGTTAAATTGAGCTGTCAATTTGTCACTACATCACTTTATATTTTATCTTTGCATCCTTATTGTAAGTTTCATACAAATAAATTCGGTTCATGGAGAAGATTATTGACGAAAAACAGCAAGGTAACAGCCTTGTTATGGAGCAGAAAACAGAAAACCAACGCAAACTATACATAGAAAGCTATGGCTGTCAAATGAATTTTTCTGACAGTGAAATTGTGGCCTCTATACTATCCAAAGAAGGTTTTAATACAACCCAAATTATGGAAGAGGCTGATTTGGTATTGGTAAACACCTGTTCTATTAGAGACAAAGCCGAACAAACTATTCGTAAAAGACTGGAGAAGTTTAATGCTGTAAAAAGAATCAATCCCGGAATGAAAGTAGGCGTTCTAGGATGTATGGCGGAACGACTTAAAAGTAAATTTTTAGAAGAAGAAAAAATTGTTGATATGGTGGTAGGTCCGGATGCTTATAAAGACCTTCCCAACCTTATTCAAGAAATCGATGAAGGTAGAAATGCAGTAAATGTTATCCTCTCCAAAGATGAAACCTATGGAGATATTGCTCCTGTGAGACTGAACAGTAATGGTGTAACTGCATTTGTATCCATTACTCGTGGCTGTGATAATATGTGTACTTTCTGCGTAGTTCCATTCACCCGAGGACGTGAACGAAGTAGAGACCCGCAGTCTATTCTTGAAGAAATTGGTGATTTAGTTTCAAGAGGTTTCAAAGAAGTTACTCTTTTAGGACAAAACGTAGACAGCTACCTTTGGTATGGTGGTGGGCTTAAAAAAGATTTTGACAAGGCTACAGAAATTCAAAAGGCTACTTCGGTAAATTTTGCAAAACTATTGAGCATGACAGCAGAAGCTTTTCCAAAGCTACGTATTCGATTTTCTACCTCCAACCCTCAAGATATGACATTGGATGTAATTGAAGAAATGGCCAAATACTCCAATATCTGCAAATACATTCATTTACCTGTTCAAAGTGGAAGTGACCGAATACTTAACTTAATGAATCGTCTTCATACCAGACAGGAATATTTTGAACTTATAGATAACATTCGACGTATTTTACCAGATTGCGCTATCTCACAAGATATGATAACTGGGTTTCCAACTGAAACAGAGGAAGACCATCAAGATACCCTAAGTCTTATGGAGTATGTGAAGTATGATTTCGGATTTATGTTTGCATATTCAGAAAGACCTGGTACTCTAGCTGAACGAAAAATGGAAGATGATATCCCAGAAGAAACAAAAAAACGTCGTCTCACCGAGATTATTAACCTTCAACAAGAACACAGTTTATTTCGCACTCAACAACAAGTAGGAAGAACCGTGGAAGTTTTAATAGAAGGAAACTCAAAAAAATCAGATGCACATTGGATGGGTCGTAATACTCAAAATACGGTCGTCGTATTCCCCAAGGAGCATTACAAAATAGGTGAGTTTGTAAACGTAACAATAACCCATTGTACTTCAACCACGCTTATAGGTGAACCGATCGGATATTCAGAAAACAACTAATTGTATCGTAAAAGGCTACGAAAACCTTTAAATAAATTTTATGTAACCCATTTAGGTATATGGAATCTATTCAAGCAATAAAACAACGTTTTGGCATCATTGGTAACGATGTAAAACTAAACCGTGCTATTGAAAAAGCCATACAGGTAGCCCCGACTGACATTTCAGTATTGGTTACTGGAGAAAGCGGAGTAGGTAAAGAAGCAATACCGAAAATAATTCATTCACTTTCACATCGCAAACATGGAAAATTCATCGCCGTAAACTGCGGTGCAATTCCCGAGGGAACAATTGACTCTGAACTTTTCGGTCACGAAAAAGGATCATTTACAGGAGCAACAGCAACACGTAGCGGTTACTTTGAAGAGGCTGATGGAGGTACCATTTTTCTTGATGAAGTTGGAGAGTTACCCTTAACTACACAGGTTCGATTACTAAGGGTATTGGAGAACGGGGAGTTTATAAAAGTGGGATCATCCAAAGTACAAAAAACCAATGTCCGGATTGTAGCGGCGACTAATGTCAACATGTTTGATGCCATTAAAAAAGAACGCTTTAGAGAGGACCTATATTATCGACTTAGTACCGTTGAAATTCACCTCCCTCCACTACGTGACCGACAGGAGGACATCCACCTTTTATTTAGAAAGTTTGCGGCGGATTTTGCCCAAAAATATAAAATGCCTTCTATTCGTCTTAACGAGGCAGCTGTACAGCTCTTAAATAAATATAGATGGGCTGGTAATATCCGACAATTACGAAATGTGGCAGAACAGATCTCTGTATTAGAGCAACAGCGTGAAATTTCAGCCGAAACCTTACGAAGTTATCTTCCTGATATACAGAACAACCTCCCTGCTGTGGTAGGCAATAACAGAGCCGAAAGTGATTTCAGTAATGAAAGAGAAATTCTTTATAAAGTACTTTTTGACATGAAGGGTGATCTCAATGATCTTAAAAAACTCACTCTTGAACTTATGCAACATGGAAATTCTCAAAAAGTTCAAGATGAAAACCAATCGCTTATCAAAAAAATATACGGTGATGTCGACGAAGATGAAGTCGACTTTGAAAGTGATATAGTAGACGAAGACCCTATTGAAGTGGTACACATACCACAGACCCCTAAAGGACTTACAACCCTTCCTGAAGACAAATATCATTTTGCAGAGGAAATTCAAGAAGAAGAAACCTTGTCTTTACAAGACAAAGAACTGGAACTCATCACTAAAGCATTGGAGAGGAATAAAGGTAAAAGAAAAGCAGCAGCTACTGAACTAGGTATTTCAGAGCGTACTTTATATCGAAAAATAAAACAATACGATTTATAAACGACCTTTGAATTAGTCAAGGACATAACAATTCTATGAATTCAGGTAGAATTAAAAAAATATTAAAATGAAATTCAAGTATTATCTCATTTTCGCCCTTTCTCTACTCTTTTTGTTACAAGGCTGTAAATATTACAACTTCACAGGAGGTAGCACTGGTGATGCAAAAACATTCCAAGTAAATTTTTTCCAAAACAACGCCCCGCTTGTGGAACCTAACCTAGATCGTGATTTCACAATAGCACTTCAGGATCTTATTAATAACCAAACTAACCTACAAATGGTTACCAGTAATGGGGATTTGGTATATGAAGGTGAAATTACGGACTACTATATTTCTCCAATGACTGCTACTGCACAACAAACAGCTGCACAAAACAGACTAACCATAAGAATTCGTGTTCGATTTACAAACAACACAGCAGAAGGAAAGGACTTTGAGCAGACATTTTCGCATTTTTACGACTATGGAGCCACTGAACAGCTTCGTTCGGTACAAACAGTAGCCTTCAAAGAAATTTTTGATCGTATAACCCAAGATATTTTCAGCGCTTCTTTGTCTAACTGGTAATATTAAAATTCAAAATAAACAACTATGAATGTTTCCCAATTCACATACCTTCTTCAAAAACCCGAGACTATATCGGCAGAACAAACCCGTGAATTGGAAATCATAATTAGGGAATACCCCTATTTTCAAGCCGCAAGAGCTCTTCAACTAAAAGGTCTTCGTCTACAAGATAGTTTTCAATACAATCAAACGCTCAAAACTACAGCTGCCTATACTTCTGATAGAAGTGTTTTGTTTGACTTTATTACCTCCAAAAACTTTGAGCAACATGAAATCTCCAAGAAAATAGCGGAACAACAACTACAATTGAAAGAAATCGAGGTAGATTCTGAAGAAATACGAGCTATTCATTTTGACACTTCCGAAGATCGAATCAAAGAAGCTGAAGCAATTCTAGATCCAGACATTTTTCAACCTGTACTTTCTAAGGCCACGGAAGAATTACAAAATTTGAAGGATGAAGAAAACATGGGTGTAGCTTCGTCAGAAAATAACATAGGGTCTACACCTGAATCCATTTTACAACTAGGAAAACCTCTTACTTTCACTTCAGAGGAAAGACATTCATTCACAGAATGGCTACAACTCACTCGTATCCAACCTATCGAAAGAGAAACGGAAACCACTACTAACAATGTACAGTCAGGATCTGACGAGAAAGAGAAAAAATTTGGGTTGATTGACAAATTTTTAAAAACCAATCCCAAGATAGAACCTAAAGTTGACAATAGTCCTACAATAAATCTCGCTAAAGAATTTTTAGTCGAAAAATCTCAATTAATGACTGAAACTTTGGCTAAAGTTTACCTTGAGCAAAAAAAATATAAAAAAGCAATACAGGCCTATCAAATTTTAATTTTGAAATATCCGGAAAAAAGTGGTTTCTTTGCAGACCAAATTAAAGCGATAAAAAAAATACAACAAAATAATTAGTAAATTCAAATGAGCACTTTTTCAATCTTTTTATTCCTCATTCTTATTGTTGCCTTCCTTTTAGTATTAGCCATTATGGTACAAAATCCAAAAGGAGGAGGATTGTCCTCATCATTTGGTGGAGGTAGCAACCAAGTAGTTGGAGGTGTGCAAAAAACTGGAGACTTTCTTGATAAAAGTACTTGGACATTGGCTACATTACTTATTGTCTTAATTCTTTTGTCTAATACTGCAATCAAAACTGGCTCTGGAAGCTCTGATTCAAAATTGCTTGAAGGTCAAAAAGTAGACAATGTATTACCTGACACTCCTGTAAACACAACTCCAGATTCTACTTCGCAAGAATAATACAAGAACATGATCGATATTTAAATGCCGGCTTGCTGACAAGCTGGCATTTTTTATTTCACAAGCTGACATAAAAATCAATTGGCATAGTTTCTGCCAAAAAGAGTAAAAGAAAAAACAACCATATTTATAAAATCATACAAAAATGGCTAAAGTAAACATCAAACCACTTGCAGACAGAGTTCTTATTGAACCTGCTGCTGCTGAAACGACTACAGCATCAGGAATTATTATTCCAGACACTGCAAAAGAAAAACCGCAACGTGGCACCGTTGTAGCCGTAGGACCAGGCACAAAAGACGAGCCTGTAACAGTAAAAGTAGGCGATACAGTACTTTATGGAAAATACGCCGGAACTGAGCTAAAACTTGAAGGCAAAGATTACCTAATCATGCGTGAAAGCGACATATTCGCTATTGTATAATCACGTAAATTATTTCTTGACACTATAGAAATAATAAAAATACAGACTTTAGATTATTACTAATTTTTGAAAAAATTGAATTATGGCAAAAGACATAAAATTTGATATTGAAGCACGTGATGGCCTTAAAAGAGGCGTAGATGCACTAGCTAATGCTGTAAAAGTAACTTTAGGACCAAAGGGAAGAAATGTTATCATAAGTAAATCATTTGGTGGCCCAACAGTAACTAAAGATGGGGTTTCTGTTGCTAAAGAAATCGAATTGCAAGATGCCCTAGAAAATATGGGAGCGCAAATGGTGAAGGAGGTTGCCTCTAAAACTAATGACTTGGCTGGTGATGGTACCACTACTGCGACAGTATTAGCACAAGCTATCGTAAAAGAAGGCTTAAAAAACGTGGCAGCTGGAGCAAATCCAATGGACCTAAAAAGAGGAATTGACAAGGCAGTAGAAGCCATTGTAGAGGAACTTGGAAAACAAGCTAAAGAAGTAGGTGACTCTTCAGAAAAAATAAAACAAGTTGCGGCAATCTCAGCTAATAACGACGAAACTATTGGTGATCTTATTGCAACAGCCTTTAAAAAGGTAGGCAAAGAAGGTGTTATTACAGTTGAGGAGGCTAAAGGTACAGATACATATGTTGACGTTGTAGAAGGAATGCAATTTGACCGTGGTTATTTGTCACCATATTTTGTTACTGATTCAGAGAAGATGGTAACCGAACTTGACAATCCATTTATTCTACTTTACGACAAGAAAATCTCTTCAATGAAAGATTTACTTCCTGTTTTAGAGCCAGTAGCTCAAAGTGGAAAACCTTTATTGATCGTTGCTGAAGATGTTGATGGAGAAGCCTTAGCAACATTAGTAGTTAATAAACTACGTGGTGCACTTAAAATTGCAGCTGTAAAAGCACCTGGTTTCGGAGATAGAAGAAAAGCAATGTTAGAAGATATTGCTATTCTAACTGGTGGTACTGTAATTGCAGAAGAAAGAGGCTTTACATTAGAAAATGCTACAGTAGAGATGTTAGGTAGAGCTGAAAAAGTTACTATTGATAAAGACAACACTACCCTAGTAAATGGCGCTGGTGATCACGACAACATCAAAGCACGTGTTAACCAAATTAAAGCTCAAATAGAAACTACCACTTCAGACTATGATCGTGAAAAGCTTCAGGAACGCTTGGCTAAATTAGCTGGAGGTGTTGCCGTACTATACGTAGGAGCAGCTTCTGAAGTAGAAATGAAAGAAAAGAAAGACCGTGTTGACGACGCATTACATGCTACTCGTGCAGCTGTTGAAGAAGGTATTGTAGCAGGTGGTGGGGTTGCTTTGGTACGTACTAAAGCTATTCTTGAAAAAGTTAAGGCCATTAATCCTGATGAAGCTACAGGTATACAAATAGTAACCAAAGCTATTGAATCCCCATTACGTACAATTGTTGAAAATGCTGGTGGTGAAGGCTCTGTAGTAGTCGCTAAAGTTCTTGAAGGTAAAAAAGACTTTGGATATAATGCTAAAACAGACGAATATGTAGACATGCTTAAAGCTGGTATAATAGACCCTAAGAAAGTAACTCGTGTAGCACTTGAAAACGCAGCCTCTGTAGCTGGAATGATTCTTACAACAGAATGCGCACTTGTTGACATTAAGGAAGATGTACCTGCTGGTCCTCCAATGGGGGGTGGAATGCCAGGTATGATGTAATAGAAATCATGAATAATAAAAAAATCCGAAGTTTTGCTTCGGATTTTTTTATTGTCAATCATATCTTAATGATGTGCTCCTTCTGCTGGACCATCACCAGATTGATTCATTTCCATGCTATGGTCATATTTACAACAAGCAGGCAAATTCTCGTAAGCACCTAAATTTCCAGTAGCTTTTTCTGTATCATACCCCGCTGCCGCAATTGCTTGATGAATAGCTTCAATGTTTGTTTTTGATGCATCATACGTAACAGCTATCTGTTTTTTAGCAACACTCCAATCAGCTTTGGATACTCCTTCTAGAGCTGTAGCCGCTTTTTCTATAGTAGCCTTACACATGCCACAATTACCGCGTACACCAAAGGTAGCCATATCTCCCATAGCTAATTCTGTCGAAACTGTAGCTGCTTCGTCTTTTTTACCTTCATTTTTACATGCTCCTAGGAACATTAGCGACATGATAGCCGCACCGAACATCAATTTTCTCATTTTGTTGTTTTTAAAAATTATTGTTGTTTACTTTTATTAAATAAGCGACGTACTGTAGCTGAGGATACAAACCACAATACAAAACCACTTAGCACTGTAATTAGACCTAATAGCGAAAATGCTCTGAGGACTATATTATTAAAATCATCTCTACCCTCGTAATCCATAGTATGTGTCATCCATAAAAAATCAAACCATCTCCATGCACGAAATCGCACCTTCTGAAAGGTACCATCTGCAGCACTTACATAAGCTTTAATGTGATCAAGATGATCATAGGTAATTTCCCAAACAGGCAATGGTTTCCCTCTATATTCATGGTGTTTACCAACTTCAGTAAGCAATTTGATTTCCTTGACAACTAACCCTGACACCATTTGACTATTAGCAATCTCTTTGGCCTCTTCTTGAGTAATATTCTCTTTTTCAATACCGGTTCGAGCATGTATTAATTCAGATTCATTTATCCAATAATAAGGCTGATGATTAATTTCTTTAATGCCGATACTATAGATAGGCTTATTAACTAATTCTGACGGCGAGCTCAAATTTTCAAATTGCATTTGGTGTTTTTCACCCATTGGTTTCATTAAATGATCACCATGAATTTCATCAATATCAGTCCAACTAAAATACAACCCACTAATAGTCCAAAACAAAAACTGAATACCTAAAAACACACCCAAATACCTATGTACCTTTCTTATGCGCATGGAAACTTTTCTATTTACCATATATTACAAATTAATTAACATCCAACAAGCCATAAATAGTATTACCATTTTTTCTATTAGGATTGCTTTAGTAAGAGGTATATTTAATGTTGTTCCCAAACTAACACATCGCAGCTGCTTCTTTTCCATTAATACACGAATCACACCAATTGTTGTTGCACCTAAAGTAAAAATTGCCGTCACTAAAGCCAATATCAATTGATACTTCAACAATAACAGTACTCCAATAGCAACTTCCAAAAAAGGATAAATTTTACCATATATAGGCACGTACTTCGCTATCGCGTCATACATAGCGAAGCTAATAGAAAATCCATTTAGGTCGAGTAATTTAAAGAAACTAAACACGACGTAATAAAGTCCCAGAAATTGAAGTATAATATTGCTCACCACAAGGGAATTAATATTCATAAGTACAGATACCACACTGATATAGCCTAAGATTAAAAACATGGGAAACAGTTGTTGCCATTCGCTTTTCTGTAATCCAGGAGGAAGTACAGTTGCTTTAGCAAAAACATTACCCGAATCCTTAATGGTTATTCCATAATTAGGGGCTAAAATTTTCTGAAAATACTCTAACGGAATATGACTTTCCATGGTTATTTGAACTTCTTCTCTCTTTAAATCAACCTTGGCTTGTAAAACCCCATCCACTTTTTTAAGGGACTCTTCAACTGAAGATTGGCATCCCTTTCCTGTCATTCCCGTTATCGTATAGGTGTGTGTCATTTTATGGTTTTATTTCCTTCTTTACTTCTCCACAGCTAAGCATCATATCACCAAAATATGGATTTTTTATATCTTTAGAAATACTTAACCAACTTCCCCCCTTATCTCCCTCAAACATAGGACAATATTGGACATAAAGAGCATCACTATGAGGCTTAAACTGTTGAACCATGGCGATCATGGATTGAGATAACGGTTTAAAAAGCTTTCGTATTGCCTCCAAATCTTTGCTCCCCATACTTTTTAACACTTCGGTAAATGCAATTTTATAGGGTTCCCAAACCGAACCAGGCAATTGCATTCCAACCTTTTCAAAATCATTCATCAATAAACCTAGTTGCTTTTGAGCTACTAATTTATCTGCTGACACCAACGCATCTTTTAAAATTAAATAATCAGTTATTACCTGCTGCATTGCCTTCTTGGCATCTTTACTGACTTCAACAAATGATACGTCTTCCGCATTTACAGGAAGTGGCAACTGTTCGTGATTCATCATGCTAGGCTTACCTGCCAATTGAGCAGCTGCGTCCACAGTAAATGTTCCATTAACAACAACCTCTTCTCCTAATTGCAACCCGTTTTTCACCACATAGTTTTCTCCAAGTGAAGCTCCTAAAGTAACTTCACGAAGTTCAAAATGCATCATCTCATCCACTTCCTTTTTCACATAGATTACTGAACGTTCACCTGTCCAAAGTACGGCAGACTTTGGTACAATAACCTGAGATTCTTGAATGTAAGCCTGTTTAGGAATCACCAGACCTGTAGCGAACATTTCTGGCTTCAACATCCCATTCGTATTTTTCACTTCAACACGAGCGGTAGCAACTCTAGTTTCCGGATTTATAAATGGATCTACAAAAGACACCACTCCTTCAAAACTTTCTCCAGGCAACGATGCTATCGTATAATTTACTTTATCACCCTTTTTAACCCAAGCCATATCAGCCTCATACACATCAAACAACACCCAAACACTTGACAAATCTGCAATTTCATACAAGGCTATACCACGATCAACATAATCTCCTAGATTAGCCTTCTTTTCTGTCACTACACCCGAAACATCGGCTGTAATTGAAAAGCGTTGAATCGGCTTTTGAGTACTTATGATCTTTTGAATACTACTTTCTGAAATCCGCCAATTTCGAAGTTTCTGTTTAGCTGCTTCATAAAGTTCTGGTTGCGATTCTTTTATCCGGAAGGCTTGAAGTAATTCTTCTTGAGCCGTCATAAGATCAGGTGAATATACCTGAGCGAGTTGCTGCCCCCTTGACACTGTTTCACCTGTAAAATTAATGGTAAGCTGTTCTATTCGACCAGGGATATGTGTTGTTTGCGCATACACCTTTCGTTCATCTACCTGGACTTTTCCATTAAGCCTCAGCTCTTTCTTAGCATCCTGAAATCCTATTGTTATGGTTGATATATTAGCCAACCTAACAGCGTCCTTGCCCATAACAACCGTATTGGGACTTCCGCCTGTATCCATATTTTCCAATGGAATTAAATCCATTCCACAAAGGGGGCATTTTCCTGGTTCGTTTTGTCTAACCTGGGGGTCCATTGAACAAGTCCAAATTTGAGCTTCATTTACCCCTTCCTCATGTGCATGACCATTGTGGTTACTGCTACCAAAAATAGCCCAACCTAAAAATATTCCGATTATTAAAATCAGTATGCTATATCCTATTGTTCTTTTAGTTCTCATTTTCTTAGGTGTTTTTTAATTTTCATCGGTATTTTCTGATGTATTATCAAACAATAAAAACTCAATTGTTGCCTGTGACACAAAAGCAATTTTTAATTGTGAGATCAGCTCTATTTGATAGGTTAATAGTTCTTGCTGAACGGCCAAAACTTCATTAAACTCTTCCGTAGAGTTACTATAAGCTGACAACAACAATTGAAGATTCTGCTGCGCAATTTGAATTTGTTTATTATATAGGGCTATTAACTTGTGTGCTTGTTCCTCTTCGAAACTTGCCATATGATAGGTTGCCATCAAACTATTAGCCAGAGCCTCTTGTTCATGAATTTTTGATTCCACTTGAAAGGTCACCTCCTTTTGTTTCGCTTTATATTTCGAACGAAAAATAGGAAGTGAAATTGACAACATAGGCATAACAGCATCTTGCCCATTATTAGCCATAGTCATTGTATCATACTTACTAAGAATTGAATAGTCAACTCCTAATCCCACCACCGGAAGTCCTTCTTTTTGCACAACTTGTTGCTGGGCCTCTAGTGAGGCTAACTGACGTTGTAAGGCACTCATTCTAGGATTATTCGAAAAAAGATTCTCATCATAACGACGCTCTTGAAGTGGTTTTAAGGGGAGCATACTTGAAATAACCACTTCCTCTTTAATGGACCTATTTAACATGGCATTGAAACCAGCCTTCATTGGAGCTATTCGACTTTGCAAAAGAGCCAAATTAGTCTTTGCCTTATTAATAGTAATATCAACCCTCAAAACATCAGCCATTGAACCTTTTCCATTTTCAAAAGCATTAAGGGCAAGGGAACGATATTGTTCCAATACGTTCACATTTTTTTCCTCGAGAAGAACGGTCTGATCAACAAGATATAATTCAGCATACAGTTTTTTGACATTTAAAAGTACCTCATTACGTACTTCTAAATAGTTTTGAAAAGCAGCCTCAGCTTGTTGTTGACTCACCTCTTTTTTAGCCCCCAATGTTCCAAACCAAGGAAAGGTTTGCATAAGAGTAAAACGTGCCTCTTGTGCCCCTAATCTGGTTTCCATCATTTTCCCAAATGCACTTGCAGTAAGCATAGGGTCTGGTAATGCATTAGCTTGAGGTGTTCTTTGAAGAGCTGCCTCAAATGTACTGTAAGCAGCCTTTACTTGAGGACTGTTTTGTATAGCTATCTTAAGATAAGTATCAAGTTCCTGTGACTGAATTGTTATTGTTGCCATAACCCAGCAAACTAAACTAACAATATATTTTAAATTCATTTTAAGCTTCATTGCTATTCTTTTTTACAACTGTTTCTCTCCAATACGCCTGTAATACTGGCACTACAAAAATGGTCATGATCTGTATAAGCATTCCTCCTACTGTTGGAATGGCCATAGGCACCATAATATCAGATCCTTTACCTGTAGAGGTTAGTACAGGAAGAAGTGCGATAATAGTTACCGCGGTAGTCATCATTGCAGGTCGTACACGTTTTAGCCCAGCTTCTAAAACTGCTGCTCGAACTGCAGGAACAGTCTGAGGATTTTTCTCCTCAAACACTTGGTGAATATAAGTACCCATAAGAACGCCATCATCTGTGGCTATACCAAATAATGCTATAAACCCAACCCAAACAGCGACACTCAAATTGACTGTTTGCATTTGGAAAAGATCTCTCATATGAGTTTCTCCAATAGCAAAATTCATAAACCATTCCTGTCCATATAACCAAATCATTATGAATCCACCAGCAAATGCAACAAAAACACCTGAGAAGTGAATGGTAGACGCAATAATTGTTTTAAACTGAAAATAAAGCAGTAAGAAAATAATGAGCAAACAAATAGGAATTACCAAAGCCAAACGCTTCACCGCCCTCACTTGATTCTCATAGTTACCAGAAAACTTATAACTTACTCCCGCTGGAACTTCTAATAACCCTTGTGATATTTTCTGTTGAATTAATTCCTGTGCCTCATCGACAACATCCACCTCGGCAAAAGCCTCCTTTTTATCAAAAAGAACATATCCGACTAAAAAGGTGTCTTCACTTTTTATCATTTGAGGTCCTTTAAGATAATTTACGGTTATCAAGTCCCCCAATGGTATTTGAGCACCTGTAGGTGTTGGAACTAATATTTTTTTGATTTTTTCAGGATCGTCTCTTAACTCTCTCGGGTATCGAACGCGTATTGGATAACGCTCTCTACCTTCAACCGTAGTAGAAACTGGCATTCCTCCAATTGCTGTTTCAATAAGTTGTTGCGTTTCTTCAATGCTAAGACCAAATCTAGCAATGGCGTCCCTATCAATATCTAATTGCAAATAAGGTTTCCCCACAATCCTGTCGGCAAAAACTGCCTCATGCTTTACCGAAGGAACTTCTTTTAAAATTGACTCTAGCTCCAATCCAAAAGCCTGGATTGTTTCTAGGTTAGGCCCATAAACCTTAATACCCATTGGCGCACGCATACCGGTTTGCAGCATTACCAGTCTAGTCTCTATGGGTTGAAGTTTAGGTGCAGAAGTTACTCCAGGCAACTGAGATGCTTTTACAATTTCATTCCAGATATCATCAGGGCTTTTAACATGACTTCTCCAATTTCGTAGATAACGTCCTCGTTTATCATATTGCAATCGTTCTGGTGATATTCCTTGTAAAATTATGTCATCATTACTTAACACACTTCCATTATCCAGTATAAAACGGCCTTCTGAATCAACCTTATACTTATGCATCTCTCCTGATGGATCTGTATAAAATTCTGACTTATAATTTATCACATTCTCATACATAGATATTGGTGCTGGATCAAGCGCACTTTCTACTCTTCCCAATTTCCCAACAGAAACTTCCACTTCTGGTATTTGAGTAATTACCATATCCAATTGTTGAAGAATACGTTTACTCTCTGCTACCCCGACATGGGGCATAGC
This sequence comes from Imtechella halotolerans, assembly GCF_028743515.2. Classification (GTDB taxonomy): domain Bacteria; phylum Bacteroidota; class Bacteroidia; order Flavobacteriales; family Flavobacteriaceae; genus Imtechella; species Imtechella halotolerans. The sequence continues at coordinate 3,028,805 of NZ_CP117969.2, read as the reverse complement.
TGTAGGCATTAATAAAAAACTACCTTCGTTAAGAGATGGCATAAATTCCTTTCCTACTCCTGGAAAGGTATGAGCCAATCCGGACCATACAGAAGTTGTGCGTACATTCCAGCCTATTTTATCAAAGGTCTTAGGCACAAACCCAAAGATTTTAGGAAACCCTAGCCAAATGACCAGCCCTAGCATAATAGTGATTACAGGAAGCATCAAAAAAGTTCCTTTGTTTTGTAGACACCACCTTAAAATGGTCTCATAATACTTAACCACTGACCAGAGTGCCAGTAGAATCAGACTCAACAGTACTATTACAAAAATATAATTGGACACAATTCCGGATTGCAATCCCAAAGGACTCCACGAATCACTCAAAATACCAATTGTCACCAAAAGGATAATGGCTAAAATTAATTCTTTAGAATACTTACCTATAAAATTAATTTTCGGTTGTAAAAAATACAATGACCCGAGTAAGACTAAAACTAATGGCAACCACATTTTAAATACAATAGCCAAAATAATCCCAGCTACCATTAACGAAATATTCCATGCTTTAGCAATTTTTTCTCTATGTAATCTAAAAGAAAACATATAATATGAAAGCGCTGGAAGTATCACCATTCCTATAACAAAGGCTGCCCCAAGTGCAAATGTTTTTGTAAAAGCAAGAGGCTTAAACAACTTCCCTTCGGCATGTTCCATAAAAAAAACAGGCAGAAAGCTCACAATAGTAGTGGCTAACGCCGTAGAAACAGCAGGAGCCACTTCTATGGTAGATTTATATATAAGGCTTAGCACTTCGGACTTTGACATTTTTTCTTGATCTTGCATTTCAAAATGTCGCAGCATATTCTCTACAAATACGATACCTACATCAACCATAACCCCAATTGCAATGGCAATTCCCGAGAGAGCAACCACATTTGCATCTACCCCAGCATAACGCATTACAATGAAAGTCATTAATACCGCCACAGGAAGCAAAATTGAGATAAGAACAGAAGCTCTAAGGTTTAAAACCAACACAATTACCACCAATATGGTAATTAAAATTTCATCAGTCAAAGCATGTTCAAGGGTACTTATGGTCTCAGTTATCAGATGAGTCCGATCATAAAAAGGAACTATTGTAAGTTGACTAACTGTCCCATCACTTAGTGTTTTTCGAGGAAGACCTGGTGCAATCTCTTCTATTTTATCCTTTACATTGTTTATAACTGCCAACGGATTGGAACCATATCGGGCTACAACGACACCACCAACAACTTCAGCACCTCCTTTATCAAGGGCACCTCTAACCGTTTGAGGCCCTAATGAGACAACAGCTATGTCCTTTATTAAAACAGGCTTGTTTTGATTAACAGCTACCACTGTTTGCTCAATATCTTTTAAAGACTTTATATATCCTAAACCACGAATAAGGTACTCGGCATTATTAATTTCAACGGTTTGGGCCCCTACATCACGATTTGAATTTTTAACGGCCATCATCACCTTATCAATCCCAATATTGTAGGCCTTTAAAGCCTCCGGATTAACATCAATTTGGTATTCTCTTACATACCCCCCAACTGAGGCTACTTCAGAAACTCCTTCAACCGCATTCAATCCATACTTTACAAAGTAATCTTGTGTAGTACGTAATTCATGCAAATCCCATCCCCCAGTAACATTACCTAAAGAATCTCTCCCTTCCAAGGTGTACCAAAACACCTGACCAAGTGCCGTAGCATCAGGTCCTAAAGTAGGCTGAACGCCTTGAGGCAACAACCCTGATGGTAGCGAATTCAATTTTTCAAGTACTCTAGAACGAGACCAATAAAACTCAACATCTTCATTAAAAATGATATAAATGCTTGAAAAACCAAACATTGAAGTACTGCGAATAGACTTCACTCCTGAAATCCCTAATAATGAAGTCGTCAAAGGATACGTAATCTGATCTTCCACATCTTGGGGAGATCTTCCCGGCCAATCAGTAAAAACAATTTGTTGATTTTCTCCTATATCAGGAATGGCATCTACAGGAACAGGATTCTTAGGAAGAAACCCGGTATCCCAATTAAAAGGTGCTGTGGACAATCCCCAGCCTACAAAACCAATAAGCAACAACATTGTTACTAATCGGTTATGCAAAAAATAGTGTATAATTTTCTGAAACATAATTTTATCTAAAACGATTATTGATTAAAGCCAATAAAATTAAAGACCATACAATGCACGCATAGTCTAATCAACCGTTTAGATAAATTAAATAATGAAAGTGTCGTTTAAAACCTGAATATCCTGGACCAGTAAGGGTGGAATATAATCTTTAAAAGGAATAACATTTTTGTCTAGGTTTTCAAACAAATCGAGATAACTGTAGACAAAAGCCTCAACAAATACTTGTTGTTCCCATTTTAATTTGAATGTCTGAATATCAAGCACATCCTGCCCTTGAACTATTGTGGCTTCGTCTGAACAACATGTCTCTTGTGAAATCGACACCCCTTCATTGGAAACAGGAGCTAGTTCCATACCACATCCTTCCGCCTTAGAAAACAAGGCAGTATCCACAAGCATATCTCCACAAAAATGCTGATCAATTGCCCATGAGACCGTTGAAAAAAGCACCAAAAATGCTAGTAATAAGGATGTTATTTTAGAAAAATAGGATTTCATTTGGAAACAAAATTACAAAATTTTTCAATTGAATTACAATTTTATGAATCCCTTAACCCTTTTAAAACTTTAAAATGATTCCAAAATGCACATAACATTGATTATAAAAGAAAAGGTGAATTTGAAATCTGGGCGCTCAAAAAAGGGACTCTTTAAAGGCAAAAAAAACAATGGAAATAGAAGTAAAAAACGAACAAATAATTAATGCAGATGGAAAGGATTCAATATATACTGTCGCGTACATTGAGTTTTTAACAATTTTATACAAATATTACTTTTTTAGGTATCATGGTTTTATGATACTTTTACAAAAAAATTGTAATATGAATCTATCATCTCTTAAACCACATGTGGAAAACATCCTTTTGGAGGCTCAGCTCAATATTGATGACAAATTAACAACCGTATGCGAACTTTTACAAAGCACAGTGCCATATTACGATTGGGTTGGGTTTTATTTTAGGAATGGAGATAAAGAAGAACTGAAGCTAAAGGCATTTGCTGGAGAACCTACAGATCACACTATAATACCTTTTGGTAAGGGTATTTGCGGACAAGTAGCAGTCTCCAACCAGAACTTTGTAGTTCCTGATGTAAAAGCACAAGACAACTACATTGCTTGCAGTATATATGTTAAGGCTGAAATTGTAATTCCTCTCTTCGTAGATGGTGTTAACGTAGGTCAAATTGATATTGATTCACATACTGCCGACCCTTTTTCAGAAGAAGATGTTACGTTTTTAGAATTTGTGAATAAAAAAGTGGCTGAAATAATGAAATAATGCCATGTATACCTTAAAAAGAATAAAGCTCCAAAATTGGAGCTTTATTCTTTTTAAATACCTATGTGTATTACATTCCTGTACGTATTGCCTCTACAGGGTCAAGCCTTGATGCGCTCCATGCTGGGACAATCCCAGAAATCAACCCTATAGTTACTGCAACTGCAGATCCTAAAACCATATTGCCCAAAGAAAGTACAAATTTGAAATCACCTGTCATAGAAGATGCAATAATAGATACGACCCAAACCAAAAATAACCCAATTAAACCTCCAATAAATGCTAAAATAACTGCCTCAAACAAAAATTGGAAAAGAATAAATTTATTCTTAGCGCCCAATGATTTTTGAATACCTATAAGGCTAGTACGCTCTTTCACACTAACAAACATGATATTAGCTATTCCAAACCCTCCTACTAATATAGAAAAACCTCCAATTACCCATCCAACCATATTCATCATTCCAATAATGTTATCTACAGCGTCACGAAGCCCAGACATCTTATTGACAAAAAAATTAGTAGGATCTTCATATTTCATTCCTCTATAATTTCTAAGTTTCTGAACTAATACTTCCTCAAAAGCTGCTATATCCACATCCTTCTTAGGTTTTAAAATAATTGCTCCAGGAACTCCTTGTGGTCCACTATTCATAAACCTACGAACAAAATTAGCTGGTACGTACACTTTTTCATCCGGAGAATCAAACAATTGCGCACCAAACTTCTTCAATACCCCAATTACAGTAAGCCTTCTACCATATATTCTCACCTGCTTACCTATAGCATTCGCATTTTCAAATAATTTCTCTGCAACTCCGTATCCCAAAACTACCACTGCTGCGCCAGAATAGGATTCGGCCTGAGTGTAAAACCGACCTTGTTCAACTTTAAACTCCTCAATATCATAAATCTCACTTGTCACAGGAACCACTTCTATATTTGTTAAGGTTACACCTTCCGACTTGACAGTTTCCCGAGCACCAAAAATAACATAGGCAACTTCCTCTACATCCGCTACATTACGTTGTATAAACTCATATTCTTGATAGCTAGTTTGCGGAAAATTATCTCTCTGCCATCTAGGAACATCCGTTGGACCAAAGGAATATTTACTAATATACATGGTATTCATATCAAGTCCTGACAGGTTTTCCTTGATATTCCTATCCAAAGAATCAACAGCTGCCAATACAGCAATAATAGAGAAAATACCGATCGTAACTCCTAACAGAGAGAGAAAGGTCCTCAACTTATTGTTTCTTAGTGCATTGATAGCAAAATTGAAACTTTCCTTAAAAACGCGTAAATACACTAACATAGTTGAATATTGTATCTGTGATTAAGCATTAAAATCTACTAAAAAAATATAAATTTTTCAAGCTTTTATCCCTAAAAAATAACTTCAAAAAACTACTTTTGCACTCAAATACAACACATCAAAAATGAACACTACAAAAACAGTACAATCCGCGTTAATTTCAGTATTTAGTAAAGAAGGGCTCGAACCTATAGTAAAACAATTGGACGCATTGGGCGTAACCATATATTCCACAGGCGGCACCGAGACTTTCATTAGAGATTTAGGTATTAGTGTAGTTCCAGTAGAAAATGTTACAAGTTACCCTTCAATTTTAGGAGGGCGAGTTAAAACATTGCATCCTAAAGTTTTTGGAGGAATCTTAAATCGCCAAGATAATCCAAGTGACGTTGCCGAATTGGCCCAATACGAAATCCCACAGATTGATCTAGTTATTGTAGACTTATATCCATTTGAAAAAACAGTCGCCAGTGGAGCATCTGAGCAAGATATTATTGAAAAAATCGACATTGGTGGAATTTCATTAATTAGGGCCGCAGCAAAAAATTTCAGGGATGTATTATGTGTAGCTTCAATGGAAGACTATGCGGAAGTTCTTGAAGTTCTTCAATCAAATGATGGAGCTACTTCTTTAGATCAAAGAAAACGTTTTGCCGCTAAAGCTTTTAATGTTTCATCCCATTACGACACGGCCATCTTCAATTATTTTAATCAAACAGAGCAGCTTCCAGTACATAAGGTAAGTGAGCAAAAAGGTCAGGAATTACGTTACGGAGAAAATCCTCATCAAAAAGGGTATTTCTATGGAGACCTTGAGGCCATGTTCGATAAGCTTCATGGAAAAGAGCTTTCTTACAACAACCTTTTAGACGTTGATGCCGCAGTAAATTTAATGAGTGAATTTAAAAATGACGCACCTACTTTTGCCATATTAAAACACAACAATGCCTGCGGGATAGCCACAAGAGCCACTATCAAGGAAGCCTATCTAGACGCCCTTGCGTGTGACCCTACTTCTGCCTTTGGAGGAATTCTAATTGCCAATAATACTATTGACAAAGAAACAGCCGAAGAAATAAACAATCTTTTCTGTGAAGTTGTGATCGCACCAATCTTTGAAGAAGATGCAATTGAAATCCTTAAAGAAAAGAAAAACAGAATCATTTTGGTACAAAATGATGTTCAGTTACCTGAATCCACTATTCGCACATGTTTAAACGGAGTACTTGTTCAAGACAAAGATTCAAAAACAGATGTTATTGAGGATTTAACATATATGACTAACAATAATCCATCTGAAAGTGAGTTAGAAGACTTGTTGTTTGCTGCAAAAATTTGCAAACACACAAAATCGAACACTATAGTTTTAGCTAAAAACAAGCAATTATGTGCTAGTGGCACGGGTCAAACCAGCCGTGTTGATGCACTTCGACAGGCTATTGAAAAAGCTACTTCTTTTGAATTCGATTTACAAGGAGCTGTTATGGCTAGTGACGCATTTTTCCCTTTCCCAGATTGCGTGGAAATTGCTGACAATGCAGGAATAACAAGCGTAATTCAACCAGGGGGATCTATTAAAGATCAATTGAGTATTGACTATTGTAATGAGCACAATATTTCAATGGTATTTACTGGGACCCGCCATTTTAAACATTAATTTTGTTACCTTTGAAAGTTAACATACACACATAATACATACGCTAAATTACACATGGGATTTTTTGACTTCTTAACAGAGGAAATTGCTATAGACTTAGGTACAGCCAACACTCTAATCATCCACAATGACAAAGTGGTAGTAGACAGCCCTTCAATCGTGGCTCGTGATCGAATCAGCGGAAAAATTATAGCCGTTGGTAAAGAAGCAAATCTCATGCAGGGAAAAACTCATGAAAATATAAAAACCATTCGCCCACTCAAAGACGGAGTTATTGCAGATTTTGATGCTTCGGAACAAATGATAAATCAATTCATTAAAAATATTCCAGCATTAAAGAAAAAACTTTTTCCTCCGTCTTTGCGTATGGTGGTTTGTATTCCTTCTGGAATAACCGAAGTAGAAATGCGTGCAGTAAAAGAATCTTGTGAACGTGTTAATGGTAAAGAGGTATATCTTATTCATGAACCAATGGCTGCAGCCATTGGTATAGGTTTAGATATCATGCAACCTAAAGGTAATATGATTGTTGACATTGGAGGTGGTACTACTGAAATTGCCGTAATTGCACTTGGTGGAATTGTATGTGATAAATCTGTCAAAATTGCTGGTGATGTATTTACCAATGATATTATTTACTACATGCGAACTCAACACAACTTATATGTTGGAGAAAGTACCGCAGAGAATATCAAAATATCCATTGGAGCTGCCACAGAAGATTTAGACATCCCTCCAGATGAAATGTCGGTTCAAGGACGTGATCTTTTAACTGGAAAACCTAAACAAGTTCAAGTTTCTTATCGCGAAATTGCTAAGGCTCTAGACAAATCAATTTTACGCATTGAGGATGCTGTCATGGAAACATTATCCCAAACACCTCCAGAACTTGCAGCAGATATTTATAATACTGGAATTTATCTTGCAGGAGGAGGTTCTATGCTAAGAGGTCTCGACAAAAGGCTTTCCATGAAAACTGATTTACCTGTTTACATAGCAGAAGACCCACTACGTGCTGTAGTAAGAGGCACAGGGATTTCATTGAAAAATCTAGAACGCTTTAAAAGTATACTTATAAAATAAACCAAAAACATCCCTTAAGTGAATGCATCAGATTATCAACTTTTTCATAAGACATAAAAATTTCATTGTCTTCTTGTTGCTCTTTACGCTTTCACTATTATTTACGGTCCAGGCCAATTCATATCAACGCAGTAAGTTTATAAATTCTGCCAATTGGCTAACTGGAGGGGTGTTCAAGACCTTCAATAATTGGTCAGATTATTTTTCTTTAAAAAGCCAAAACGAACTTCTTATTGAAGAAAATAGAAGACTTAGAGAAGTAACCATAAACAAAGGATTCTCGACTGAACCTGAGTTAACGATGGATTCTACCAGTGTGCTAAATCAATACCATGTTATATCGGCATCTGTTATTAAAAATAGTATACAGCATGCCAAAAACTACCTCACTATTGACAAAGGCACAAAGGATGGTCTAGTACAAGACATGGGGGTCATAACGTCTAATGGTGTTGTTGGAATTGTAGAAAACACATCCAAAAATTTTGCCACCGTACAAACCCTTCTCAACGAGCTATCTTTAACCAATGCTCAACTTAAAAATTCAAATCACTTTGGAACCTTAAAATGGGACACAAGAGAATTGAACCAAGTGCAACTAGTCGATATACCTAGACAAGCCAATGTTAAAAAAGGGGATACTATTGTAACAGGAGGAATGTCAACCATTTTCCCAAAGGGCATACCAATTGGAAAAATTTCATCTTTTGAATTAAACGCAAACGACAACTCATTCGTTATTGAAGTTACCTTATTCAATGATATGTCAAATATTGGACATGTTTATATCATAAAAAATCGTTGGCGGGAAGAACAACAGCAGCTGCAGCAGGATACCAATTAATGTAATGAATAACGATATACTAACAAATAGCACACGTTTCATCGTATTGGTACTACTTCAAGTAGTACTGCTGAATAATATTAATTTATTCGGTTTCTCCAATCCAATGCTTTACGTTTTATTTATTATTTGGTACCCTTTTAAAGAGCAACGCATACTCTTTATAGGTCTTTCTTTCTTGTTAGGCCTAACTATTGACATGTTTGGAGACACCGGAGGAATACATGCTGGTGCAAGCGTCTTTGCTGCCTATTTAAGACCTTTATTATTGCGATTGTCTTTTGGTACTAGTTATGAATTTCAAACCATAAAATTAGGTAATACGCTATTTGCCCCACGATTCACCTATGTCTCTCTACTAATTTTAACACATCATTTGGTATTATATTCCTTAGAGATTTTTAGCTTTAACCACCTTCCTTCAATTTTAATTAAAACTGGAGTCACTGGATTCTTTACCTTATTAATAAGCATGTTGGTTATTACGCTATTTAGTCCTAAAAAATCATGAGAAAGCTACTCTTAGCATCCTTAATTATTCTAACAGCCATAGCGCTTCTAGCTCGATTATACTACCTACAGGTAGTATCTGACATCTCAGATAAAAATATCGAGCAGGATGTTGCCATTGAAGCCGTTTATGATTATCCGGAGAGAGGCTATATTTATGATAGAAATGGAAATCTATTGGTTGCAAATCAACCAGCGTATGATATTATGATCATCCCTAGGGAGGTTAAAGACATAGATACCCTAGAATTTTGCTCGCTTCTAAATATCACAAAGGAGGATTTCACTCAACGCTTTCATAAAGCACGGACCTATTCTCCCATCAAACCTTCGGTTTTTATTCCTCAATTGTCTAAAGAAGAATACGCAATTCTTCAAGAAAAAATGCGTAAATACAACGGGTTTTATATTCAAAAACGTTCTTTACGTCATTATCTAACGCATGTCGGAGGTAACATTCTTGGTTATATTAGCGAGGTAAACGAACGTGATATGGCTCGTAATCCCTACTATCAATCTGGAGAACTCATAGGAAGACAAGGGGTAGAAATGCAATATGAAGAATATTTACGTGGTAAAAAAGGAGTAAAATACCTTCAAAAAGATCGATTCAACAGACAAATTGGAAGGTACAAAGATGGTCTCTACGATACCCTACCAGTTCCAGGTAAAGACGTTCACCTCACCATAGATGAGGACTTACAAGCTTATGGTGAATTATTGATGCAAAAAAAACATGGTGGAATTGTTGCTATAGAACCCAAGACAGGAGAGATCCTTGCTTTGGTATCTGCACCCACCTACGATCCTAATTTACTTGTAGGTCGAAAACGTTCCAAAAATTATACGGCTTTATATAATGATTCAATAGCAAAACCTTTGTATGATCGCGGACTATTAGCAGAGTATCCACCTGGTTCTCCTTTTAAAATCATTACAGCATTAATAGGACTTCAAGAAGGAATCATTGACGAACACACTAGTTTTTCATGCAACGGAGGCTATCGCTATGGAAGTCGCATTATGAGATGTCATTGTGGACGTGCTAGCAATCAATTAGACTACGGTATTGCTAAATCTTGTAATTCATACTTTGCTAATACCTATCGTAAAACAATTGAAAAATTCCCATCCTCTAAGGAAGGAATGGATGTTTGGCATTCACATGTTAAAAGTTTTGGACTTGGAGATTTTCTTGGGTATGATCTTCCAGCCGGCCGTCCAGGTAAAATACCTAATAGCGATTTATATGATCGATTATATGGAAAGAACAGATGGGGACCTACCTTTAATATTTCCAATGCCATCGGTCAAGGAGAATCAGTAACCACCCCCATTCAATTGGCGAATGTATTTGCAGCTGTGGCTAACCGAGGATTTTTTTACACTCCACACATTATAAAAAAAATTAACAATGAACCCATTAAATTTGAAGAATACGTAAAACCAAAATACACCACTATTGATTCGAAACACTTTGAACCAATCATCCAGGGAATGCATAAAGCCTATACTGATGGTACTGCGAGAGGTGCTCAAATGGAAGGAATTAATATAGGAGCCAAAACAGGAACTGCGGAGAACTACGTTCGTGTAAATGGAGTTCGAATGCAGCTTACCGATCATTCCATATTTGTGGCCTTTGCTCCTATTGAAGATCCTAAAATAGCCATTGCGGTTTTTGTAGAAAATGGATATTACGGAGCGAGAGTGGCAGGACCTATAGCTTCTTTAATGATTGAAAAATATTTGAAAGGGGAAATTACTCGAACTCACCTTGAAAAGCGAATGCTCGAAAAAAGTTTAGAAGAAGAATATGCCAAACCCTATAGTGGCAAACCATTTACAATTAACCGCTAATGGCCAAAAATGTTGTATTACAAAAAATCGATTGGTTGAGTATATTGCTATACTTAGCTCTAGTTGGTATTGGTTGGCTAAATATTTACTCCACAACACATGTTCATGAAAATTCAGCTTTATTTAACCTAGACCAACCATACGGCAAACAACTTATTTTCATTTGTCTAAGTGTTTTGTTAATTATATTTGTACTTTCCATTGAGGCTAAATTTTATGAACGATTTGCTAGTATTTTCTACCTATCATCTATTGTACTTTTAGCAGGATTATTTCTATTTGGAAAAAATATCAATGGAGCTACTGCCTGGTACAGTATTGGTCCCTTCACCCTACAACCCTCAGAATTTGCTAAGGTGGCCACAGCATTGGCAGTTTCTAAATATCTCAGTGACATTCAAACTAATATAAAACTTTTTTCAGATCAACTTAGACTATTTGCAATTCTTGCTATACCAGCTTTACTTATTATACTGCAACCTGACCCAGGAAGTACGGTTGTTTATGCATCCTTCTTTTTTGTAATGTATCGTGAAGGATTACCAGCAGCCTACCTAGTAGTAGGTACATTGTTAACCATCATTTTTATATCTACACTTAAGTTCGGTTTAGTTCTTACAATCCTAACCTCTTTTATTTTAGGAGCATTATATTACTACCTTAGAAAAAAACGCGCTAAGAAAGTTAGTATCTTTCCAATTATTGCCATGGTACTACTTTGTGGTCTCGTATCCTTTTCAACTAATATGGTCTATGAAAACGTCTTTAAACAACACCACAGAGACCGATTTAGTCTTTGGCTGCGTTTAGATAATGAAATTACTAATAATGATCAACTCAAACGCACTGTAGGATACAACACCCATCAGTCTGAAACAGCTATTGGATCAGGAGGAATACTTGGCAAAGGTTTCATGGAGGGAACACGTACCAAAGGAAACTTTGTTCCCGAACAAGACACAGACTACATTTTTACAACATTAGGGGAAGAATGGGGATTTATAGGTACATCATTAGTTGTATTACTATTTACCGCCCTATTACTTCGTCTACTCTATCTTGCTGAAAGACAAAAATCACAATTCAGTAGAATTTATGGATATAGCGTGGTATCGATATTGTTTTTCCACTTTATGATCAACATTGGTATGGTGATTGGCTTATTACCCACTATTGGTATACCATTACCCTTTTTTAGTTACGGTGGTTCTGGATTATGGGGCTTCACTATTCTATTATTTATATTTTTAAAGTTCGATGCCAATCGCATTAATGATTGGATGGAGCGATAGGCATAACTACTTTCAATTAGTTTTCTATACATTTGCATCTCCGTAATTAAGCAATATTATCTTTTAAACTAAAAATAATCTATGAAGACGAATTTTACAGTACTTTTTCTATTACTAAGCCTTATAGCTTGGCAAGCCCCTGCTCAAGAAAATGTCAAAATCCAAGATTCAATTGCGACACAACTTAAACTTGAAAAATCGCTAGCAAAAGAACAAGCACGCATTCAGAAAGAAGAAGACAAGAAAAAAGCTAAAGAAATCAAAGCTGCTAAAAACCTAGAAAAACAGCGCAAACGAGCTGAAAAGGCCCAAAAAAAAGCTGAACGTGCACTAGCTAAAACTCAAAAAGCAGAAAAACAGATGATCAAGGCACAAGATCGTGTTCGCAAAGCTGAATTAAAAATCACAAGAGATCAACATAGCTACAATCAAAAAAGGCTAAAGGGTAAACTAACAGCTGAACAAATGCAAAAATGGGAACATAAAATAGGCAATCAGCGAATTAAATTAAAAGAACTACAGTTCAAACAAGAGAAAGCAGAACGTGAATTCACCAGAAGAAAACAATAATTACTAATACATAAAGTCCGCTAATTGCGGACTTTAATTTTTTACATCTAAGGCATCTCTAAGCCCGTTACCTACAAGCATAAATGCCATCACAAGACTCATTATGGCAACCCCAGGCACCAATGCTAAATATGCTTTTCCTAAAATAATATAACTGTAATGATCCTTAATCATAGCACCCCAACTTGGTGTGGGAGGCTGTGCCCCAATCCCTAAAAAGCTCAACCCACTTTCTACCAAAATTGCTGAGGCAAAATTAGCAGCCGCAATCACAATGACTGGGGCCATAACATTTGGCAAAATATGCTTGAAGACAATGCGCAGATGTCCATATCCCAATGCCTTTGCAGCAGTGACATACTGTGTCTCTTTTACACTCAAAACTTGACCTCTCACAACCCTAGCAACCTCAACCCACATAGTCAATCCTACTGCAATAAAAACTTGCCAATAACCCTTACCTAGTGCCAATGTCATGGCAATAACAAGCAGTAAAGTAGGTATAGACCAAGTTACATTAATAAACCACATAATTAAAGCATCAATTCTTCCTCCAAAATAACCTGCCAAAGCCCCCAGCGTAATTCCAATAATCAGAGAAATAAAAACTGCTATAAACCCAATTGAAAAAGAAATTCGAGTTCCCACAAGCATTCTGCTTAACATATCTCGACCATACTTATCTGTCCCTAGCCAAAATGTTCTAGTATCAATCCATTTTTCCACAACATCAGAAGTGGCATCAGCTCCCCATTTCGATAAAGGAACCACCTTTTCCAACCCCATCACGCCATCGGGTAGATATTCATTATAATACAACAAAGAATCCACCACCTTATAGGAAACTATTGGAATTTCAGTTTCCGTTGCCCGACTTCCAAAAAACCAACGACTCAAAACAGATTGTGTTTCTTTATTTTCGGAAGGTATCCTTAGCATATCAACTGAAAAACCTGGAGGCTGCGAATGAATGGTAAGTTGCATATGATTCGCATTAACCGAATTATCTGGAGCCAAAACATACGCAAATACGGCAAGTAAGCCACAGCATGTAATAAAACACAAACTTAAAACGCCCCAAAAGTTTCTTTTAAACTTTTGGAGCGCCAGTGTTGTTAATGAACTGACTTGTTCATTCATACTATCCTTTTATAGCCGCTACACGTTGTTTAACTGTAGCTTCTTTTAAATCAGTTAACACATTAATGGCTTCCTCTACATATACATCCCCCGAAAGTGCTTCGTGCCAACGATCTCTACGTAATTTAAGCTCCTCATCCTTCTCCACCTCTTTTTGCTCATAAGGTAATGATAAGAATGTTAGATTTGTTTTGTATTCAGAAAGTTTTTTGAAACGCTTCGCCATGCTTTCATCTTTTTCCAACTCCCGCTTGAAGGCCTCATAATTAAGTGGATAGACCATATTGTCTTGTTGCTTTTTAACCCATCTTGCATTTTCATCAACCAGCTTCAAATAGTCATTGTTAGCCATACGCTCTTGACTATTCTTCACGGTTTCTTCATAATTCATTATCCCGTCCCACTTTTCATAAGAAGCCGGTTCTATACGATCCCATGACAACGGATTTTTCTGATCCTTTTCTCCTATATTAATATAACTGTAACGATCAGGAACCACTACATCACCCTTAACGCCCTCTAATTGAGTAGACCCACCATTAATACGATAAAACTTTTGAGTTGTTATTTTCAAAGCTCCTACATCTCCTAAATCACTGTTTTGCAAAAACTGATTTAAATCAATCACATTCTGAACGGTTCCCTTCCCATAGGTTTGTTTGCTTCCAATTACAATAGCACGTTTATAATCCTGCATAGCAGCAGCCAAAATCTCAGAAGCAGAAGCCGATAATTCGTTCACAAGAATCACCAAAGGACCATCCCACAGTATCGATTTATCGGTATCACTTAAGACATCCTTACGTTGACCGGCCGATTTTACTTGAACCACGGGGCCCTCTTTTATAAAGAAACCTGCCATATCTACAACAGTTTTCAAAGATCCTCCACCATTATCACGTAAATCAAGTACCAGACCATCCATTCCTTCTGCCTTTAATCTTTCAATTTCAAGTGCAACATCTGAGGCCGCATTTCGCTCCTTATAATCTTTAAAATCTATATAAAACTTAGGTAAATTAATGACTCCAAAAGTGTGATTTTTATGACTTACTAAGGCCGTTTTGGCATAAGATTCTTCCAATTCAACAATATCACGAACAATCGACACAACCTCATTAGTACCATCTACTCGTTTCACTGTAAGAAACACCTTGGTCCCTTTAGGTCCCTTAATCAACTTTACTGCATCGTCCAAACGCATACCTGCAATGTCAACGGGCTGTTCTCCCTCTTGGGCAACCTTCATTATTTCATCACCAACCTCAAGGCTTTTCTCTTTCCATACAGGTCCACCCGAAATAACTTCAACTATTCTTATTCCATCGGTACGTTTTTGTAAACGAGCACCTATACCTTCAAATTTACCTGACATACTCACATCAAAACGATCCTTATCCTCAGGGGCAAAATAATTAGTATGTGGATCAAATTCTTCGACAAGACTATTAACATACATTGAGAACCAATCACGACGCTGTAAATCATTCATTAACCCAAACGACTCCATAATAGTTTTGCGAGTTGCCTCTCTAGCTTCTTTTTCAATTTCAGCAGAGCTTCGAGGGTTTTCAGAATTACTATTCTCTTTCATTTTACTATGATAACTCGACAATGTAGAGAACATTAAAAGTTTACGCCAACGTTCTTTTAAATTAGCCTTATTGGTGGCATATGGTAAATTTTCATAATCCACATTAATAGTTTCTTGAGTAGAAAAATCAAAAGGATCAACGAGCACTTCTTCAACAATTGCTTTTGACTCTTCCATACGCTTTAAAAGTCGTTCGTGAGATACATTAAAAAACTCAAGTGAATTGTTTTTCAATTGATCATCTATCTCTAGTTCATACTTCTTAAAGTCATCAATATCCGATTGCAAAAAGTATCGTTTTTGTCCATCTATAGCTTCTATAAAACTATTGAACACTCCTTTAGAGTATTCATCATCTGTTGATTTAGGATCAAAATGACCTCTCTCAACTACATATTTAATAATTTCAAGTAATACTTTGTCTTTATCTGGATTATCAAAAGACTTCGTAGTAAAGCTACATGAGGCAGCCGAAATTAGAACTACAAACAGTAAATAGGTTAGATTCCTTTTCATTCCTTTTTCATTTTTGAGGGTGGTATAGACATTAGTTGAGTCCACAAAAAACGTCCTACTATTTTTTTCTTCCTTGTATTCATTCAACAATTAAACACAGCTGTAGTTTACGAAAAATGAATTGACACTAAAATTATATAAAAAACTGTGCCATTGATTTACAATGATACTAATTTTTTGTTAAACGACCGGTAATCTTTTCATAACCCTTAAAATGCTTATTTTTGTTGCAAACAATCCTTCTTTCTTATGCAAAAAAAGCCTTTAATATTAGTAACTAACGATGATGGTATTACAGCCCCGGGTCTTAGATGTCTTATAAAAATCATGAATGAATTGGGTGACGTGGTAGTCGTTGCTCCAGACAGCCCTCAAAGTGCAATGGGCCATGCAATAACTATAAACTCTACATTGTACTGCAGTCCTATTACAATAGATGATGGGGAACAAATAGAATACAGTTGCAGCGGAACCCCGGTAGATTGTGTAAAACTTGCAGTCAATGAACTCCTTAATCGAAAACCAGATTTATGTGTTAGTGGCATTAACCATGGTTCGAATTCATCCATTAATGTAATATACTCAGGAACTATGAGTGCGGCTGTAGAAGCAGGAATAGAAGGAATCCCTGCTATTGGTTTTTCACTTCTAGATTATAATTGGGAAGCAGATTTTGATGCAGCCAGAAATTACATTAAACGAATTACATTAAATGCTCTTGAGGAAGGCATCCCAGAAAATGTTGTTCTTAACGTCAATATACCTAAGCTTAAAGAAAATGAAATAAAAGGAATTAAGGTATGTCGTCAAGCGAAGGCATTTTGGGCTGAAGAATTTGACAAACGTGTAAATCCTCAAGGAAGAAATTATTACTGGTTAACTGGTAAATTTGTAAATCAAGACAAGGGTCAAGACACTGATGAATGGGCACTTGAAAACGGATATATTTCCGTGGTACCTGTCCAATTTGATTTAACGGCTCATCACGCTATTCAAAAATTAAATACTTGGAAACTGAATGACTAAAAAAGATCTTTTCATTGGATTGACAGTTGGTTTTATTGCGAATATTGTCGGTGTCATAGCGTATGTTTTTATATTTTCAAAACTTAGCCTTCTTACCACTTTACAAATAGCACAAGAACAAGGATATCTTGGAAGTATTTTAGCATTGGGTGCCATTTTAAACCTTTTCGCCTTTTTTGGTTTTTTAAAATTAAAACGTGACCAGCGAGCCAGAGGAGTCCTTCTAGCTACTATGCTAACTGCAATTTTCATACTAATTGAAAAGTTCATATAAATAAAAGCAGGTCGAAATTTTAACAAGATGAAATATTACCTCATAGCCGGGGAAGCTTCAGGAGATTTACATGCTTCCAACCTAATGAAAGCTATTAAAGCAAAAGACACACAGGCCGAATTCCGGTTTTGGGGTGGTGATCTCATGCAACAAGTTGGAGGAACCTTAGTAAAACACTATCGAGATCTGGCCTTCATGGGTTTTTTAGAAGTACTACTAAACCTACGTACTATACTAAAAAACATCACTTTATGCAAAGAAGACATAAATGCTTTTAAACCAGATGTGTTAATCTTTATAGATTATCCAGGTTTTAATATGCGTATAGCACATTGGGCTAAACTCAGAGGTATTCCAACACATTATTACATTTCTCCTCAGTTATGGGCTTGGAAAGAAAATCGAATTAAAGCAATCAAGCGAGATGTAGATAAAATGTATGTCATCCTTCCTTTTGAGAAGGATTTTTACGAAAAAAAGCATTCGTTCCCTGTGCATTTTGTCGGACATCCCTTGCTTGATGCTATAGCAGACAGAGAACAGATCCATCCAGATGATTTCAAAAAGGCAAATAACCTGGACGACCGACCAATTATAGCATTACTGCCTGGAAGCAGGAAGCAAGAAATCAAAAAATTGTTAAATGTCATGCTTACAATGCTTCCTAAATTTCCTGAATATCAATTTGTAATTGCTGGAGCTCCAAGTCAGGAATTTGAATTTTATAAGCCCTTCATAGGTTCTAAAGACGTCAGTTATATTGCCAATAAAACATATGATCTTTTAAGTGTTGCGCATGCTGCGATAGTAACAAGTGGTACTGCCACTCTAGAAACTGCACTTTTTAAAGTACCTGAAGTAGTATGCTATAAAGGTAATTGGGTATCATATCAAATTGCAAAAAGAATAATTACATTAAAATATATATCGCTGGTCAACTTAATCATGGACCGGGAGGTAGTAACAGAATTAATCCAAGGTGAATGCAACTCTAAAAAGTTAGAAATAGAACTTCGCAAAATATTAGATAAAAACCACCGGGAACACCTTTTTATGGAATATTACAGATTAGAACAGATATTAGGTGGACGCGGTGCAAGTCAAAAAACAGCTGACTTAATTATTTCAAGTAATAAACATTGATTTTTTTTACTAATTTGCAGCCCTATGTTATCAGAAAAAATTCCTCATTCCATACTCATCTACCTTACCGCATTGGTCTTAACTTCTTGTGGAAGCACAAGACGTATAGAAGTAGTTTCACCAACTAGAATAGTCAAAACTGAACCAAATTACATAAACATAACAGAACCAACATTCCCATCTGTTACAACGGATCTTAAAATAGCGAATCCTACCTCTTCAAATTCTCAGGTCGACGCCATAATTGAAACTGCCCTTTCTTATACAGGAACAAGGTACAGAATGGGTGGAACTACACGTCAAGGAATGGATTGTTCAGGATTAATCTACACAACTTTTCTTAATCACGACATAACCCTACAAAGGTCCTCTTATCTAATGGCGCGTGAAGGAGATGATATAAAACTGGATCAGGTCAGTGTTGGTGATTTACTTTTTTTTGTAACCAATAGAGGGAAACGAATCAACCATGTTGGTCTGGTTGTTCAAGCTGGAAAAGAAATTAAATTCATTCACTCATCAACCTCAAGAGGTGTCATTATATCCTCTCTAAAGGAAGGATACTGGAGTAATGCCTTTGTAAAGGCAAAAAGAATATTATAAAATAAACCAATTTATATACTTGATTAATCTCTAGTGATGCCCTTGGAATAAATTCCTTGAGCATAATCATTACAGCTACAAAATCATTTTACCGTGAGTACTATAGTTTGCATGTGGGTACCCAATTATGACACATAAACTACCGTCATACACTCCTTTATATCTTGTCGTTAAGGATAAAAACAAATCTGAAAACCAACGTGCACTTCAAAACAAAAGCTCCCCTTAATGCATTCACATAAAGGGGAGCTGTATAATGGATTAAAAAATAATTTTAGATTTTAAACTCATATTTAAAATTCTTCTGATATGCATCAAAATCTTGCTGAGTTCTTATTTTCTTATGATCATCATTTTTGAAAAACTTAAGAAAAACTTCTAATTTATCGGGTGTTAGATATCCACGAACAGGCATAAGAGTCTGTCCCTTTTCATCAAAGAAAACCATAGTAGGGTATGCATTCACCTGTAAATAAACAGTTAAATCATGCACGCCATTTCTACCCTTTCTTTTGGGATCAAAACGTGGGTTTCCAAACTTTTTACCTTGGTAATTTAGTTCCTCATTACCCTCACCATTAAATTTTACAGGATAAAAGTGCTTATTAACATAAGCTGCCAAATCCTTATTGGAAAAGGTATTTTTATCCAGTAATTTACAAGGTCCACACCAAACAGTATATACATCCATAAAAATTTTCTTAGGTTTCTTTTGTTGGGCAGCCAATGCCTCTTCAAAAGTCATCCAATTAATTTCCTGGGCCGATACAGATCCGGCAATGAATAAAATTAGAACAAAAAATGCGTGTTTCATAATTAAAACAATTAGGGCTAATAATTCGTCTAAAGTACGAAAAAACCAGTGGCGGTTTTATTTATTAACATTACCTTACACCATGCATAAGTTTCTTAATAACCGGATATACTAAAACTGACAATATAGCTAATGCAAGTGAAACACCGGTTAGGATCCAGAAGAAATGACTAATCCCTTTTTCTTCAGCAATACTTGCCGAGGATTCAGCAAACATACCTGCTAACTTCATTCCGATAGCAATAGCCAGGTACCAAATACCAAACATTGTCGCAATCATTCGAGCCGGTACTAGCTTACTCACATAGGAAAGTCCTACCGGGGATATACACAACTCTCCCATAGTATGGAAAAGATATACCAGTATCAACCATATCATGCTTACAGATGCTGTCTTAGCCCCAGGTTCAATTCCAGATGCACCAAAGGCCACACAAGCCATTCCTAAACCTAAAAGCCCCATTCCAATAGCCCATTTCATATTTGCATTTGGATTATACTTACTTTCCCACCATTTCGAAAACAAAGGAGCAAGTGTAATAATAAATAAGGAATTAAGCACAGAGAACCATGATGCAGGCACTTCGGTCTGTTCCATTCTAAACTCATTAATCAACATCCATATAGCAATCCCCCATACAATAACAAAACTAAGTGATAAGAAGATATTAGACCAAGCATATTTCCCAAATGTACGTTTAAACAACATGCCTAAAACCCAAGTAATAACAGCCAAAGGAATAATAGTCATTAATGAGTTAATAATTTTGAAAGCCAACCCTGCATTACCTTCAAGTGTACGTTGAGTGTAATCCCTTGCAAAAACGGTTAATGAGCTTGGAGATTGTTCAAATATGGCCCAGAAGAACATGGTTACAAAAGCAAAAAATATAATGGCTAGCATTTTATCTCGAGTAGTTTTTACATATTTAGGAATACGTATAGCCAACAACAAAATAAATAAAAGTAACGCAAACAATATTACCACCGTTGGCCCACTCATACCCATAAATTCAAAACTAAAGAGATTCATTTCTCCTCCTGAAATTTTTGAAACAGGATCATTAAGTATCCAAGCCAACCCTAAAGCTGCAGCCGCAAAAATTAATATTTTATGAAATTTAGTAAAAGGATTTCTTTTCTCCTCTGAATCCTCAGTGGAAGTATTTTCAACAACGACTACCTCTTTTCCTTTTGGCTTTACTCCTACATCTCCAAAAATGTTTTGCGCTAACCAAAATTGTAACAAACCAAAAAGCATGAAAATACCAGCAACTCCGAAGCCCCAGCTCCAACCTACTTTTTCGCCAAGATATCCACACAATAAAATACCTAAGAAAGCACCGGCATTAACTCCCATATAGAATATAGTGTAGGCACCATCCTTTTTCTCTGGTCTATCCTTATACATTTCAGAAATAATAGAAGTCATGTTAGGTTTAAAAAAACCACTACCAAAAACCAGAAAGGTAAGTCCTAAATAAATAAAGAAGGTGGTTTCTAGCGCCATGCAGGCATGACCAATAGTCATTAAAAGAGCTCCAAGCACCACTGCTTTTCGAATTCCAATTACATTGTCGGCAAAATACCCCCCCAACATAGTTGAGAGATACACCAAAGAAGTATACGTTCCAAAGATGGCAAAAGCCCATTCTGCAGGCCATCCCCAGCCCTCATCCATTATTGAGGCTGTAAAAAACAATATTAGTAAGGCACGCATACCATAGTAAGAGAAACGCTCCCACATTTCGGTAAAAAATAAAACGAAAAGCCCAGCAGGATGTCCTAACACTGGATTTTCAAAAAACTGACTAGTTGAGTTTGAGGTTTGGTTCATATCAAATTATATTATTTACGTTCAATCAACATTAATGTACTTTACCCATCATACGCTTCAATAGAGGCGAAATTAACAAGATAATTACGGCAGCTCCAATGGCGTATTTAGCAATTAGATCAAATCCACCTATATACGTATTTAAAGAATCAAATCCGCTAATTTCTGTATTGTCACTTTCTACAGCCAATTCTTTACCTATAAAGCCCACAAGCTGAAAAGCATAGGCTGACGATAAAAACCAAATACCCATCATAAATGAAACAATACGTTTTGGCGATAAATCAGTGATTTTAGATAATCCAACTGGGGACATAAACAGTTCTCCTACAGAAATCAAAAAGTACATTACCAATAAATACGAAAAAGGAACCATCCCATTTTCATCCGCACTATTCCCACTAAGAGAAAGCACATAAAAGCTCAATCCTGCCAATGCCAATCCTAAACCAAATTTATACGGCGTCCGCGGATTTAATTTCTTTTTTGAAAGATAAGCCCAAAGTAAGGAAATAGGTATAGATAAGATAATTATGTACATTGAATTCAATGAATTTGTCTGCGCAGCATCAATGAAAGATAAATTAACATTTCTGGCTGCAAAAAGGGTAATAACACTACCTGACAACTCATGGAATCCCCAAAATATGGTCATAAATAAGGTGATAAAGATAGCCACAAATAACTTTTTACGTTCTTCTGGACTGGCCTGATACAAAATATATCCGAGGTATCCCACAATCACAAAACCTACTAGTTTAAAAATAACATTTACAATGTTTTGATCACCAAGAAATGTTGTTCCTCCTCCAACGGCTTGATATGAAGAAAGAAGAAAAGCAATAAGTGGAGCTGATAAGAATGCGATTATAGGAATGAGTTGCTTTTGCTTAACCCCCATCACTTTTCTCTCATTAACTTCTACACTTGGTGGTAATCCCTTATCACCAAACACATTTTTTCGAATTCCACTCCAAAAAAACAACAAACCTATTAACATTCCAATTCCTGCAAGTCCAAAACCATAATGCCACCCATAAGTTCTACCCAGCCATCCACAAAGGAGTGGAGCGGCAAAACCGCCTATATTGATTCCCATATAGAAAATGGTAAATCCAGAGTCCTTTCGCAAATCTCCATCTTTATATAATGAACCTACAAAAGTGGAAATATTAGGTTTAAAAAATCCATTCCCAACAACTATAAAGGCAAGTGCAAGGAAAAAGGCTACATTATTTTCTATGGCAAGCACAAAATGCCCAATTGCCATCAAAATACCTCCTAAGAAGATGGATTGGCGCATCCCTAATATGGTATCGGAAATTCTACCACCAATAACAGTGGAAGCATAGACCAATGACCCATAAGAAGCGTAAACAGCCGCTGCTGCAGTATCTCTATTTACTAAGGCTTCAAAAATTTCGTTGACCATGTAAAGAGTCAACAATGCTCTCATTCCATAAAAACTGAATCGTTCCCATAATTCAGCAAAAAAGAGATAGAATAAGCCTGCCGGATGCCCAAATAGTTCTTTGGAAGGTGCTTGTGTTTGATTCATCGAAGTTGGTTTAAATTATAAGTTTTCCTTTAGGAATTCGGTCATTTTTGTATACAATTGTATTCGCGTATTTCCACCGTATATTCCATGGTTTTTGTCAGGATAAATTGCCCATTCAAATTGTTTATTTGCTTGCACTAAAGCCTCAATCATTACCATGGTATTTTGAACATGAACATTGTCATCGGCTGAACCATGAATAAGTAAATAGTTACCCTTTAATTTATCCACATGATAAATTGGGGAATTCTGATCATAACCACTAGGGTTTTCTTGAGGTGTAGTCATATAACGTTCCGTATAAACGGTATCATAGAATCTCCAACTGGTGACAGGCGCCACGGCAATGGCAGCCTTAAACACCTCATTACCTTTAAGTATAGCATTTGAAGACATAAACCCACCATAACTCCAGCCCCATATTCCAATTCGATTGGCATCCACATAAGGAAGTTCTCCCAATTTTTTCGCAGCTGCTATTTGATCCTCTACTTCAAACTTACCCAATTCTTTTTGAGTAATTTTCTTGAATTTTGCCCCTTTAAAACCTGTTCCTCTTCCATCGACACACACAACGATATAACCTTGTTGAGCCAACATAAAATGCCAGTAATCATTTCCTGAATACCAACGGTTTGCTACTTGTTGCGAGCCAGGACCGCTGTATTGAAACATTAGAACCGGATATTTTTTGTCAGGGTTAAAATCGTTTGGCTTAATAGTCCACATGTTGAGATCATATCCATTAACCGAGATGGTAGAAAATTCCTTTGGTGTTACGCCAAACTCCATTAGCTTTTCTAATACAGGTGTATTATTCACAATTTCTTTCAACATCTTTCCATCCTTTGATCGATGTAATGTATATCGAGGTGGTGTAGTTATACTTGAGTATGTATTGATAAACAAACTGAAGTTCGCACTAAACTTTGCGGAGTTTGTACCAATTTCAGCAGAAAGACGTTTTTTGTTTTTACCATTTAATCCTATGGTATATACATCACGAATTATAGAACCATTTTCTACAGACTGATAGAAAATTTGCTTTGATTTAACGTCATAACCATAGTAGGAGGTCACTTCCCAATTACCGCTAGTTACCTGATTGATTAACTTTCCAGTTTTACTATAATGATAAATGTGATTATGTCCTGACTTCTCACTCGTCCAGATAAAACTATTATCCGCTAAAAATGTAAGATCATCCGTTACATCTACATATGCCTTATCAGTTTCTTTTAAAATCAATTCAGATGTATTGTTTGCAGCATTGTAAAAAATCAAATCTAACTCATTCTGATGACGATTTAAAGTGCGTACACTCAAAATATTGGACTCATTAGTCCACTTTATACGAGGAATATAATACGGATTATCTAAGGCTACTGTCACCGTTTCCTTTGAAGATATATCGTAAACATGAAGAGACACATTAGAATTAGCTTCCCCAGCTTTAGGATACTTAAACACTTGTTGCGTAGGATACAGTCCATTCCCATAAATGTCCATGGAAAATTCAGGAACTTCCCTCTCATCAAATCGTATAAAAGCTAACTTAGAACCATTGGTATTCCACTCAAATGCACGAACAAAGCCAAATTCTTCTTCATAAACCCAATCAGTGATACCATTAATAATTTGATTTTTAACACCATCTGTAGTAATCTGCTTGACAGCTCCATTAGACAAGTCTTTTACATACATATTATTGTTATGTACAAAGGCAACTTTAGAAGCGTCTGGTGAAAGTGTTGGCTCTTGTATTTTTTTATCAAAAACAAGTGTGGCAACCTTAGTTTTAATATCGTACACATAATAGGTACCTAACTGTGAATGACGATAAATCGGCTCACTAGCCCCTCCCAATAACAATTTGGATTCATCATTACTGAATTCATAGGATGTGAAATAAAAATTTCCTGGAAGATTTGAAGAACTTACCACAGTTGCCACTTGGGTAGAAGTAGCATAATTATACATTTCTACAGAAACGCTATTATTTTTGCGGTTGTGCTGTAATACGGTATATTGAGTACCATTGTTCAACGAATGTAAAGCATCCATCCCGCGAGTGCGAAAGGTACTTCCAAACACATCCTCAATAGTAATCTGTTGATTTTGAGCATTTACAAAAACTGAAAAAGAACTTAAAATCAGTAGCGATACGAGTAGTTTTCTCATGAAGGTTACAGATAAATTAAAAAACCGTCAAGTTTACTAAATATTTAATAAATAACTAAACTTTTTTAGTTAAACCTACCTTATTTAGTATAGTAATCTACGTTATCTGCCGTCAAAGCTGCTATCAATATTTAGTATATTTGTAGCTTTATTTTCATAATTATACCATGAAACGACCTGTTGAAGGATTTTCCAAGCTTACTAAAGAACAAAAAATAGACTGGCTAGCTAAGGCCTATTTTTACGATGACGAAAATGCAGTATACGTACTAAAGCAATACTGGAATGAGGACACACAACTCCAAAAGCTTCATGACGAGTTTATTGAAAATACCATCTCTAACTTTTATCTACCATTTGCTGTAGCTCCCAACTTTTTAGTGAATGGAGAGTATTATACCATTCCAATGACAATTGAGGAAAGTTCTGTAGTGGCAGCAGCTAGTAAAGCAGCAAAATTTTGGCAAAAACGAGGAGGATTTATTGCAAAAGTAATTGATACAGAAAAAATTGGACAAGTACATTTTATGTATTCAGGTGATAAAAGCCGTTTACAAACTTTCTTCACCTATATAAAGCCTCAATTAATTCATGCGGTAAAAGATATTACCAAAAATATGGAGAAAAGAGGAGGAGGAATTATTGACATTGAACTCAGAGATAAAACGGAAGCTTTAACCAATTACTACCAGTTACATGCAACCTTTAATACCTTGGACGCCATGGGTGCCAATTTTATTAATTCTTGCCTAGAACAATTCGCAAAAACTTTTAAAGCCGCAGCCCAAGATTATTCTGAATTCACATCAAGTGAAAAAGATATTCAAATTGTCATGAGCATCTTATCGAACTATGTCCCTAATTGCATAGTCCACGCGGAAGTCAGTTGCCCTGTTGAAGCACTTAATGAAGATAGACTAACGCCACATGAATTTGCAGAAAAATTTGTTCGTGCCGTAGCCATAGCCAATGCAGAACCTCATAGAGCTGTTACTCATAACAAAGGAATAATGAATGGAATTGATGCGGTGGTCTTAGCTACTGGCAATGACTTTAGAGCAGTTGAGGCTGGAATTCACGCTTATGCAGCTCGAGATGGCCAATATCGAAGTTTAACTCAAGCCTCTATTGAAAATGGAATATTTCGATTTTGGATTGAAATACCACTAGCATTGGGTACCGTTGGTGGACTTACTTCATTACATCCTTTGGTGAAAATTGCACTAGAAATTTTGGACAAACCTTCAGCAAAAGAGCTAATGCAATTAGTTGCAGTTGCCGGTCTTGCTCAAAACTTTGCTGCTTTGAGATCACTTATTACTTCAGGAATCCAAAAAGGTCATATGAAAATGCATCTTTTTAATATTTTAAATCAATTAGGCGCGACTGAAGAGCAAAAAAAATTAATTGCACACCAATTTAAAGACAAAACTGTGATTCACAGCGAAGTTGTTGCTGCCTATCAACAATTAACTTCAAACTAGTGATAATAACGTTTTACAGTCACGGAAAACTACTGCTTACAGGTGAATATGCAGTACTTGACGGTGCCTTAGCATTGGCGCTTCCGACCCAATACGGCCAATCGCTTTCAATTCGGCCAAGCACAGAAGGCTCCCTACAATGGAAGAGTCTAGATGAACGAAATAATTGCTGGTACCAACAAATATTATTTTCTGGAAAAGCTACAGATCCAATTACGCAAACCTTAGAGAAAATCCTTTGTACTGCAAAACAACTGAACCCAAATTTCCTAATTGAAAAAAATTTTCATGTGGAGACTAAGCTTGAATTTCCTAGAGATTGGGGATTAGGATCCTCATCAACATTAATTAATAACATAGCCCAATGGGCCCAAATAGACGCCTTTAAGCTACTTTTTGAAAGTTTTGGGGGCAGTGGCTATGATATTGCATGTGCTCAGCAAAACAAGCCTATATGGTACCAACTTAAGGACAGTCAACCTGAAATCACCCCCATCGAATACAACCCACTTTTTAAGGATAGTTTATTTTTTGTTCACTTGAATCAAAAACAAAATAGCAAAGAAGGAATTCAGCGATACCGCAAATTGGCAAAGCACAAAAATCATCTTATTGAGGAGCTGACAAACCTTACCAAAGAGATCACTTTAACTCAGTCCCTTGAAAACTTTTGCTCACTCATTAAAGAACACGAAAGACTTATTTCAAATTCACTCGATATACCTACAGTACAATCACATCTATTTCCAGATTTTCCAGGAGAAATAAAAAGCCTTGGAGCTTGGGGAGGTGATTTTATTTTAGCCGCAAGTAACGAGGATGTAATTAACTATTTCAAATCAAAAGGATATCCTACCATTATCCGCTATTCAGACATGATTCTTAGTTAATTTTAATAGAACGACTTATATCAAAAGAGCCATGCAATTGCATGGCTCTTTTAATTTCTATTCAACGTATACTTCCTAGTAGAACATTGCGCGATTGTCTTCAACCTCTGCAGCTTTACGTAAAGCCAAGTATACTGTCTGACCAGCACGATTTACCTTTAAGGTAGTCGCATTAGCCATATATGTTTTATAGCTATCAAGTTTAGGAGCAATATTCAAATTAGTAACTTGAATCATATAAACCCCATTACTACCTTCAATAGCGCCAGATGTAGCATTTTTTTCAAGTGCAAATGCAGTACCAACAACTCTAGGCTCTCTACCAGCATCCCCAAGTAATGGATTCTTCATAGTAAGGCCTGTTGCCGTTTTCACCTCTACTTTGTTAGCAGACGCGATATCCTGCATGGACTTCCCTTCCATTTTCTTTTTCAACAATTCAGCCTTTTTCTCTTTAATCAAAATTGGTTCTACAAAAGGACGTGCATCTTTAACTGCTGCTAATCCTTCCTCCGTTTTCTTAGTGAGCTGCGCTATAACATATCCATTATTTACACTAAAACGCTTTACATTTCCATGCTTGGTATCCTTAGCAAAAGCCCATTGAACGATGCTTCTTTGACTACCTAAACCTACTATATACTCATCAATAGCCAATAAATTATCAGCACGAAGAACATTCATCTCCATTCCTTTAGCAATATCACCAAAGTTTTTA
This sequence comes from Imtechella halotolerans, assembly GCF_028743515.2. Lineage (GTDB taxonomy): Bacteria > Bacteroidota > Bacteroidia > Flavobacteriales > Flavobacteriaceae > Imtechella > Imtechella halotolerans. The sequence continues at coordinate 3,000,447 of NZ_CP117969.2, read as the reverse complement.
TAATCCTCGGTCGCCGCCATTTCAAATTTAGTTGCCTGGGCAAATAAATCATTAATAGTATTCTCGGAAGCTTCAATCTCTTGAGCTATGGTAGCCAATTGAACTACATCTTCTTTTTCTGTAATTTTAACAATATGATATCCGAAATCAGTTTCAACAACACCAATACTACCTACTCCATTACCGAACACATAGTCAGCAAAAGGTTTTACCATATCTCCCTTTTGGAAGAAACCTAAATCTCCACCTTGAGAAGCAGCACCATCTTCAGAATTTTCACGAGCTACTGTAGCAAAATCCACCTCAGGCTTTTTAACTTCTATCAACAATGAATCTATTTTAGCCTTGGCCGCTTCTTTAGTGCGAACCAAAGATGGATTAGCATTTTGAGCACCTTGATATGCTACCAAAATATGACTCGCACGAGCACTCCCATTGGGTCTCTTAGCGGTCATTTTGGAAATCTTAAAATATCCATTATCCTCATAAGGACCATAAACCGCTCCAACTTCTAACGCGAAAAGATCCTCTGCCTGTAATGATGGCAATTGTTTCTTTGTAACGAAGGTAGAATCATAAGCAATATCCGAATGCTTATTAACAAAATCCTCCACATTAGTAACTGTAGAGAAACCAGGAATAGTATCATTGCTATTGGTGTCCTGATTAAACTCTACAGAAGAACTTAACAATTTTGTTATATTCTCCTTTACAGTATTAATGTCCCCTTCTGAAGCTTTTTCTTCTACAAAAACATATTGAATATTACGCATGGACTCCTGTTTGAAATCATCCTTACGCTTACTCATGTACGCTTTTATCTCACTATCAGAAATAGTTAAGGTACTGTCTGCAATGGAAGAATAAGGCAATTGAACAAAAGAAACATCCACCTTATCGGCTTCCTGACGATACACCCATTCACCTTCTTTAGCAGTAGTCCCTAATCCAGCTTTAATTAAATTAAAATAGGTTTGTTGTTTCGCATTTTCTATAATGGCATCTTCCTGCATAGTCCATTGGGCATAGGCATCAGGACTAGATACTTTTAAATCTGCTATGTATTCAATAAACTTTGCATCGTCAAAAATACCAGCTTCATTTTGAAACATTGGACTTTGAGCAATTGCTGGATTATTTTTTACCAGATTAATGATTTGATCTTTTTCAATACTCAATCCAATTTTTTCAAACTCTTGAGCTAAGATTGTGTTGCGGACTTCTTGCTCCCATACCATATTTACAGCTTGTGTTGTACTGGCATTAGGACCTAAGTTTTGCATAGTGCTCTCTGCTTTCAATCTAAAATCCTCCACCGAGAGGGTTTCTCCATTTACTTCACCTATGGTAGAACTTGATTTTAGCGCGCTGAAATCACCTTTTCCAATTAAATCGGAAATAACGAAAGCAAACAATGCCAAACCAATAATAAGGATAAGAAATAGTGACCTGTTTCTAATTTTTTCAAGAATAGCCATCTTATATAGGGTTATTATAAATTAATAGTGGGCGAAAATAGCATTTTCTTTGTAATAATAAAAGTATAATTACCCATAAAAAAAGAAAAAAACATCTCGTTAACGGATGCCAAATGAGGAGCTTGCTTTTATTCCTCCGGTACTATTTTAAGACGTACTGTTAGAATTTTAGTACTTGCTACCTCCTCAATAATAAAATGATACTCTCCTACTACCACACGCTCACCCTGCTCAGGAATGTCTTCATAATGATTCACTATTAGCCCCCCAAGTGTTTCATAATTTTCACTTTCAGGTAAATTAAGCTTATAAGACTCATTAAGGTAATCCACTTCTAAACGAGCGGAAAAAAGAAACTCAGCATCACTTAACTGCTCTTCCTGAAGCTCTACAGTATCATGCTCATCTTCGATTTCTCCAAATAGCTCTTCAACTATATCTTCCACAGTAATAATTCCAGAAGTCCCTCCGTATTCATCAAGCACTACCGCCATACTCTTACGTTTTTTCATAAGAATACTTAGCACATCATTAATCAACATGGTTTCAGGGACATATTCCACAGAAAGCATTATACTTTTAATTGTTTTGGGTTTTTTAAACATTTCAAAAGAATGGACATACCCAATAATATCATCCACAGTATCCTTGTAAACTAGAATTTTTGAATAGCCAGTTTCCGTAAAAAGCCGAACCAGATCTTGTGGTTTTTCACGAAATTCCACAGCTGTAATCTCCGTTCTCGGGATCATTACTTCTCTAGCTTTTACTTCAGCAAATTCCAAAGCATTCTGGAAAAGTTGAATTTCCGAATCAACCTCCTGATCTTCATCCACCTGCTCCATCTGCTCCGTTATATAATCCCCTAATTCATCCCTGCTAATAGTTAGTTGCATCTCATTATTATTAGTTTTAAAAAGAATTCTCATTAAAGAATCAGAAACCCAAATAACAAATGAAGAAATTGGAGAAAAAAGTCTATAAAAAAAGTAAGCTGGTATTGCAAAAAACTTTAATAAAGAATTTGCATGTAATTGAAAAAGTATCTTAGGCAAAAATTCAGCCGTAATAAGAATGACTAGTCCTGCTATACCGATTTGCCACCACAAATTATGATATGTAACTGGTAGTGTATTCATAATCCAATCACTCATCACAAATCCATACACCACCAATGTGATGCTATTACCAACTAACATCGCAGCTATAAACTTAGAAGGCTTCTCTGTAATCTTGGTAAGTATGCCAGCTAAAAAGCCTCCCTGTTTTTTAGCAATCTCAATATGAATCTTATTGGAAGATACATACGCGATCTCCATACCTGAAAAAAATGCAGATAAGAACAAACAAATGCCAACTACAACAAGTAACGAAAACATACTAAAAACTATTGATCTTTTCTTCTGTTCTCAAATCGCTGACGATAGCGACGTCTGAAGAAAAACATAAAAAGAGAAACAGCGGCAAAGAGAATAAAAATATACAACCTGGTTTTATCAGGACTGTTCCACTCATTAAAAACCTCTATTAGAGATAAAATTGCTACTCCTAGATAGACATACTCAAAAAATTTCAAAAACTTCATGGATATAATTCATTAAAATTGAATACAACAACTAATAGGAACAAAGAAATTTCTATTGTTCTTCTCCAGAAGCAGAAACCTCTCTATCTTCTATAGCAAATACACCAAAGGTCTTATGTGCTTTGGCTATGGAAAAATCTTTGTTAAAATCCATACCCTCACCATTCATAATGGTTCCTTCTTTCGGATTGGTAAAGGTAAACTTTTTCTCGGTAAAAACCCATTCATTCTTTTGATCCCAAAAAAGCTGTGAGGTCTCCAAAACTTTACCATCATGCGTTTTTAGAACAACACTATCTCTTAATTCTACTAAATTGGTATTTGAATATAAAATACCATATTGAGCTGTAACGGTACTTTTATTATTCAAATCGTCAAAAAAGTCTACCTGTAGACCTTTAGGGAATTCTGAATAAGGGAAACTCTGATTAGAAAAATCTTCATTAAGAACACTCCTTAATATCGCTTTAACTTTGGCAGAATCAGTGTAGGTAAGAACAAAGTTCTCAGCAATACCATTAGGAAACTTTTCCGTAAAGCGCATCTTTTCAATTTCACTAAGATTGCTTTGGCATGAAAAAAACATTGTCACAGCAAGAACTGTGACAATGTTTAATAATTTATTTTTTAATTGTGGTTTCATCAATACATTATAGTGATGGAACTTTTACACTCTTTCCTACCCAACATTTAAAAGTAATAGTTTTACCAGACATTCCTTCCGCAAATATGTCTGATCTAGAAGGAGCTAAAGCATCATAACGTGCTGCTAAAGATTCCAAACCACCCTTTCTTGCTGTTTGTGCAGCTAACCAGTAAATCGCTCTCTTTTCAAAGGAAGTAGTTCCACATTCGTTAGCACTAGAAGCATACGCATGAGCAATAATTCTATAGGCATCAGAGTTAGATGCATTAAACTGCAATGCCTTATTTGCATAGTTTACAGCAGAAGCTTTACCCATTTTAGTAGCTATTTTTACCAAAACTCTAGACTTTTTAAAGTTATCGGTCTCTAAGTCCACAGACTGATTAAAGAATTTAATTGCCTCCGCAGATTTTCCATTTTTTTCATTCAATACTCCTAAATAGTAGGCTGAAGATGCCGATGGTTCAAGAGAGTGTAAAGACTCAACTAACTTCACAAATAAAGGATCAGAAGTACAATCTTTATCCGACATTTTACCTGCAGCACGCTTTAACCACTCTGCATCACTTGATTTTTCAGCAAAGTTTTTCTCGTACAAAGGAATCAAGTTATCACAATCTGCCAAGTTACCTAAAGTAGCATCGATACTCTCACTAATTGAAAGATAGTTGTCTACACGTGCACGAGCATTATCCAACGTTCTTTTAGATTTAGAATCTAAAGTACCCGCCTCCTCAGCTGGAAGCAATGAGTTAATTTGATCCGAAAGAACAGCTTTTTCATCTTCTATTTTTTCGTTCACATTATCATAGGTATCAAACACTAACTGCAAGTCTTTCTTCCCAGCCTTGTTTAAATCTACCAAGGTTAAGAAATAAATATACATTGCCTTCTCATTTTTAAAGTTACCTCTGTCTTCAACAAAAGCCTTATCTAAAAAACCATATATTTCATCCTCGGTACCCGTCTTAGTATCATATAACAATAAGGCCTTCTTAATATACACATCTGCTTTGGTAATTCTAGAAGGGTGATATTGTATATACCCATCATATAATTTTTCCAAATCACCTATAAACTTAGTCCTTTCATCTCCTGTAGCATTTTCAATCTTATGAGATAATATCCTTTCACCGTAATAAAAAGTAGCAAAATGCAATTCAGGACAATTATTATATACCACCAACCAAGGCTCATAAGCAGCATCATAGTTTTTCACCTTAGCATGCTCGTTAAAAATAGAAAGATTAGTTGAGCAATCAGCATCTTGAGCATGTACACTTGCCAGGCTCACCGAACCTAAAAATACCGCAAGTAATAATGTAATGTTCTTCTTCATTTCTTTAAAGTTTTATTTTTATTGATATTTGGACTTCACAAACCACCTGTCGTTAAGCGACAAACCTACTCTTACATTGAAGTAATTCTCCTGAACAAGTCCTGAATTTGTTGTTCCTCTTTTACCAAGGTCAAACCCTATATTTGCATTAGAAAATCCTCCTATTGGTAATCCTATACCAAATGATATGCCAAAATCATTTATAGTTTCACCATTTATGACCATTCCTGTATTTTCAAATCGCATTCCAGCTCGGTATACCACTCTACTAAAATAGCTACTAAATGAATTATATTTTGGCAAATAAAACCCTCCAACTGAGAATGTCTTACTATCCTCATAGGTAAGTCCAGAGACGGTCAAAAACGGATTTGCAAAATTACTAGTCTTGGAAGTTTTATAATCAGCCCCTAAAAACCACTTTTTATCACTCCCTACTCCAAAACCAAAAGAGGCTTCAGAAGGAAGTGTCAGATCTGTAGATTTCATACCCAGAGCCTCTAAATCAATCTCATCTAGATCTACCGGAATAAATCCTGTCTGAGAAAACCTACCTACTGCGATGGTACGGAAATTATCAGAACTAATTTTGGCCTCAGGGATATAACTTACATAGGCCTGCATTTGAAGTTTATCCGTGATTTTCCCTTTGTATGAGGCCGCCAAATTAAAATCAAACCCACTTAATTCTGAACGGTTAGTTTCAAGAGTCGCATTTTCTACATTTTCTATGATTTTCAACTTTTCATTTTCCATTTTGCCAAAATCATAGTTAGCAGTGGCGCCAATACTAAATCCTTTAAAAACTTGGTATCCCCATGACAAAAAAGCCTTGTTCATACCTCCAGATCCAGAAAAACGATCAAACATCTTGTTCTCACCAATAAGACCTTCCGATTGCAGCTTATACCCAACAGACGTAAAAGGCATCAATCCAAATCCAAGACCCATTTTCTTGCTAATTGGGAATCCTAAAGCTAAATAATCCAAGCTACCAGCTGAAGCATTCTCCTTGTTATTATTTGTCTTGAAATTATAGGAATTATAAGAAGCGCCTACAGTGTAGGTAGCATACCTTAAAAAACCAAATGCAGAAGGATTATTAAGGTTGACATGAATACTGTCATTATAAACGCTTATTCCACCCATTGCCCTATTTTCGGCAACTCCTTTAAATTTCAACTCACCAATTCCGTAGTATGAATAAGGAGAGGCTGTTCCTTCCTGTGCGTATATGCTTCCGCAAAATAGTACGGTAACAGCTATAAATATTTTTTTAATCATCCGTGTGTATTATGTTCTAAAATAGCGTTTAGACCCTCCAAAAGGAAATTTGGATTCGCAAATATGGTATTTTTTACTCTTTCAGCCAAAAAAAGAGTGTCTCCACCTGTTAAAATAACTGTTAAATCTTCAAAACGAGCAAGATACTGATTGATAACACCGTCAATTTCTTGAACTACATTATTAACTACTCCAGAAAGAATACTAGTCTCTGTATTATTTCCGATAAAATCCTCCACAGAAGCTAAAGAAACTAATGGCAATTTTGCCGTATAATCGTGCAAAGCCTTAAATCTCATCTGTATTCCAGGTGCAATTGCTCCGCCCAAATATTCATCATTGGCATTCTTAAATTCAAAAGTAATGCAAGTACCCGCATCAATTACCAAAACATTCTTCTTAGGATAATTCACAGCGGCAGCGGCAGCCAGTGCAATCCGATCGACACCTAGAGAACGTGGAGACCCATAGTTGTTAAAGAATGGAACCAATGTTTCAGAAGTTAGCCTTAACACTACTTTATTATCCAAAAAAGTATCAAAAAAAGGCATTGCTTCACCTACTGATGACCAGATAACCTGCTTAATTTCATTTTTTTTAAAAATTTTTTTCAGCATCTCTTCTGCCTCACAATAGGAAACCGAATCCAAATCTACTAACCTACTATTCTCAAAAACAGCAAGTTTTACAAATGTATTTCCCTGATCAATAACTAAATTCATATATGTAACGAAAGAAGCAAATTTACAAAACATATTTTTTTAGAAAATTGTTTTGTAAATAATAAAATAAGCCTTTATATTTGCACCCGCAATACAGCAAAAAGGTACCTTAGCTCAGTTGGTAGAGCAATGGACTGAAAATCCATGTGTCCCTGGTTCGATTCCTGGAGGTACCACAATTAAAAAATACAAAACCTTGTAAATTAAAAACTTACAAGGTTTTTTTGTTTTATTAACTCTTCCTGTCCGGATCAAAACGGATCAAGGATCAAGACTAAATGTTGTGTTTACGCAAATATTTTGGTCAATCTATATAGGAAGAATTCTATGTTTCTAACCCCTCTGAATTGACTTCTAAAAGCTTTAATTTTGGACTTGAAGGACTCTGAAGGAGCCTTCGTACTCATATTGATTAAATATCTCTGTAAAGATGGATAACTCGACCTGATGCTGTTTTCTTGAGTCAACAAGATTTTAAAGGGGTAGGAACAAAAAAACCCGTCTCAGTGCGAACCGAGACGGGTTTCTAATTTCAATTAATCAAGTTGAGACCTGATTGTATAATCTAACTAATTCAAAAAACGATCCCACCAAATTCTTCCTTCGGTCTTATTGTTCATATCTCCATAGTTTGGATCTTGAGTAAGCCTTTCTAAAGCAGAATTAAAATTATCAATATTTGCGTCATTAGGCACAGGCAATGCACCTCTTCTTGGTATAACTAGACTATTTCCTCCAGTAGTAATAGCCTCTAGGAAAGCAACGCCTGCCTCTGGAATTGGTTGATCCTTGAAAGCTGGAAGGCCAGTTCTTTTCCACGTCGCCCATGCTTCCTCAGGTCGCATGAATAAATTAACCCATTGTTGAGAAATAATCTTCTCAAGGGACACAGTTTGAAACTCAGTCTGTGATAGATAGTTATCAATTTTTACTGATGTAATTGGATTATAATTATCACTATTAGAATTCATCGCAGAAGGGACAGCCATTTTCTCTGCCCAAGTCTGATACTGCTGCATTGAAGCCCTAATGCCTTCTTGATACCAAGTTAGTGCATCTTTACCTCCTTTAGCCGAACCAGATTTAAATGCAATCTCGGCCATCATGAAACAAGTTTCTGAATATGTAATGAGAGGAGTGAAAATACTAATCGAGTTTTGGCTCACATCATAAGTCGCATCTTCTTTGTCTCTAGCTGTCACTTGAGTCCCAACTTTTCCTCCATTTTTAACATAAAATCTACTTTCAATTTGGCTATTATGCCTTACAGTCAAAGTCTTGTCAACCCCTCCTTCAGTGTATGGTAGTGTAAAGTAAGTTGTTCCAGACCATAAAGTGCTCGTGCTGTCTGGATTAGATGACATCCCAAAATATCTTTCGCTAAACTCTGGAAATCTAGTTTGATAATCGGGATAGTGTTGTTCCAATAATTCAGTAATGCCGTCATTAATTTCATTATTATTCCCAAAACCAAATCCATTTCTTCTTACCAACAAAGGAAGTCTAGGATCGTCATATTCCTTCATAAAATTAACAAAGGCTCTAGATGCTGCATATTGATATGTCAAGATATGCATATCATCAGTATTGTTATTATACTCATTAGGATGATTATAAACACATGATTGCTCATTGTTTGATATCAATCCTCCAGGATTAGCTAAAACCTCACTAAGAACATCATTATAAAATGTAGCATCAGCCAATTCTAGTCTTTGAGCCATCTTTATTCTTAAAGTATTAGCAAATCGAATCCAATTATCTACATTTCCTTTGTAAAAGAAATCGCTACTTCCTAAATCATATTGATTAGGCAAATTACTCTGCAAAATTCCAATATACTCTTTAACCTTAGCATCAAATTCCTTATAAAGAGGACTGCCATCTAATCCTTCCTGATAGAAGTCATAACGAGGTTTGCCAATTCCTTCTGAGACTTTAAATGCTTCGGTGTAAGGAGCAGCTCCGTTGACGTCAAAAACCAACCAAGCCTCATAAGTTTCCAAAATTCCTGCTATAGCTGACAAATTTTGAAATCTTTCTGCCTCAGCATTACTAGGGATCACCTTTTCTCTGAGATAGCGCAACCTTAGTCCAATCTGAGCATAATAATCACTATAATAAGGTGTAAAAGGATTAGGACGATTAGTAGATTGAGGATTTACATAAACTCCCTCCTGAGCACCTTGATAATTTACCAAATATTGCATCATTTGCATCACCCCACTATACTTTGCCATAAGATGATTTCGACTACTGTTATTAAAATTCTCTGTAGCCCCTGTAAAAACAAATCTAGGATCTGTTTCTCCAAGCAATTCAGGGTTTGTATTAAGTTCTTGATACTCTTTTAAACACCCTGAAAGTGTTGAAAGAGCCAGAACTCCCATAAGTATTACTTTATATTTTTTCATTGTAATATGAATTTAGAATCTTAAAGTTAGATTAAGCGCATATGTTCTTGAATATGGAACCGTCCCAATATCCATTGGAGTCAAAGGATTATTGTTAGATAAAGACTCAGGATTCAACCCGTCAGTTAACTTATTAACCAAATATCCTAAATTACGTGCAGTCAAGCCTATACGCAGATAATTAGCTCCAATCTTTTTACATAACTCCTCTGAAAAACGATATCCAAGAGTAACTTCTCTCAACATAAACCAAGTATTATCTTGTACACCTAGTTCTGCAGGCATTCCCCATCCATAATTATACATATAAAAAGCACTAGCCATCATAGGTACAATACCTTTTTCAAGTGCTTGTTCATATGTCAATCCAGCAACATCAATACTCTGAGTTGGGTCGCTCGCTGATGGAGCGGTAGCACCTTCATCAAACACAGCATCAAGCATAATTGCGTCATACACAGTCTCTCCTTTATAATTTACACGAGGAAGACCTCCATGTTCTTTATCTCTTCCATTAAGAGAAGACTCAAGCACCCCTCTATATGAAGCATATTTATAGGTATGTGAGAAAAAATTCCCTCCAACTCTACCATCAACTAAAGCATAAAAGTCAAAATTCTTATAAGAAAAAGAAGTATTAAAACTTAGATAAAAATCAGCCTCCACTTTACCTACAACTACCCTATCATTTATTCCCTTATCATAGTTCGTAGTGTAACCATAAATATAAGCTCTATTAGGGCTACCAGCGCCTCCCCAATAAGAAATCACAGGCTTACCATTTCTTGGATCATTGGCATCATTTTCGTTATTATATCTATAAATTGATGAGCCATAAGGATTAGCATAGGAGGTTGTTAGAACCCCAAACTTTCCTCCTTCATATGCCCAGATTTCTGGACCTGCATCATATTGCCCTAATAATTGCCATTCTTTTACATCTTTATGCAATTCTTTAATCTTTCCTCTATTCAAAGTAAAATTTGTCCCTAAGGTCCATCTAAAATCTTTGGTTTTTACAGGAGTTCCCTCTAACATAATCTCCACCCCTTGATTTTGAATATTACCTGCATTAATCAATTGTCGAGAAGCTCCAGATTCCGCAACACTTGGCAATGTCATAATTTGATTGAAGGTATTAGTTTTATAGTATGTGAAATCCAAATTCAAACGTTCATCGAACATTCTTATATCAGTACCCAATTCCAAGGATTGTTGAACCTCAGGCTTTAAATCTGGATTATAAGCAGTTCCTAAATTAGGATTGGCTATTAACACACTATTCCTATCCGGATCAAACTGTGCGCTTTGATTAAAAAACCCAAATCCATTTATTGTTGCATAAGGACTAGTTCCCATCCCGGCTCTAGCCAAGGACGCTCTTAACTTACCAAAGGAAATCCATTCAGGCATTGTTAATGATTCCGTAAACACATAGGATAAATTTGCTGAAGGATAGAATACTGTATAATTATTTTTACCATCAACAGCATATGTAGGATAGGTTAATGAGGATAACCAATCATTTCGTCCAGTCAATTCTAGAAATAACTGATCTTTCCAACTCAAATTAACAATTGCAAAAACTCCCAAAGATTGATTATTTTTTGGTGTATAATCAAAACGAGGGATAATGGTGTTTACTGAATTTGAAAACGCAAAAACTCCCGGAGTTACTAATCCTCCATTTGTTGACTTATACCATGAATGGGATTCAGTGTTTCCATACAATTCTACACCTAAAATACCATCTACACTTATCTCTTCTCCCCCAATTTTAAACAAATTATCATTTGTTTGCAACATTCCTAAAAAATTATAATTCCCGGAAGTACTACCTCCTCGTGAAAATCCTCCAGAACCTGTAGGCCCATAATTAGCACCTGAACCATATAATTTCTCCATGGTGGAGATTCCATAATAATTATAATTCCCTTTAATACTAGCCGTAAGTTTTGGGCTAATTTGAGCTCTTAAAGTCAAATTTGTTAATAGAGAGTTTTCTGAACGCTGATTTAAATTCAAATCTCTCCTATGTAAAAAACCTCTCAAGTCTCCCCAAGGGGTAACATTTTCAACTGCTTTAGTTTCAGGGTCTCTATACATGCTTTCATAAGTTTCCAAATCCATATTCCTTGGAATATACATTGTACTCATAAAACCGGCATTACCTCCCCAATTCCAACCTCCTTGATTAGCACCATTTTGAGCTCTGGAAAAAGCATAATTAATTCCAGCCTCAATAGAGAACACATCATTTAACTTAGCAAGCCCTCTAAAATTTACAGTATTTCGCTTAAAACTGTTTCGCTTAAACACCCCATTATTATCAACATTTGAATATGACAATCTATAGGAGGAATCTTCATTTCCTCCACTTACAGCCACACTCGTGCTCATATTAAAGGGAGATTGATACAATGCTTTCCAATTATCTGAATGAGGTACAAATGGAGTTGCTTCACCATTTGGCATATATTGATCTATAACCCTTCCATCCATTTTTGGTCCCCAGCTATAGGCAGTTCTTTGTAATGATCCATCAGGTAAAAAATCACCTTCATATCCATTATTCGGACTTCCAGCTCCATAGATGTTTTGCATTTTAATAGGAGCCTTATATATCTGAGCTGTTTCAAGTGTTTGAGAAACTTCAATTCCTAATCCTTGTTTTCCAAATTTTCCACCTTTTGAAACTATAACTATAGCTCCATTTGCACCCCTAGAGCCATAAAGAGCAGTTGCCGCAGCCCCTTTCAGCACAGTTACACTTTCATAATCTGAGGGATTCAAATTTTTCAATTGAGAACCCCAGTCAGTACCTGATAAGGCACCAGTCATAGGTTCTTGAATAATCATACCATCAATAACAAAAATCGGAGAGTTATTCTTATCTAGTGATTTAGCCCCCCTTATGGTGATTGATGAACTTGACGTAACCCCAGAGGCACCACCGAGGTTAATACTTACACCAGCAACCTTTCCTTGCAATGCGGCCACAGGGTTTATTACATTTATACGTTCAATCTCTTTAGTGTCAACTTTAGTAGTTGCATACCCAACTGATCGGGCTTGTTTTTGCAAACCTAAAGCGGTTACTACAACTTCATCCAACTGTTCTGAAGATGGTGATAAGGTAACATTTAATTGGCTCGATGTACCAACAGTAATTTCCTTCGTTGCATACCCCAATGCCGATAACACTAATACTGCTGAATTTCCCGGTACTTTCAAACTGAATTTACCATCAAAATCAGTAAATGTCCCTGTAGTGGTACCTTTGACCAACACATTGACTTGTGGAAGTGGCATGCCATCTTCAGCATCAGTAACCGTCCCGGTTACCGTTTTTTCTTGCGCATATATCGACTGCGAAAACAGCAACGATACGAACGCAAAAATGGTAAGTAGCTTTTTGCACATACGTTTTAAAATTTTAATGAATTGATTTGAATTAGTTAATGAGCCATTGCACAATTTGGCAATGACCATGCTAAATGTTATAATAATGTGAAGAAATTGAAAAGTTTTTCGACCAACAACGGATCTGGAAAGCTAAAGGACGAATTTACGAAACCGATTTCGCCCTTTCGTTTATATGCCTTTACTGCTGCTCCTTAAGAGTGAATTTCAACAGTTTACTTCGGACTAAGGCTTCATGGGAGAGAAAATAACCTTTGTGTAGTTTTCCATCGATTTCTAACGATTGAATAAATCTATCTCTAGCAGAATTAGAAGCTTCAATAATCAATTCTCCCGAAGGATAAAAGGTAGTATCTAAGTGAATTTTTATTTTTGAAAAGGTAGGTGTTGTAATTGTGTATACCGGATCAGCAGGAATTATGGGATATATTCCCATCATACTGTAAATTGCCCATGCACTCATAGTACCTGTATCGTCATTACCCGGTAAACCAGCGGGTTTATTCGTAAAGTAGTTGGCTAGCAATTGATCTACCCTATCTTGTGTTTTCCACTCTTTTCCCTTGACGTAATTATATAAATAAGGATAAGCTATGTCAGGTTCATTAGCCATATCAAATTGATTATTTTCAAAAATATAATCAAGATTCTTAATAAAACCTGACCTTCCTCCCATCAATTGCATTAAGCCATTAACATCATGTGGTATCATTAAGGCATACTGCCAAGCATTTCCTTCAATATAGCCTACATTTTTTTCAAAATTGGCACCTTTATAAGGATCAAATGGACTAAACCAACTTCCATCTCTATGTTTTGGTCTCAGTAATTTCCACTTTGGATCAAATAAGTTTTTATAGGAAAGTGATTGGGTATAAAAGCGTTTAAAATCTCCTTTTTTACCTAACACTTTTGCTAATTGCGCAATGGCATAATCAGCCATATTGTACTCTTGCGTTGTAGAAACTGGCCCAGCAACTCCTCCATCCACACTTAAATATCCCTTCTCAAGATACTCCCTTAAACCAGGTCTTAAAGGATTATTTTCTAATTGAGTGGCACTTTTAACCATAGCCTCATAAGCCTTTTGCACATCAAAATCCGTAAGTCCACGCAGATAGGTGTCTGCGATGACTACTGCCGCCGGATCTCCTACCATGGTAAAAGTCTCTGTTGAGTTAAGCTCCCATTTAGGCAACCATCCATTTTCATCATACATAGCAAGCATACTCCTTACCATATCCAATTGTTCCCTTGGGTAAAGCAAGGTCATCAATTGATGGTAATTGCGATAAGTATCCCAAAGAGAAAATGTGGTATATCTTGTACCTGTTGTTTTTCCAATCTTCCCAGTAGCAATCTCAGGATATTCTCCATTAATGTCATTTAAAATATTTGGATGAATTTGTGTGTGATATAAGGCAGAATAAAATACGGTAAAATCCTCCTCCTTACCACCCGAAACCTCCACAACACTTAACTTATCATTCCATGTTTTACGAGTTGTATTATACACCTGATCGAAAGATAGAGATCCCACTTCTCGATCAAGATTCTCCCTGGCATTTTCGATACTGACATAAGAAACACCAACCTTAACTTCAACTACAGTTGGCTTTTTAAACTGATATGACACATACGCTCCTATACTATCTCCCACAACAGTCTTAGTGTATCCTTTCATAAGTCTTGTATTCCCATTATACCCCATCCACTGAGACTCCACACCATTATTGGTATAGGGGGTTTTCCAAGCACCAAATTCATGAGGAGGTTCTGAAAAACGCATGACAAAATAAACAGGATAAGCCTGTTCAGGACTATTATAACAAAACGAACCTACAGTTCTCATACCTTCAATTTCCGTGGAAGAAACAAAGCGCAGCATGGAGCCAAGTTCATTGGTTAGTCCTAAACCAAGGTTAAGTAAAATGTTTGAAGTTCCTGCCGGAAAATGATATCGACTTACTCCAGCTCTAGTACTAGCTGTGGCTTCAGCTTTAATCGAATACTTATTCAAATCCACAGCATAATAACCAGGCTTTGCTTGCTCACCAGAATAGGTACTACCATATACCAAATGATTAGTTTCTATGGGCCCTGTTGTTGGCATAGTTATAATAACACCCAAATCAGGACAACCAACACCGCTTAGATTTACATGTGTAAATCCTGTTAAAAAAGTATTTTCATGAACGTAAGGGTTGGAAAGCCACTGACTATCCTTTTCTAACAAATTGAGATTTCCCGCCACATTAAATGGTGACACGCTTACCATCCCTCGTGGAGCCATAGCCCCTGGGTGGGTAGCCCCATAATTGCTAGTCCCTATAAAAGGATTTACATAATCGACGGGATGCTTTTGAGACCATAGAACACTTGAAAAACCAACTAATAGAATACCTATATACTTTTTCATTCTTACTAAATTTAGATAAATACCCGTATTAAGTTATTATTTAAGCATAATATTCTTTCCTATTCATCATATGTCACATAGGCCGAGACTAGCCAATGGTTTAATTGATCACCTGTATTGGAGGTTGCTGGTATTTGAACTTCCAATAGGTGCTTTCCTTTCTTTAAATCACCTAATGACACTACCTCCGGAAAGACCTGAGAACCAGGACACCAATTTGATCTTGAAAGATCTGAGGAGGCCAAACGTTCCTCAATAGGTTTATACTCTCTTACACGCTCTTTAGTATACGCAAAGGCTGTATCCTTACGGGTCCAAACACCTGAAGAGGGATTAAACCTTCTAAATGAGGCACAATCGTCTCTCCACGGTATAAAATCTATCACTTTATTACCATCAATTTTAGCTGTATTTCTCAATTGAATAAATTCATCTCCACCTGAATGTCCTCCGTGTCCAGTACTTATGTAATGTAACTTTACATTTTTTGCATCTTTAGGTAATACAAAAGAACTTTCTACTGTTGATTTGGCAAATACATCAGGAATTTTTTGTCCGTTAGCGTAATAAACCGTATTCAAAATAGCTATCACTTTCTCTTGCTTTCGAGCTCTTCCACTATAGTGAAGACTTACATCCACGGTATATCCTTCAGCTGTCCAAGTATCAATCCAAACTCCGACATAGAATGTGCCTGTTACCAACGATTCTAACTGTGAAATGTCTTGACTCCAGCTTACTTCTTCTTCCCATTTGGGAACATATACTGGACGGTTGTATCGCATTCTAGGGTTTTTAACCTCATCACTAAAAAAACCAACTCCAAAGGGGGTCATAAAACGCATTAACTCCACTGCAGGTTGATAATTTTCTGTAGTTCGTATACCTAGGTAATCCCCTTCTATTCCAGAATTCATAGGAAAAGATTTTAATCCTTGGGCTACCGTAAGCACATTAATCAAATCGGTATTTGAAATCACAAATGCAGATCCTGATTTATCCCATGGATCCCCATTTGAACGAACCGTAACATCTATTCTTACATCAGTTCCTTTTTTAAAATTTGGAGCGGTAACCTTTTTTATGAGTAACCTGCCGCTTTGAAGGCGATAAACCCCTTCTATACTTCCTTCATTACTAAAGTTTACCGGGGTGTTTTTATACACTTCCAATTCGAAAGGTTTTTGACTCCAAGCAGTAAGGGTTCCAATTATAAGTGCTAACAAGATATTTTGGGATCTTTTCATGTAATTATTTCTATAAATAAAGCCAATTTGGCAATTGTTAATTAACGCAGTAATAACTAAGCAATTAATACGCATTGAAAATAGGTTAACTAATTATATTAATTTGATTTTGAAAGGGAAAACGGTACTGATGTTGCATCCGTTCCCCAGCTAGTATTAGGAGTACTACTCATTTCGAATTCAATGGTTCCACCATTAATTAATGTTTCATATTCGAGATAGGTATTATTCCATGGTTTTCCATTGATTTGCATTGATTTTATATATTTTGATTCCTTATAATTGTTGGGTGCATTTATCACAATTTTCTTTCCATTCTCAAGTGATAATTCTGCTTTTGTAAATAGTGGAGCTCCTATAACATACTGAGCTACACCAGGAGTTACAGGATAAAATCCAAGAGAGCTAAACACGTACCAAGCTGAAGTTTGACCATTATCCTCGTCTCCACAGTAGCCATCAGGTGTGGCTGCATAGAGTTTAGTTAATACATCCCGTACTTTTTCTTGTGCCTTAAAAGGCTGCCCGACATAATTATACAAATAAATCATATGCTGAATTGGTTGATTTCCATGTGCATAATTGCCCATGTTAACTATCTGCATTTCTCTTATTTCATGAATTGTAAAACCGTAATAGGAATCATCAAAAACTGGTGGCATCTGAAACACCTCATCAAGTTTTCCAGCAAAAGCTTCCTTACCTCCCATTAAAGAAACTAATCCCTCTATGTCCTGAAACACCGACCATGTATAATGTAAACTATTCCCTTCAGTAAAAGCATCCCCCCACTTTAATGGATTAAAAGGGGATTGAAACTTTCCATCCGCATTTTTACCTCGCATCCACTTGGTTTCAGGATCAAACAAATGTCTATAGTTTTGAGATTGTTTATAAAAACGAGCTGCGATGTCTTCTTTACCCATTTTCTTGGCCATCTCGGCAATAGTAAAATCAGCATATGCATATTCCAATGTCCGAGCCGCATTTTCATTTATACCTACATCATATGGAACATACCCAAGTGAATTATAATAGGTAAGGCCAGCCCTGCCTACAGAATTTTCAGGACGACCTTCCTCTGTATCTGCGTTCTTTAACACTGCTTCAAACAGAACAGGAATATCTTCATTACGCATATTCCCTTTCAAATACGCATCTGCAATAATTGAGGCGGAGTTAGATCCAATCATGCTATTTCTGTGCCCTGGGCTCGCCCATTCTGGCAACCATCCAGACTCTTTATAAGTGTTAGCTAATCCTTCCATTACCTTTGTTGTAAAATCTGGATACATTAAATTAAAAAAAGGAAAAACAGCTCTAAATGTATCCCAGAAGCCATTATCAGTATACATATAGCCAGGTAGAACCTTTCCGTTGTATGGGCTATAATGCACTACATTACCATGTTGATCATATTCATAAAAACTTCTAGGAAACAAGAGAACTCGATATAAGCTTGAATAAAATGTTCGTATTTGATCAATATCCGGACCCTCCACATGAATCTTTCCTAATTCTTTTTCCCAAGCTACACGAGCTTTTTCCTTGGTTTGTTCAAATGAATCCTGGCCAATCTCAGTATCTAAATTACGTTGAGCCTGTTCAACCGAAATAAAAGATGAAGCTACTCGAGCATGCACCTGTTCTCCTTGTTTAGTTTTAAATCCAATAATACCACCTACATGTTCTCCCTTGCTTAGGGTAGCGTTTTCTTCAAGATTCCAATTGTCACCCCAAGTGTGATTAATCTCAAAATCCTTATCAAACTCTACAACAAAATAATTATGAAAATTTTCAGGAACTCCACCACTATTATTTCGAGCATACCCTACAATTTTTCGTTCTTTAGGAAAAATCTCAACCATTGAGCCTTTAAAAAACGCATCTACCATAATGTAAGATGTGTCAGCTTCAGGAAAGGTAAATCGAAAATGCGCTGCACGACTCGTTGGAGTAACCTCAGCAGTAATATCATAATCTGCAAGGTAAACGCTATAATAATGAGGCTTCGCAATTTCAGCCTTATGTGAAAACCATGAGGCTCTTTCCTCTTCTTTATACTTGAGAATTCCTGAAGTGGCCATTAAAGAAAAGGCTGCATAATCATTAATCCAAGGGCTAGGCTGGTGTGTTTGTTTAATCCCCCGAATTTTATAATCATCATACTTATAGCCCCAACCATCACCCATCTTAGCCGTCTGAGGTGTCCAAAAATTCATCCCCCAAGGTGTTGCAATGGCAGGATAGGTATTTCCATTAGACAAAATAAACTCAGAATCTGTTCCCATTAAAGGATTAACATACTCCAAGTAACTATGCTCCTCTATTTTAGAAATTGTATCAGTAGTTTCACAACTCATTAAAAGCCCAAAACCAATAAAAAAACACACTAAATATTTTCTCATAACAGCTAATTTAAACTTGATTATTGTTATTAATTGTTTAGTTCTACAGCATTCCCATGACCTCGGTAAAGCTTCAATTCATCTTCTAAGGTCACTTCAATAATAGTAACATAGGGATCAATGCTTTTTTCTGAAGGTAAAGAAATGCGTAAAATACCAGGAATATTATTCCATGCAGCACCACCATTACGTTCAAATGTTAGATTCTCCTCACTTCCAACAACTTTAATGGAAACCACTTTGTTTTGTATCCCTTTTAACTGGATATAATTCATTGGTTTATCATACAAAGCTAGGTAAATCTTAGTTCCATCCTTACTTAGTAATGAAGGACCATAAAAATGCCCATATGGCAGGCCAGATTTGGTTGGATAAACTGCTCTTTCATGTTTCTGAATCCAATTCCCTAATGCTTCCAAACGTTCCATTTGAGGAGCAGCAATGGTTCCATCAGGCTTAGGACCAATATTAAGAAGTAGGTTCCCTCCACCTGATATTACCTCTACAAAAGTTCGAACGATCTGCGCAATTGGTTTATAATTGGTATCACTTGGGTAATATCCCCAGTTATCATTCATTGTCATGCAAAATTCCCATGGTCCCTCTGGTCTTACAACTGGAACACCTTGCTCAGGAGTTCCATAATCGCCATATTCGTTTAATCGAGAGTTCACAATTACCCCAGGATTATTTGCCAAAAGTAACTCCTTAATAGCTCCGGATTTCCACTTTGAGGAAGGATGTTCCCAATCACCATCAAACCAATATAAATCAGGATGATATTGCGAATCCAACTCTTTTATTTGACCTAAATTAAAGTCCATAAATCGATCCCAAGGTTCCCATTTATTTTGACCTTTTTGTCGATACCATTTACGTGTGTCATTCCTAGGAAATACAACAGGTGTATAATCTGGGTGAGACCAGTCAGGAAGAGAATAATACAACCCTACTTTAATACCTTCGGCCCTCATAGCTGAAACAAAGGGTGTTACAAGATCCTTAGCTGCCGCTGCATGACGTACGGTATTAAGTTTACTAAATTTAGAATCCCATAGAGCAACTCCATCATGGTGCTTAGTAGTAAGTACAGCGTAACGAGCACCCGTTTTCTTAAACAAT
Organism: Imtechella halotolerans; assembly: GCF_028743515.2. GTDB lineage: Bacteria > Bacteroidota > Bacteroidia > Flavobacteriales > Flavobacteriaceae > Imtechella > Imtechella halotolerans. The sequence goes on along the minus strand of NZ_CP117969.2, from coordinate 2,980,360 downwards.
TCAGCCCAAGCCTCAGGATTGTACTTAGCAGCAGTAAATTCTTCACCTTGCTTCATATATTGGTCATGGGTAATACGCTTGTGATACAAAGACCATGACTCAGTAATACCATTTACTCCATAATATCCCCAATGAATAAAAATTCCAAGTTTTGCTTCAGTAAACCACTGCATACGCTCCTCATAGCTTGGGTTTTGCGCTATAAGTTTTGTAAAACAAATTCCAATTAAAGCCACTAAAAAATACTTCCTTTTCATGTGTTTCTTATTTCCTATTTAATTTAAGATTTAGCGTCTAAAATTTGTCATATCCAAACTCCAGTTCGCTAAATCCATATTTTTTGTTTACTCTATAATAATCTCATCTACAAACAACCAAGAATCACCTCCATGTGGTGGATGACCTAAATTAGTACCCTTCACTTTTATATAACGGAATAATTGTTCCTTAAATGTAATTTCAAACTCTTTAAGCTCAGCATACCCATTATTTTTATAGGCACGTTCTATACTTCCTACTGACACAAAGTTTTTTCCATCCTCAGATCCCATAACCTCAAGCTTAATTGGATAATAAATACCTGAACCTTGATTTTCCATAGTACCTATTACTACTTTAGACACCTTATTTATTCCTTCTAAATCAATTGTCAACTCCATATCATCCACTAACCATGCCTGCCATTTTTTGTCATGAAAATTTTTCGTACCTCTTAGTACATCGACTAAAGTGGAATCATTTCCAGGATACCATTCATGAGGTTTTGTAGCATAGTCAATTTTTTTACCAATGGCTTTATGAAAGCGAATAATATTTTCATAAACTACTTCCGAGGGCTTATCATCTTGAAATAGTGCAGCTTTTATTTTAGTACTTTGAGTAATTTCAAGAGGAGCTGTATACAACTTTGCTTCTGAAGGAAATATTCCATCGTTTAACACATAGCGAATATCTCCTCCAGGGAATTCATTCTTTAAATCCATAATTACCTTAGGAGATGTTACTTCGGATGTCAATTCTGCTGAAACCTGATAAGCACTCTTTGCGTAGTTTATGCCCATGATATCAAAACGTTGAAACATTACTTGAACACGTCTAGAGAAATCATTCCAATTACGTTTATCCTTTGGGCTCCATACGGTCTCAGATAGAGCTGCAAGTCTTGGAAAAATCATATATTCAGAATGTGACTCAGTAGTGATATATTCAGACCATAAATTTGCTTGCCCTCCTAAAACATAAGTAGCCTGCTTAGCAGTCATTCCAGGAACTATTGGATCAAATTCATACACTTTACTAAGTGTTACATGCCCTCCAATTGCTAATGGCTCTGCATTCTGTGCCCCCTGATACTGATCAAAATAACAATGAGATCCTGGTGTCATAACCACATGATGTCCATCGGCAGAAGCTTCAATACCTCCATCAAAACCACGCCAACTCATCACAGCTGCACCAGGAGCTAATCCACCTTCTAAAATTTCATCCCAACCTATAAGTGAACGCCCTTTACTACTAATAAATCGCTCCATACGTTGTATAAAGTAACTCTGTAATTCTTCAACATTAGCTAGGCCTTCATTTTTCATACGTTCTTGACAATGTGCACATTTTTTCCATTCAGTCTTAGTGGCTTCATCACCTCCTACGTGAATATATTTTGAAGGAAACAAATCCATTACTTCTGTTAAAACATCCTCCAAAAATTCAAATGTGGATTCTTTTCCCGCACAGTAAATATCTGTAATAGGCCAAACACCTCCAGATGGAACTCCTACAGGACGCTCATGACATGAAAGTTCAGGATAAGATGCAACGGCGCTTGTTACGTGCGCTGGCATTTCTATTTCTGGAACTACAGTTATACCCTTGGATGTGGCATAATCAACAATCTCCTTGATGTCTTCTTGGGTGTAAAACCCTCCATAAGTCCCTTTTTCATCAGCTGTAGTAGTAGGACGAGCATTCCAATGTTTATCTTCATGATCAACTCGCCATGCTCCTACCTGGGTAAGTTTTGGATACTTTTTAATTTCTATACGCCATCCTTGATCATCCACTAAATGAAAATGAAGAGTATTCATTTTAAACATGGCTAACCTGTCGATTGTCTTTAAAATATATTCCTTTTGAAAAAAATGTCTTGACACATCCAGCATAAGTCCACGCCATTTAAAACGTGGCTGATCGGTTATGTAAATTGCAGGCAGATCCCAAGCGACATCCGCTATAATGTTATCACTTTCAATAGCAATAGGTAATAACTGTCGAACCGTTTCCATTCCATACAAAAAACCTGAAAAACTACTTGCCGCAACTGTGATAACATCTGAGGTTACCTCCAATGTGTATGCTTCCTCAGGTAATGAATCATCCTTTTTCCATTGGAAGTAATTCCTTTCAGGTTGCTCATTAGTAATTGATAATTTCCAACCTGCTGCCTTTTCAAACTTTGATGCTAAGGCTTCTGAAAGCTGTATATGAGTACTTTCAGTTGCGTAAAACTTTGTGTTTTTGGTAAAACGAAATGTTCCGTCCCTTAACTCAGTTGAAACTGGTATTGGAATAATGGTAATATCTTCCTGAGTAAATGTGGTAAGTGGAAGTTCTTTTTGACAACTTACATTAAGTAAGGATATCAGCAAGAACATTAAAATTAGGTTAGCTTTATTCATTTGAGTGTGTTTATTAATACAGTGGACAATAAAATGAAATTTATTCATTCCATTAATTATCCATGTTGGTTCATATTATTTTTCATCCTAATAATAATTCTATGAGAGCTTAAATGTAGCATCAAAAAGTGTATTTTCTTTGTTAGAAGATTGAACGGCATAGTTAAATCCCGGACGTAAACAATAAGCCCCATACTCCCCTTGTTTATTTAAGGCTATAAATCCTACTTGCAAATACGCTAACTCAGGATCGTCTTTATAAATTCTATAAATCCGTTCTACAATTTCCTTACAAGCTTCTTCTGGTGATTTCCCTTGACGCATTAATTCAACTACCATAGCACTTCCTGCGGTTTTCATCATTGCTTCACCCAATCCAGTTGCTGCTGCAGCTCCTACTTCATTATCCAAAAATAATCCAGCACCTATAATGGGCGAATCACCCACTCTTCCATGCATCTTCCATGCGGCACCACTAGTAGTACAAGCACCAGCGAGATTCCCCTCTTTGTCAAGTGCTAACATGCTAATTGTATCGTGATTTTCAATATTAATTACGGGCTTATAATCTGAGGTAGTTAACCATTTTTCATAGGCTTTTTGAGCTTCTTCTGTTAGCAGATTCTCTTCTTTAAATCCCTTTTCCAATGCAAATTGTTTTGCACCTTCGCCAACCAACATAACATGTGGTGTGTCTTCCATAACTTTTCTAGCCACGGCTATAGGATGCTTAATTCCTTGTAAAAAAGCAACCGAACCACAATTACTTTTGTGATCCATTATACAAGCGTCCAGTGTAACCTTACCTTCTCTATCTGGAAAACCTCCATAACCCACACTCATCACCTTAGGGTCTGCCTCAGCAGTCATCACTCCAATTTCAACAGCATCTAATGCCTTTCCTTCTGATTGTAATTTATTCCAAGCCGCTTCATTCGCTGGTATTCCGTGATTCCAAGTGGATATAACAACTGGCTTTAATTGTTTTGACCCATTAAGAGGCTTATGTACTGTATGTCCATTATCTACACAGGCATATAAGGTAGACACCGCTGCCGTTCCCAATGCCGTATTAGTTATAAATTTTCGTCTGTTCATAATTTAGTAAATTGTTAAGGTAGCTGGCAGAGTGGCATGCTTAAACACTTCATCATGTGGTTTAGCGTCCATTTCAAATTCTAATACACCACCTGCCATAATTTCTTTATGAGTGATATATAACCGTTTTAATGGATGTCCATTCAACCGAATACTTTTTATATATTTATTTTCTTTTGAAAGCTTGTTAGCAATAATAGAAAACCGGTGTTTGTTTTCAAGGTTTAGAGTTGCTTTAGGGAATAATGGAGTGCCAAAATGATAAACTCCTTGGGCTGGGTTTACTGGATAAATTCCCAAAGAACTAAGTACATACCATGATGACATCTGTCCACAATCTTCATTCCCACAATGACCATTAGGTTCATTTCGATATTGTGTTTCAAGAATTTGTCGAACTCTTTTCTGAGTCTCTGAAGGTTTCCCGATATAATTATACAAATACGCTACATGATGACTAGGTTCATTACCGTGTGCATATTGACCTATCATTCCTGTTGAAAAAAGAGGAAGTTTATCGTTCTCTGTTGGCGAATAGCTAAACATAGAGTCTAATTTTTGAGAAAACCGCTCTTCACCTCCTGTTAATTCTATAAGTTGAGGAATGTCTTGTGGGACAAACCAGAAGTAATGCCACGCATTACTTTCGCAATAATAATTGGTATATTCCTTAGGAATAAAAGGAGAAACAAATGTGCCATTTCTATCCTTTGGTCTAAGAAAAGTAGATTGCTGATCGAAATGATTTTTCCAATTCTCTGAACGTTTAAGAAAATAAGAATAGTCCTCCATATACCCCATATCCTTAGCAAACATTGCTATACACCAATCGGCAAAAGCATATTCTACCGTTTTTGAAACGGACCAATTTTCATGATGTTCATCTGTAGGTACGTATCCGTATTTTTGGTATAAATCTATTTGTCTGGAAGAATCCAAAGCACTCGCTTTACATGCCTGATATGCCAGTTCGGCATCCATATGGATTCCTTTAAAATAGGCATCCACAATAACTGGGACGGCATGGTACCCAATCATCATATTAGTTTCATTACCTTGCATAGACCATACCGGTAATAGTCCAGTTTCCTTATAATGTGCCAATAAAGACGCTATAAAATGAGGAACTCTTTGTGTATGGAGGATTGTATATAAGGGATGGGCTGCTCTAAAAGTATCCCATAGTGAAAATGTGTCGTAGCGATCAAACCCGTCGGCATGACCGATACTATCATTAGCAGCCTTATAATTACCACTAACATCACTGAGCAATGTAGGTGCTAACATAGACTGATACAACATGGAATAAAAGATAGTCTTCTGATTCTCATCAGAGGTTTCAACCTTTATCTTACTTAATTCCGAATCCCACTGTAACTCTGCCTTCTCTTTATATGAATCGAAATTAAAATGAGGGGCTTCAACTTTCATTGTAGCATAAGCTCCATCAATACTCGCAGTAGACAAAGAAGTTTTAATTACTAATTCAGTAGGTTCCTCAAATGTGTATTGAAGAGATATGCGTGTATTTTTACCATAAACTGGGGAAGAAGCAATACTGTCATTTTCAAAAATTTCAAATCCTGAAAATGGTCTTGAAAATTTCATTACAAAATAAATGCGTTGATTTTTAGCCCAACCTGTAGAAAAACGATAGCCCTCTATTGTTGAATCATCTACAACCTTAATGTAGGTATCAACTGGAGCATCCCAATTAATAGCATATCCCAAATCCACGTGAACTTTAGATATAGAATCTTTGGGAAAAGAATATCGATGAATGCCTGTACGCTCAGTGGCTGTTACCTCAGCCTCAATTCCATAACTATCTAAAGTCACGTGATAGTATCCAGGAGAGGCCCCTTCTCTATTGTGACTGAAGTAGGAAAATGGTTTAAAATTATTTTCTTTTATCGTTTTAGAGAAACGACTATTGGTAGGCATTACCAGAATGTCATATAAATCTCCTGCGCCTGTACCAGAAAGATGGGTATGAGAAAAACCAGTAATAATGGAATCTTGGTAAAAATATCCTGCAATTCGATCCCAACCAGGAATACCAATATCAGGACTTAACTGCACCATCCCAAATGGCACCGTTGCCCCGGGATAAGTATTACCAGGACCATCGGTGCCAATAAAAGGATTAACAAACTGAGTTAATCGCAAGGGAATTTGATCTATAGGCTTTTGATCTTGCTTTTTGCAAGATACCAATAATAGCATCATCAATGCTGTTATGTAGCCTATCCTTAGCATTATTTCTTAGATTCTTTTATTGCCTTCCACTGCGCTTCAGTAAGATCATTCCCATCATAAAAGGCAATTCCTTTAGCACCATTGGCTCGGGCTAATTCAATGGCCTCTTTAATTTCTTCTGCTGACATTGGAGGCACATACACTCCCGTGTGTAACTCCACATTTTTACCTTCTAAATCTTTAACTCCTTGAGCTGTTGCATAGCCAATCCAATCGGTTTCTTCATTATAGAAATTATGATAAATCATTGGTAAAACAACATCAATATTCCACTTATCCCAACGCTGGCGAACCATATGATCTGCCATTTCAGGATAAGGAAAAACAGCCGCAGTAAGCTTTTTACCATGTTTATGGGCTATTTCATAGGCGTCATCAACAATTGCTTTTACTTTATTCAGTCGGAATTGTTTCCATTCCATATCTATTGCTGGATTACCAAATTCTCTCGGATTTTTATGATGAATACTTTCAAATTCAGCCACACATGCATCACAGTAACAAAAATCAAATTCTGGCAACTCTTCTTCCTGTTTAAGATTATAATTTGGCAATAGTCCTATAGGTAAAAAGATATCCGAGAATCTGATATAATCTAAATGCACGCTTGCCACACCTTCTACCCTAGCTAAACCTTCTACTAATCCTAAAATATGCGCTCTTGATTCTTTTCGAGTTGGGCATAACCACTGATAATAATCTACATAAGGGCGGGTGTCATGACAAGATTTTCCCTCTCTGCTAACGGCGTACCAGTCTGGATTTTGTAAGGCAACCTCATCACCTGGTCTGTTCATTGTCATAAGCCAGGCATGTAATTCTATCCCATTCTTTTGAGCAATGGGAACTAATAATTCCAAATCTGATGGTTTGGTTAATGTATTAACCAATACAGCATCCATCCCATTTCCTTTAAATTTTTTAAACAATTCATCATATTGCTCCGTAGTCATTTTGGGATTATAAGTAATCCAAGTCCAATATTTAAATGGAGCTCCTTGATCTCCAGTTATTTCTTTAGATTCTGCAATCTTATTTTCAGTGGTTGGTCCACCGCATGACAATAATAATATTGTAATAAAAAGGAATATAAAATGTAATTTTTTCATAGTGTTTTAGTTAGTATTTATTGAATAGTACATTTACCATCTTCACGGATAATAATTTTTTTACCAGAAAATGGGCTCAGCACTGTAAGATTCCATCCCAAACTGTGATTTTCTAATTTAGGCTTAATAACTTCTCCTAAAATCAATTTTCCTTTTCCTATTAATGACTTGGTATTTTTAAAACCATTTCCTGTTTTATTTTGTTGTTTTTTCTGTGCACGATATAGCTCATATAAATACCATTTTATATGTTCATCTTTAGGAATTTCAAAATTTACAGGTGTATCTGCAGTTTCCTCTGAAAAATATACATATCCCCAATGTTCGGGTTCATGCATGTTAATAACTCCTTGGGGAGACCATACCCAATTGTATTCTGGAAGATATTTATCTTCTTCATTCTTCTTACGGGAATAACGACCATGTTCATCTAGATCAAAGTCCCAATTAACTCTAGAAAAATTAACTCTCCAAAAATCATTCACAGGAACCCCTCTTTTTCCAGCAGCTTCTTCTAATGCATTCCATGGAATAGCAATTTCAATACTCCATCCCTTATCAATATCTGCTGAATTATTAAGAGTTCCGTTAATGTGAACTGCAGTCTTTAATCCATTAATATCCCAATGGTCTAAAACAGGAGAGTGTTCCCTATAAGGTTTACCTAAAAAAAGATCCCACGCCGTATTAAGGGCATTTACCTCCAGTTCATAATAATTATGCGTATCACCTGTAGCATCTATAAACACCTCAAAATCATTATTATAAAAAATAACTGTATCGCGTTCCTTTAGTGTTCCCCATACATGCGGTTCTTCCATCTCAGCATATATGTAGAAATAAGTTTCATCCCATAGCATTTTAGCCTGAGTATCGTATTTAGGTATAATTTTACCTTCTATATCAATAAAATGGTTGGTAAAAGGTGCCTTTTGCCAAGAAACCTCATCCCCCTTTCCATCTATACTCAATGGTTCAGTCGTACGGTATGCAACATGTTTAAGTGGAATATTATAGGAATTCTGGGCCATTACTCCATTAATAATCAATGTTGCAAACATTAAAAACACATTTAAACTATTTTTTTTCAGCATCATTATAAACTATTTTGCTTTATAAAGTTAATGATCTCTGAAATTTGTCCAAATGCCAAAGCAGTAACGGTATCTGCGGCACCATAATAAAGCGCTAATTTATCTTCCTCTAGTGAATGTAAAGCCGCACATGGGAAGACAACATTTGGCACATCTCCAGTTAACTCATATTGCTCAGCTGGGGCAAGTAAATACGGCTGTGTTCGATATTTCACTACATCCGGTTGATTTTCTTCCAGTATAGCGGCACCAACTGAGTATCTAAATCCATTACATGTATTTATAACACCATGATAAAAAAGCAACCATCCTTCATTGGTTAGTATTGGCACAGGACCTGCACCAATCTTCGTACATTGCCATGCACTATCCATAAAAGGGGCTACTTTCATCACGCAACGATGTTCTCCCCAAAATTTCATATCTGGACTATAGCTAATATAAATATCACCAAATGGTGTATGACCGTTATCACTTGGCCTACTTAACATTGCGTACTTCCCATTTATCTTCTTCGGAAACAATACTCCATTTCGATTGAAGGGTAAAAATGCATTTTCACATTGAAAAAACTCTATAAAATCAAAAGTATAGGCAATCCCAATGGTTGGTCCATGATATCCATTACACCAGGTAACCCAATATCTATCTTCAATAAAAGTTACCCTTGGGTCGTATTTGTAATCAGACTGAATCATCTCAGTATTTCCCGCCTGCATAAAAATGGGTTCTGGATTTATGTCCCAATCAATTCCATTCTTACTAAATCCAGCATGAATATTCATTTGCACGGCTTTATTATCACAGCGGAATACTCCTGCATATCCATCCTTAAACGGAACTACAGCACTGTTAAAAATACTATTAGAAGTTGGCGTAGCATAACGCTCAATTATTGGGTTTTCTGAATAACGCCACATAACATCAGTACTGTTTTCGGGACGCTCTTGCCATGGCAAATGGTTGTGTAACATATAGCTATATAAAATTAAATCGCATTTTTTCTAATTGAATCAAGCCAAGTAAACTTCAAGATTAAAGAAGTTATGGCAAATACTGCAAGCGCTATACCTGATTTGGGATAGTCACGTACCATAAAATATATTGGTAATAAAATCATGCTGGATTGCCACACAATCCCAATTGCACAATTAAACATATCTTTTAAAAAATTAGTATTAGATCTTATTTCTGGTTCATCTATTCTTAAGGAATTTAACACTGGTTTCCACCATCCCCAGGGACGCACATTCTTATAGAATGATTTTAATGTTTCCATAGATGTTGCAGGTGTTAACCAAGTTCCCAAAAACGCACCTAATAAGGATACTCCAAAAATCACTGGAAACAAATAAATTACTGGAATATGAGCCAAATCATACAGCCACATGTCTGGGGTAATATTCGATTTATTCTGATCCAATAAGAATTGGAGCGTAGCTATGAGTAATCCGGCAAGCATTCCCCAAAAATATCCCCATCCATTAAAACGCCACCAAATCCATTTTAGAAAATTCGCTGCTACATACCCTCCATAGAGTGCGCTAGTAATCCATAAGGTAATGGAGTTAATAGAATCAGCAAAGAAACCCATTATTACTCCTAATACAACTACCACAAATGAGGCAATATGACTCGCCTTTACATAATGAGTGTCTGTCGCAGTTGGTTTAAAATATTTTTTATAAATATCATTTACAATATAGGCAGGTCCAGCATTGACAAATGCAGAGAATGTAGACATAAAAGCTGCTAACAAACCTGCCAATAGTAAGCCTTTAATGCCAACAGGTACATGATTATTAATTACTTGCGGAAGAATGATTTCTAAATCATTTCCAGAGAGAGTAGAGGAAGCGGCAAGAGATGGAGCTACATACACCAAAGCAAGAACAACAACCCCAGCAATCAGCAAATAACGCGGTATAAATAAAATAAGATTTGTAAATCCACTCATATATGCCGCATCTTTTACATTTCTAGTTGACAATATACGTTGCATGTCATAACTAGGAGTGGGACCTGCTATACTTGCAAAAAATCCCTTTAACAAGGTCATTCCTATAAAAGCACCAAACATTTTATATCCTTGTGTATCAATTAGCATATTGAACGATTCCAACTTACCATTCCAAAAACCATTTAATTCACTTCCAAAAAAAATACTTTTCCACTCATTAGGAATAATTGCATCTAGCTGTGAATCACTGATAGTCATAAAAGCATAAATAGCTATTAAAATTCCTGCAAGAACCATAATCCCGTACTGAAGTACCTCCGTAGCTACCACTGAAAACATGCCCCCCTTAACTGTGTAAATAGTCGTTAAAAGTATAATAATAAGAGCGTAGCTTTGTGCGCTAGTCAACAATAAGGTGTCCCCAATTTCTAAGGCGGCATTCCAAGGCATAATAATGGTCATAAACTTTCCAACACCTTCAAAAAAATAGGCAATAAAACCAATAGATGCCACTATGGCAAATATGGCCACTATAAGATGAGATGCTCTTCCAGCCCTGTCATCCCCAAAACGAGTCAAAATCCATTCAGATCCAGTCATTATATTAGAACGTCGTATCCAAACAGCCAAAAAGACCATTACGAAAATTTGATTCCAAATAGGCCACATCCACATAAACATAAAACTCTTTACCCCATAAAGAAAAAGTATACCTACCATCCAAGCAGTACCTGAAACATCAAACATCCCAGAACCATTGCTGAGGCCTAAATAATACCATTTTATGCTATTCCCTCCTAAAAAATAAGAATCCAAACCTTTAGAGGCCTTCCTGGAAACCCAAACTCCTACTGCTAATGTTATAATAACATATAATACAATAATGGCTACATCTATACTATTCATCGTTTGCTATTTGTTTGCAACACCCCATTTAGTATTGGGTTCTGGCCCCATTACAAGCTCAAGAGTCCCTCCATCCATAATCTCCTTATGAGAAAGTGTTGTTCGATTAAAATTTTCACCATTTAATCGAGCAGATTGAATAAATCTATTACTATCAGAAACATTTTTTGCTGTGATTACAAATGTTTTTCCATTTGCAACGTTTAATGTGGTTCTTTCAAAGATTGGGCTTCCAATTTCATAAATTCCCGAGGCCGGATTAAAGGGATACAAACCTATAGAACTAAATACATACCATGCAGACATTTGCCCACAATCTTCATTTCCACTAAGTCCATTTGGTGTTGTATTATACTGAGAATTAAGTATCTCTCTTACCCAATATTGAGTTCTCCATGGTTGACCAGCATGATTAAAAAGATATGCAATATGGTGACTTGGTTCATTACCATGAGCGTATTGCCCAATGAGCCCTGTAATATCCGCAGATATATTATCACCGGTAATTTCTGAACTTTCTGTAAAAAGTTGTTCTAATCGATTTGTAAACGGTGCAGGTCCTCCATGTAATTCAATAAAATTTTTGACATCATGCAATACAAACCAACTATGCTGCCAGGCATTTCCTTCTGTATAGTCAGTGTGTTCTCGATGATTAGAATGTTTTGGATCAAAAGGTTCATTCCATGATTTACCATCCTCAGATTTACCTCTCATAAATCCAGTATTAGAATCAAAAAGATGTTGATACGCTTTAGAACGATTCAGGAATAATTTATAATCATCTTCTTTACCTAAAGCCTTGGCCATTTGAGCAACACACCAATCATTATAAGCATATTCTAATGTAATGGTCACTGACTCATCTAATAATGGATAAGGTATATAGCCGTACTTTTTGTAATAATTTAAACCTCTTTCGTCCTGCAACATAGTAGTCTTCATTGCCTCATATGCCAATTCAACATCAAATCCTGAGAACCCTTTCAAGTATGCTTCTGTAATCACAGGAATTGAGTGATACCCAGTCATTGTATTTGTTTCATTTCCATACAGTGTCCAAACAGGTAGTATATTACGCACTTCATAATAAGCCAAAAGAGAATTTATCATATCAGACACACGTTCTGGGGCTATTATGGTAAGTAATGGGTGTTGAGCACGAAAAGTATCCCACAAAGAAAACGTAGAATAACCCGTATACTCCTCCGCGGATATTATAGTATCATTTTCCATTCTAAATTGCCCGTTTTTATCGCTAAAGGTAACAGGCGCTAATTGAGTATGGTACAAAGCACTATAAAAGATGGTTTTCAAGGAATCAACAGGTGTTTCTACTGAAATTGTTTGTAATGATTTTTCCCATCGATCATTAGCCCTTTCCTTTACGAGATCAAATGGAAATTCTGTTCCATAGTCAGACATATTCTCCTTTGCATTTTCAACACTTACAGATGAAACTGCGACCTTAGCTAACAGCTGATCATTTTCTTGAGAATCAAAAAAGAACTGCCCCGAAACTTTCTCTCCACTAACAAACGAAGGAAGTATTCTTCTTCCATCTGAAAAAAGTTGTTGCGAAATAATAGGTTTATTAAAACGAGCCACAAAAAATACTTTCTGATTATGAGCCCAGCCTGTACTGTGCCTATAACCACTAATTGTGTACGAGTCCTCTAACTTCAAGGAAGTTTGAGTTGCCTTATCCCAATTAATGGCAAACCCCAAATCAATAACCAATGATTGAAGAGCTTCTTTTTCAAAGGTATACTTATGAAAAGCAGTACGTTCGGATGCTGTAAGTTCGACATTCACCTTATGATCTTTCAGGTATACTTGATAAAATCCAGGTTTTGAAACCTCATTGTCATGACTATATGTAGACTTATACGTAAGTGAATCTCTTTGAATAGGTTGAGCAGTGAGATCTACCGTTTTAGAAATAGGCATAAACAATAGGTCTGACAAGTCGCCAATTCCTGTACCACTTAAATGTAAATGTCCAAAACCTATAGCCACATCATCCGAATAATGATATCCAGAACACCAATCCCAACCAATAGTTCCATTGACAGGACTCACTTGAACCATCCCAAAAGGTACGGTAGCTCCTGGATAAGTGTGTCCATGACCTCCAGTACCTATAAACGGATCAACGTAGCTTACTGGAGAAATTTGATTTTCAATAATTATTGATGACTGCTGCCTGCATGATGATACAGAAATGAACAATGCAGTAAGTAGGAATAAATGGTATTTTTTAAACATAATGTATTTCCTTACAGTTAACTCAATTTTCAGAAATTGTTAAGTTATAGTATAAATATTTATAAATTTAGGAACTCTAAAAATAATTTTAGACCAATAACCTTTTTAGGAAGCTAAACGTATCAAATGCATATTTATCATATGTCCATAAAGCAAAAGATAAAACATCACTTAAAACTAGAAGCTAATAGAGGATATGCCATTTCCACACGTCACCATATTATTTTCTGGACGATTTACTTCATTTTTAATACAATACGTTGGGGTAGTTATTATCAAGACTATTGGTATTCACTCAAAGGTAACCTATTAGGTTTTCCTATTCACATCATCCTTTGTTATTTTAACATATACTTTTTGATGCCAAGATATATAATTCAGAAAAAATATGTCTTCTATACCTTACTACTAATAGCTTCGTTGTTTTTCATGTTGCTAGTAAAATATTACCTAACTTATTTTCTTATTAGTCAAAACGTATGGCCCGAGGGTCCTGAAGAAACACATAATTTAACTTTCAATTATGGAATCACAATGATGCTAGGAGAACTATATGTGATTTCCTTTGTTACGGCCATTAAAATTACTGTAGATTGGCTACAAGAGCATAGAAGAGTTACCGATCTTGAAAAGACACATTTAGAGACTGAACTTCGCTTATTAAGAACTCAAGTTTCACCTCACTTTTTCTTCAACACCCTTAATAATATTTATGCATTAACGCTAGAGAAATCAAACAAAGCTCCTGAAATCATTTTGAAGCTTTCTGAATTGATGCGCTATCTGCTATATGAAACAAAGAAAAGAAAGCAATCACTTTCAAAAGAGGTAATTTGCATTCAAAATTATTTAGATCTTGAGCGCATCCGTTATGGTGATTCTCTTAACATAGAGATGACTATAAGTGGCAATATGGAAGGAAAGCGAATTGCTCCAATGTTACTACTCACCTTTATTGAAAATTGTTTTAAACATGGTGCAGATAAAAATTTAGGCAATGTAACTATCACTATCGATTTCAGGATAGAAAATTCTTGGCTATATTTCAAAGTAACCAACACCATGCCTGGTGAACAGGAAAGTTCAAAAGATTCACCTACCTCTGGTGGTTTAGGGATTGCTAATGTCAAAAAAAGGCTGGAACTTGGTTACAAACCAAATGAATATGACTTAAAAATATATGAACACAGCAATCTATATGTAGTTGAACTAGCCATACTTTTGCGTTAAATTCATGGAAATAAAATCGTAAAACAAAATAAATATAAAAGAATTTTGTAAAAAACAAAGTCTATAGCATTAGACAGTATTGCAGTAATTTCATGAAGTGAATTCCCATAGAATGACAACAATGAAATGATTAGCAGCGTTAAATTCAACTGAAGTAAATAGATATAAATAGTAAGGAACAATCAATAATCAGATTTCAGGAAGCAAATTAAATTCCTATTCCTAGAAAGACTTTGAACAAAGGCTTATCGAAAAACGATTTTGAAATTAGTAGTTGAAAACAATAGCGATACCCCTCCATTTCCATCTTACAACAAAATAACATATTTTTACCCTCATGAAACTGAAAGTTATACTAATAGATGACGAGCCTTTGGCAATAAATGTATTGAACTCTTTTGCTTCACAAGTTAAAGACATAGAAGTCTGTGCTACATTTGGCAATGCTATTGATGCGCTATCATATTTACAAAAAAATACAGTTGATTTGATTTTCCTGGATGTAGATATGCCTATTCTTGATGGACTTAGTTTCATAAAAAGCTTACACCAAAAACCCAATATCATCTTGACCACGGCCCATGAAAAATATGCATTACAAGGCTATGAGTTAGAGGTGTTGGATTACATTGTAAAACCCGTTTCCTTCCCCCGATTCCTCCTGGCAATAAACAAAGCTATTAAACAAAGCTATCAACAAAAACCTGAGACTTCTACTGGAAATAAGGATTATCTTTTTGTGAAAATTGACAAAAAGAAAATGAAAAAGATCTTTTTAGATGAAATTTTGGCCGTGGAAAGTCTAAAAGATTATATTAAGATAATTACACCTACTCAAAAGTATATTATACATCAAACTCTAAGTAGTTTTACGGAACAATTACCTAAGGATAAATTTATTCGAATTCATAGATCGTACACGATTTCAATTGACAAGGTTACTGTAGTAGAGGGAAATAGTATTGAAATAGGTGGAACTCGTTACACTATAGGACGAAGTTATTTAAACGAAGTTAAAAGCACCATATTAGATATTAATTTCATTTATGAGGAAGATGATATCGAAGAAAAAGAAAATTAAATGAATAAAAAAGCCGCTCAATTAAAGCGGCTTTTATAATTTAAGAAGCTGCCTTCAGCTTATTTATAGAAGACTTATTTAATTTATCTTGTGCGTATGCCTTTGTAACCAGTAGCGAAGACTCACCAGAAGAAGGTAATTCAAACATAGCATCAGTAAGAATAGCTTCACATAGAGAACGCAGTCCTCGAGCACCTAATTTATACTCTATTGCTTTTTCTACAATAAAATCCAACGCATCATCTGCTATCTCAAATGCAACATCATCCATTTCAAATAACTTGGTGTATTGTTTTATAATTGCATTTTTAGGCTCTGTAAGAATGGCTCTTAATGTTTTTGCATCTAGAGGATCCATATACGTCAATACCGGAAGGCGTCCAATAATCTCAGGAATCAACCCAAATTCTTTTAAATCTTTTGGTATGATATACTGTAATAAATTATTATTATCCACCTGAAGTTCATTTTTGGAAGCACTATACCCCACAGCTTGCATATTCAAGCGCTTGGTAATTATTCGTTCAATTCCATCAAAAGCTCCTCCGGCAATAAATAAAATATTTTCAGTATTCACTTCAATAAACTTTTGATCTGGATGTTTTCTTCCTCCTTTTGGTGGAACATTAACTACCGTTCCTTCTAAAAGTTTTAATAATGCCTGTTGAACACCTTCACCCGACACATCACGCGTAATTGACGGGTTATCACTTTTTCGTGCAATTTTATCTATTTCATCAATAAACACAATACCTCGTTCAGCTTTCTCTAAATTGTAATCAGCAGCTTGAAGCAATCGTGTAAGGATGCTTTCAACATCTTCTCCTACATAACCAGCCTCTGTAAGTACTGTGGCGTCAACAATCGCTAAAGGAACATTAAGCATTCGAGCAATCGTCTTTGCCATTAATGTTTTTCCAGTACCTGTCTGTCCAACCATAATGATATTACTCTTTTGAATTTCAATATCATCATTGGTTACAGGTTGCAACAAACGCTTATAATGATTGTATACAGCAACCGACATCACCTTTTTAGTAAACTCTTGTCCTATAATAAACTGATCTAGAAATTCCTTTATTTCTTGAGGTTTTTTTAGCACTAATTCAGCCGAAAGATCTCCAGACTTTGACTGTTTTAATTCTTCGAGTACTATACCGTGGGCCTGCTCGATACAACGATCACAAATATGAGCATCAAGACCAGCTATCAAGATATTGGTTTCAGGTTTTTTACGACCACAAAACGAGCACTCTAATACTTCTTTTGCCATTTATTTTTAATTAACTACGTACCAAAACTTCATCAATCATTCCATAGGCCTTAGCCTCTTCCGCCTTCATCCAATAATCCCTATCACTATCGTGATGAACCTTATCAAATGGTTGCCCAGAATGCTTAGAAATAATATCATACAATTCGTCTTTCAACTTTAAAATTTCACGGGCAGTAATTTCAATATCACTAGCCTGACCCTGAGCGCCGCCAAGTGGTTGATGAATCATTACTCGTGAGTGCGGTAATGCTGAGCGCTTTCCATTGGCCCCGGCACACAATAGAACTGCTCCCATGGAAGCAGCAATACCAGTACATATGGTTGCTACATCAGGTTTAATAAACTGCATCGTATCATAAATCCCTAAACCTGCATATACTCCACCTCCAGGTGAGTTTACATATATCTGAATATCCTTAGTACTATCTACACTCTCCAAAAACAAAAGTTGAGCTTGAATAATATTTGCAATAGTATCATCAATGGCCGTTCCTAAAAAAATGATACGATCCATCATTAGACGTGAAAAAACGTCCATTTGAGCCACATTCAATTGGCGTTCTTCAATAATATATGGAGTCATGCTGCTTACAATCTTGTCGTAATACATACTATTGACACCATGGTGCTGAGTAGCATATTTTTTAAATTCTTTACCGTAGTTCATATACTAATAAAATTCGCATTAAGTTTAAAAAAGGCGTTAAAAGAACTTTTTTAACGCCTTAAAGATAGGTAAATTATTTTTTCTGAGCTTAGTTATAGGCCTCTTTAACGAAGTCTTCATACGTCACTTCTTTCGCCTTTAAGTTTGCATTTTCTTTATAAAAAGAAACCAACTTCTGACTCATCAATTGTTCTGACAAACGACGAACTTCATCTTGATTTGAAAGCACACGAGATGCTATATTATCTAAATCTTCTTCAGCAGGGTCTAATTGACCAAATTGAGCCATTTGAGCTTTAATAAATCCTTTGGCAAAATCTTTTAACTCTTCAAAAGTAACCTGAAGATTATTTTCTGAAATAATCTTACCTTCAATTAGTTGATAACGCAATCCTTTCTCAGACTTTTCGTATTCTTCACTTGCCTCCTCATCTGTCAACGGGTTTTCACCTGTTACTTGAATCCATTTTTTCAAAAAGGCTGCTGGAAGATCGAACTCAGTATTTTCAACTAGGTATTCAGTAACATCGTTCAATAACTTTTGGTCGGCCTGCTGAAGGAATTGTTTTTCCGCATCCTCCTTTATCTTATTTTTCATTTCAGTCACAGAAGTAACATTTCCTGGACCAAAAAGTTTATCAAACAAATCCTGGTCTAATTCAGCCAGTTCACGTGTATTAACTTCTTCCACAGTAAAGGTAACATCTACTGCCAAATCATGTGCTTGGTCATGACTTACCTTCATATAATGCATCAAATCATGCTCGTCAACAAAAAGACCTTTGGTGTTAATCGTAATTTGATCACCAACTTTAGCACCTTCAAAAGCACCAATGTTTTTCTTACCTTTAAGTTTATCTAGAGTGAAGGTAACTTTATTATCTATTCCTTTGTCTTCATTAAAGAAAGTTCCAGTGATTTCATCATCTTGAGCAATTTCGTTTTTGGATACTAACTTCCCAAATTGCTTCTGGATGCGAGCAACCTGCTCCTCAATCATCTTATCGTCCGCTACAATTGTATAGTGCGTAATCGCTTTTTTACTCTTAAGAGTAACATCAAAAGAAGGAGCCAATCCTAATTCAAATTCAAATGAAAAATCTTCGGCATCCCAATCTAAATTATCTTGTGCTTTTGGAAGTGGATTTCCTAAGACATCTAATTTCTCTTCTGTTAAATACTTATTGAGCGCATCTTGTAAAAGCTTGTTTACCTCATCCACCAACACTGCCTTACCGTATTGCTTCTTTACCAAGCCCATAGGAACATGTCCTTTTCGGAATCCTGGAATAGTTGCATTTTTACGATAATCGTTCAATATTTCAGCAACTTTATCGCTATAATCTTCTTTTGTAATAGCCACTGTTACAATGGCATTAAGTGCATCTACTTGCTCTTTAGTAATATTCATTAGTCTCTAAAATTTATCACTTAAAATTCGGGTGGCAAAATTAGCACTTTTTACAACGCTATCCAAGTTTTTAACTTGCTGAATTTTACATGATTATTTTATTTAACTAATCTTCCTTTAAAAGAGAAAACAAAACAGATTGTAACAAGGAAAGTAATAAGCTAAAAAGTAAGGCCCACCAAAAGTTGTAAACTCTAAAGCCTTCAATTAACTCACCGGCAATTAAAATAATAACCGCATTAATAACGAGTAAGAATAGTCCTAAGGTTATAATTGTAGCCGGAAGGGTCAAAAATACGAGAATTGGTTTTACAAAAACATTAAGTAATGCCAACACTATAGCCACAATAACTGCTGACCAATACCCATCTACCTGAATTCCTTTTAAAATATGAGACAAAACAACTACTGCTACCGCAGTAAGTAATATGCGAAGAATTAATTTCATAATAGCACAATTTTACTTTAAACTAATATACTAAAAAGTTCTTAGTCCTTTATAAAAGAAATTGTTTTCTCAAAAAACTCCTCAGGATTCTCTGCATGCAGCCAATGTCCTGCACGGGAAACAGCCACAATTTTAACCTTAGGGAAATGCGTTTTAATCAGAACCTCATCTTCTCTCATGACATACTCAGAACGTTCCCCCTTAATAAATAAAGTAGGACCTTGATAGTTTGCAAATTTTGCCAAAGACTCTCCCACCTCACCTACTTTATCAGTTAATACTTTCAAATTCAACCTCAACCCGAGCTGTCCTTTAGCTACCCAATAAAGATTTTTTAGAAGAAACATACGAATTCCTGCATCCGATATATAATTCGCTAGCTGATTATCAGCTTCCCCTCTGGTTTTTATTTTTGAAAAATCCAAAGAAGCTAATCCATTTAAAATGGTTTGATGATGAACCGGATAGTACTTTGGAGCAATATCAGCGACAATGAGTTTTTTTACTTTTTCCGAATAAGTAACCGCTAGCTCCATAGCAACTTTACCTCCCATTGAATGCCCAAGAACAATAGCACTTTCCAAACCATGGTATTCCATATAAGCATATACGTCCTGTACCATTACTTCATATGAAAAGTCTTCAGAATGAAAACTATGTCCATGATTTCTTAAATCTAATAAATGTAATTGAAACCCTTGAGCAGCATATTGCATCCCCATGGTTTTCCAATTATCCGACATTCCTAAAAATCCATGAAGAATTAAGAAAGGAGTACCTTCACCAAAAATTTGAGAATGGAGTACTTGCATCATATTTTAATTTGTTAAGGTATAAGTTCACAACATTTTCAAGCCCTAAGTACAAAGACTCAGAAATAAGAGCATGCCCAATAGACACTTCTAGGAGATTTGGAATTTGCTCTTTAAAGTAACGAATATTATCCAAACTCAAATCATGTCCAGCATTAATACCTAGTCCTACCTTATCAGCCACAATCGCGGCATTTACATAAGATGAAATCCCATTTAAATTACCCCGCTGAAATTCCTTAGCATATTCCTCGGTGTATAATTCAACCCTATCTGTTCCTGTGACGGCGGCAGCCTCTACCATCTTTTCAACAGGATCTACAAAAATAGACGTTCGAATCCCATTCCTTTTAAACTCAGCTATAACATCAATCAAAAAGTCTTTATGAACCACGGTATCCCATCCCGCGTTGGAGGTAATAGCATCATCAGCATCGGGCACTAAAGTAACTTGGGTAGGTTTAATCTGCAATACTAAATCTATAAATCTAGGTATAGGATTTCCTTCTATATTGTATTCTGTATTTACAACTTGTACTAAATCATACGCATCCTGATAACGTATATGCCTCTCGTCTGGTCTTGGGTGAATAGTCACTCCTTCTGCTCCAAATTTCTGAACATCTTCAGCCACCTTGAGTAAATTCGGAACATTCCCCCCACGTGAATTACGCAGTGTAGCAATTTTATTAATATTTACACTAAGCTTTGTCATACTCAAAAGTTTGTTTAAACAGTTATGAAAGTATTGTTTTTCTATTTGCAAAAGGCAAAAATACAAAGTAAAACATGCATTTTTATGATATAAATTAATTAATTTGCCCATGAATTTTGAAGGAGATGAACATTAATTCACATATCAATTTTGACATTCAGCCACTTATCACTTTCGACAGTGTAAAGAAAGCGAAAAGCATTGCTGAGAGTCATGCGTTCTCACACTTACCTGTGGTTGAGCAAAAGATGCTTTTGGGATGTGTTGCTCAAGAAGACATACAGGGATTTGATGATGATAAAAAATTAGAAGACTATCTATATGCTCTTGATGCTTTTTTCGTCCGAAAACAGACCAATTGGGTAGAAGTTCTAGAGGCATTTGCCCAACATGAATCTAACATCATGCCTGTTTTAAATGAAAAAAGTGAATACATTGGTTATTACGAATTATTAGACATTATTGGCTTGTTTAATCAAACCCCATTTTTAAATGAGCCTGGCGGCATTCTACTAATAGAAAAAGGACTAAAAGACTATTCATTTAGTGAAATTTCACAAATTGTCGAAAGCAATAATGGCAAATTACTTGGTGCTTTTATAAGTGAAATGAACGAGAATCAAGTTCAAATAACTTTAAAAGTTGGAAATGCCCCCCTTAATTCCATCATCCAGTCATTTAGACGATTCAACTACAATATTGTTATCGACAAAGAAGATGACTCCTATTTAAAGGACCTTAAAGATAAATCTGACTACCTTCAACGTTATCTTAATATCTAAAAAAACAATCCATGAAAGTAGCCATTTACGGACAGCAATACAATGAAAAACTCAAAGAATGTATTGAGTACCTAATTACCGAGATGCTCTCCATGGGTTACACATTGGTAATTGAAGTAAATTATTCAACAAAACTCTGTAAGACCATTCCAATTGTAAAAGAGCTACCTACCTATCAAGGTTTTGAAGATTTAAACAACAGTTACAACCTTATGGTAAGTATTGGTGGTGACGGAACTATCTTAAGGGCAGCTACATTGGTACGGAATCTACCTATACCAATTTTAGGAATTAACACTGGAAGATTAGGATTTTTAGCCACTGTTCAACAAGAAGATATCAAGCACATGCTAGAATGCCTTAAGGCGAGAGACTATACAATTAGCGAACGTAGTTTAGTAGAGTTACACACCTCGCCTGACATTAAAGAACTCAATGGGCTTTATTTTGCACTAAACGAAATTGCTGTTAGCAGAAAAAATACCGCCTCCATGATAACTGTTTCAACCTTTCTCAATGAAGAGTACCTTACCAGTTACTGGGCAGACGGGCTTATCGTTTCTACACCGACAGGATCAACAGGATATTCCTTGAGCTGTGGCGGACCAGTTATTATGCCAACTGCCCACAATTTGGTTTTAACCCCTATTGCTCCTCACAACCTCAACGCAAGACCTTTAGTAATTGCAGATAATACTGAAATAAAACTTTCTGTTAGTGGAAGAGAAAAAAACTACCTAATTTCTCTTGATTCAAGACAAGCAACGCTTTCAAATGAAACAGAAATTATCATACGTAAAGCCCCTTTCACCATAAAATTCATAGACCTTAAAACAGAGAGCTTCCTTAAAACGCTCCGAAATAAACTACTATGGGGAGAAGACAAAAGAAATTAAACAATAAAATAAAGGTAAAAAAGTTTATCATATCATCACATTAACCGCTGTATATGAGCAATTGGACATCTTAATTGCTATATTTGCAAACTTTTGAATTTTATGAGAAACATCTTTTTAGTTATCATTACCATCTTATCCACCCAGAGCCTATTCTCTCAAATAAACGAAATAGGTCTTTTTGCAGGGGGTAGTAATTTCATAGGAGATGTTGGATCTACCCAATATCTAGCACCAAATAACACCGCTTTTGGAGTAGTTTACAAATGGAATAAGCATACTCGATATGCCTTTAGAGCAAGCCTTCTATACGCTACTTTAGAGGGAAATGACTATAAATCAGATATAAATGCACGCCTAAAACGTGATTTCTCATTCACTAACAATATTTTTGAGGCCTCTGCGGGAGTTGAATTCAATTTTGTTCCCTATGATTTGCACAAAATGAATAAACAATTCACCCCATATATGTATTCAGGACTTTCATATTTCACTTATGAAAACCTTTACTTTGATTACCAAAGCAATGTAGCGCTACAATACAGCGGTAGCAGGAAAAATTCAATTGCGATCCCCATGGTTTTAGGCGTTAAAGGATCTATTGCGCGGAACTGGATTTTAGGAATTGAAGCAGGAGCACGCTACACTTTCACAAACAATCTAGACGGCAGTTTTCCCGAACCAACACAATACAAATTTGGAAATCTAAATAGTGACGATTGGTATGTATTTACAGGGATTACCCTTACATTTACCTTTGGGGAAAAACCATGTTTTTGCGCAGATTAAATTAATGACCTTTTGAAAATTACTAAAGAAGACATAAAAGCACACTACCTCCCTCAGCACTTGGCCATCATTATGGATGGCAATGGAAGATGGGCCAAACAGAAAGGAAGATTACGCATTTTTGGCCATGAAAACGGCTCAAAAACTGTTCGAACAATTGTTGAAGCTTGTGCTGAATTAGGCATACCAAACCTTACTTTATATGCCTTTTCAACAGAAAACTGGAATAGGCCTAAAAAAGAAGTGGATACATTAATGAATTTATTAGTAAGTTCGTTACGGAAAGAACTTAAAACACTTACTAAAAATGATATTAAATTGAATGCGATTGGCAAACTAGATTCACTTCCTTTGAAAGCACAAAAAGAACTTTCAGAGGTCATTGAAAAAACGAAAGTCAATCAACGAATGACGCTCACATTAGCTTTAAGTTATGGAGCAAGAGAAGAATTAAAAAATGCCGTTAAGGAAATTGCATCCAAAGTTAAAAATAATATAATTTCAGAAGAAAAAATTGATGATTCAGTTATAAATCAGCATCTTTACACGCATGATCTACCTGATGTAGACTTACTTATACGAACTAGTGGCGAGTATCGTATTAGTAATTTTTTATTGTGGCAGATTGCATATGCTGAACTGTATTTCACACCGGTTCTTTGGCCTGATTTCACCAAAGACCATTTATATGAAGCATTAACAGCTTTTCAAAACAGAGAAAGAAGATTTGGGAAAACAAGTGAACAACTTAGCTAACTACAACATGTTTTTAAAAAAAATTACCATAGTTTTTTTATTATTTATCCTCTCCATTTTTAATGCAAACGCACAAGAAATTGCATTAGGAAACAATCAAAAGTATATTCTAGGAGGTATAGAAGTAACCGGAATTAAAAGTTATAGCGAACAAGCCGTAATTGCATATACCGAACTTAGAATTGGTCAAGAAATAACGCTCCCGGGAGAAGATATTAGCAGGGTTATCAATAAACTGTGGGGATTAGGCTTATTCAGCGATATTAACTTTTATGTAACTAACATTGAAGGCAATACAGTTTATCTAGAGTTAAATATTCAAGAGGTACCTTCGCTCAATAATGTCAAGGTCCAAGGGATTAAGCAAAAAAAGATAGAGCCGATTCTCAAGGACACGGAACTTAAAAAAGGAAAAAAAGTAACTGAAAGTTTTTTGACCAACACAAAAAACTACCTCATTAACAAGTATAAAAAGGAAGGATATCTTAATACTAAGGTACACATTATTACTACACCTGATACTACAGAATCCAGTGCAGTTAACATGCTTGTAAATATTGATTTAGGGGAAAAGGTTAAAGTACAGAACATAGGCTTTACTGGTAATGACGCTATTAGCGCCAAAAAACTTAGAAAAGCCCTTAAAAACACTAAAAAAATAGTTCCCGGTCGATTTTGGAAAAAATCAAAATACATAAGTGAGGACTTCAAGGAAGACCTAGTTTCTCTTATTGATTATTACAAAGAGAATGGATATAGAGATGCACGTATAATCGAAGACACCCTAGCTTATAATAATGACAACACTATTGATATTAAAATAAAGTTAGAAGAAGGAAATAAATACTACTTTGGAGATATTCGTTATATCGGAAATACAGTGTATTCTGACCGCCTACTTGGTCAGCTGTTGGGTATTAAAAAAGGAGATACCTATAATGGTGTGTTACTCAAGAAACGTATCGATGACCCAAGCAAACCTGACGGTGAAAACATTGCCAATCTTTACCAAAATAATGGGTATCTATTTTCACAAATCAACCCTGTTGAAGTATCTGCTATAAACGATACTATAAATTTTGAAATTAGAATTTTAGAAGGTAAACCTGCTTATTTCAATAAGATTTCAGTTACTGGGAACGAGAAAACTAATGATCACGTTATCTACCGAGAACTTAGAACCAAACCTGGACAACTTTATTCAAAAGAAAATATCATACGAACAATTCGAGAATTAAGCCAGATGCAATTCTTTGATCCTGAACAGATTGTTCCAAAGGTTGAAAATCCAGATCCTAATTCAGGAACCGTAGATATTAAATACGAATTAGCAGAGAAAGGATCAAGCCAAATAGAACTACAAGGTGGATATGGTGGTGGAGGATTTATAGGGACCTTAGGACTTTCATTTAACAATTTTGCAATTAAAGATTTATTCAACAAAAAAGCGTACAAACCAGTACCAATGGGAGACGGGCAGAGTTTAGCTCTTCGCTTACAAGCAAGTCGCTTTTTCCAAACCTATAGTTTTTCATTTGCAGAACCTTGGATGGGAGGTAAAGAACCTGTACAATTTTCAGTTTCTCTATCTCACACGAAGCAATTTTTATATGACTATTTAACTGGAAATGCCGATAAAGATCGTCGTTTTAATATTTCAGGTATTACAGTTGGAATTGCTAAGCGTCTTAGAGTACCAGATGACTACTTTTCATTATCTCAAGCGGTGAGCTACCAACACTATAACCTAAAGAATTATAATACCGCACTATTTACCTTTGGCGATGGTTTTTCAAATTCATTAGCATACACCATAGCTCTAAGCCGAAATTCATCAGGACCAAACCCTATATATCCATTGGGCGGAAACGACTTTACCATAACAGCAAAACTTTCCCCTCCCTATTCATTATTGGACAACACTGATTATAAAGGACTAGCTGAAGAACGTAAAGATGCCGTAGAGAATAATGATACAGACAAAATTGCCCAAATTGATCAACAACGTTTTAAATGGCTTGAATACTACAAAGTGAAATTCAAAGGGAACTGGTATACAAACCTTGTTGATAAATTAGTATTAAAAACTGGAGTTGAGTTGGGTTACCTGGGAGCATACAATAATCATCGCGGAGTTATTCCTTTCGAGCGATTCTTTGTCGGTGGTGATGGTTTAGGAAATTACACATTAGATGGAAGAGAAAACATCCAATTAAGGGGTTATCCAAATCAATCATTATCAGACAATGATGGATCGATTATTTATAATAAATTCTCAATGGAACTACGATACCCTCTTACTTTAAAGCAAACCGCATCAATTTATGGGCTTGCATTTTTAGAAGGAGGTGGAGCATACAACAATTTTAAGAACTATAATCCGTTTGAATTACAGCGATCTGCCGGATTGGGGCTACGTATATTTATGCCAGCCTTTGGATTGTTAGGTATTGATTTCGGTTACGGTTTCGACCCTATACCAGGATCAACCCAGCCTAATGGATGGGAAACCCATTTCATTATCGGACAGCAGTTCTAGAAAATTTGGCACGATATTTTCTAACGTTTAACTGACCAAAGTATGAAAACAAAAGTTCTTTTAGTATTGACAACATTGCTCACTATGAGCTTGTACGGACAAAGAGGTGTTAGGATTGGCTACATAGATATGGAGTACATACTTGAAAATGTTTCGGAATATCAAGAAGCCAATACTCAACTTAGTGGTAAAGTTCAAAAGTGGAAAGATGAAATCGAAAAGCAACAGGCTGCCATTGATAAAATGCGAAAAGAGTTGCTAGCAGAAAAAGTATTACTAACTCGCGAACTTATTTTGGAACGTGAAGAAGAAATTACTATACTTGAAAAAGATTTGCAGACCTATCAAGAAAACAGATTCGGACCGCAGGGAGATTTATTTCAACAAAGAAGACTATTAGCACAGCCTGTACAAGATCAAGTCTTTAATGCCATTCAAGAAATTGCCGCAAGCAGGGGTTATGACTTTGTTTTTGATAAATCTGCAGATTTAGTAATGCTTTATTCTGACAAACGCCATGACATAAGTGATTTAGTTCTTAGAAGTATCAACCGAGCTGCAACTCAAAATGCCCGAAAAGGCCCAAATGAAATTGACAAATTTGATCAAGAACCTGAATTAACTCCAGAAGCCATAGCACGCAAGGAAGCTATCGATGCTAAAAGAGCGGAGCAGTTGGAAAAGACGGAGGAAAGAAAAGCAGAAATTGCAAAAATTCAAGAAGAACGTCTAAAAGAAGTTGAAGATCGAAGAACTGAACAAACTAAAGCTCTTGAAGAAAAAAGACAAAAACTATTGGAAGAACGAGAGAAACGTAAAAAAGAATACGAAGAGAAAAGACAAAAATTAATAGAAGAACGTGAAGCCAAACGCAAGAAAGCATTGGAAGAACGAGAAAAGAAAAAAGATACAACCGAAACAAAAGAAAATTAAACAAAAGACAAATACTAAATTAATTACTACAAAATGAAACACTTTAAAACCCTTGCCATCGCATTTGTACTATTGATGAGCGCAACAACGTTTGCAACAGCGCAATCTAAAGTTGCTCATATTGACGTTCAAAAACTAATGAGCGAAATGCCGGAAATGAAAGCTGCACAGGCACAGTTAAAAAAGTTAGAACAAACCTATTCAGCAGATATCCAAGCTTCATTAAAAGAATTGCAAACCAAAGCAAATGCCTATCAAACAGAAGCTAATGGCCTTTCAGAATCCCAACTTAAATCTCGTGAAGCTGAGTTTCAAAAGAAAGCTGAAGAATTACAAGGTATGGAGGCAAACATTCAACAAGCACGTCAAAGTGCAGGTGAAGAACTGCAGAAAAAACAGCAAGAGCTTATGGGGCCAATCTTAGAAAAAGCACAAAACGCTATTCAAAAGGTAGCTAAAACTCAAGGCTTCCAATATGTATTAGATGCTACCCCAGGAGCTGGAGTTCTAGTTGCGGATGGTAAAGACCTATTGGCTGATGTAAAGAAAGAATTAGGTTTCTAATAAACTTTGAAAATATTCTATAAAAAGTGTTCGCCGCAAACGAACACTTTTTATTTTTGTACCTATGACTTCCTCTCAACCCATTGGTATTTTTGACTCCGGTATAGGCGGAACATCTGTATGGAAAGAAATCATACAGCTACTCCCATATGAAAACACCTATTACTTGGCAGATAGTAAGAATGCTCCCTATGGACAAAAATCGAAGGAGGAGATAATTGCATTAAGTGAGAAGAATACAGAATGGCTTCTAAACCAGAATTGCAAGATTATTGTAGTAGCATGCAATACCGCTACAACAAATGCCATTGTTCATTTAAGAGCGAAATACGATATCCCTTTTGTAGGTATCGAACCCGCAATTAAACCAGCTGCACTTCAAAGTAAAACAAAAACTATTGGCATTTTAGCTACCAAAGGAACTCTTAGTAGTGATTTATTTCATAAAACAACCCAACTATACAGTGATGGTATTGATGTCATAGAACAAGTTGGCGAAGGACTTGTTACTCTCATCGAAAAGGGAGAAATCCATTCCAAAGAAATGGAACATCTTCTAAGTAAATATCTAAAGCCAATGTTGCTAAAAAACATTGATTTTTTAGTTCTTGGTTGCACCCATTACCCCTACTTAATTCCACAAATTACAAAGATACTTCCCAAGCACATCACAATTATAGATTCCGGTGAAGCAGTAGCGAAACAGACTCAGAATATACTGGGACACAAAAACCTTTTGCAACTAGACCGCACTAGATTAGGTGTACACAAACTACACACAAATTCACAATTGGAAATACTAAAACAGTTTGTAAAACCTTCCGAAACAATAATGGTAACCTACATGGATTTTTAAATCTACTCTGATTCTTCTTTGAACCAACCAGAATACTTCACATAATTGTCTGCAATGCGATTAATTTCTCCAGAAATTAGCTCTTGACTTATATCTTTTACTTTCCGAGCTGGTACTCCGGCATAAATACTTCCAGCCTCTACTCGCGTATTTTGAGTGACTACTGCACCTGCTGCTATGATACTATTACTTTCTATAACACAGTCATCCATCACTATACTTCCCATCCCTATAAGGACATTATCATGAATTGTACAACCATGAACAATGGCATTGTGACCAATTGAAACATTATTCCCTATTGTAGTCGGAGATTTTAGATACGTAGCATGAATAACGGCACCATCCTGTACGTTTACTTTATTACCCATTTTAATATAATGAACATCTCCTCGAATTACTGCATTAAACCATATACTACATTGATCTCCCATTACAACATCTCCCACAATTGTAGCATTCTCAGCTACGTAACAATCCAACCCCATTTTTGGAGCTTTACCTTTTATTTTCTTAATTATCATATTTCACTAATAATTTACAGCTGGGCAATAACAATCCCAGCGTCTACCTGATTGCAGAAAGTCAAATCCTAAAGTAATTTGATGGAAACCTCCATTATCATATCTCATATCCCCTCCTTGGTTTGTATAGGTATAGGCAAAAAGAAAATTCTTATAATTAATTCCAATGATAGGTGACACTAGATTTAACTTTTGAGATTTAACCTCCCCATTATCTATATACTGGGCACCATCAAAACTTCTCCTATACGACAAGCCTCCAAATATTTTACCAAAACTAACATCTCTATATACTTTAGCATTTACATCAATACTCTTTTCCTTGGTAAATTCGGATAATTGAAACATTACAGAAGGTTCATACTGCCACTCATTACCATCAATAACTAAACCCAAGGATACCAAATACCTTCTAAGATTATCAAATTCTGCTGCGGTATACAAATTACGCTCACTACCTAAAGCATTTTTCACTGTAAGATGAGTAAAGACCTCACCAATATGATAGGAAACACCAAAATCCACATTAAAATAGGAGGCATTTCCCAATCCACCGTGGATATTCGGATCATAAATCCCCGTTGCTAAAAATTCTGATTCATCAAGTCTACTTTGTATAAAACCAGCACTCATACCAAAAGAAAGTTGGTTCAACAAATTACCACTTCCCAAATTAATATGATGAGCATAGGTGATTTTTCCTCCTGATTGAGAGTGGTACCCATTTTTATCATTAAAAGCAATCATGCCAATTCCGGACCTTTCTGCCAATCGCATATTTGCACTCAGTGTCTGAAGTGCAGGTGCATCATCTACCCCAAACCATTGTTTCCTTGCTGTGAGACGAATTTTTCCCCCATCCCCAGCACCTGCCATAGATGGATGTATTAAATAGTAATTATCGGTAAGGTAATCAAAGTAAACAGGTATGCCTTCTTGAGCCAAAGACTTACTACTAAATAGAAGAATGACCATAAGGACCGAAAAGACCAACAATTGTTTAATTTGCTGGTACCATCTTACAAAACCACTATTTTTCATCTATTAAAATTAAAATATACATAAAAAGATTTTAAACTAGCTACACATGAATCACTCAATTAATTATTCACCTAATAATCATAACAAACCAAAAAAAAGATCAAATAGGTGATAAAAACCATTGCAATTCACAACCACACCCATAGGAATTTTCCCATAGAAACCAAAGATATAAATTTCTGCTAAATACTGACCCTCAAGACAAATAATATTACAAAATCTCTAGATTCACAAAACAAGGTATTCAAACTAGCTTTTGTTATTACAATACATTCATATAAAATGTGATATGGAAGACTTAATACTCCCATCAATAAATAACTAAAATACTTCCTTTCCACAAAGAGTTCTTCACCTCAAAAGGAACGATAAAAAATAAACAAAAAATCAAACAGTACAATTTACTTACTACAATTTGAAACGATAAGATCAAGGCCCTTTTAACAGCTACAAAAACTAACAAGCCTCAGCTACTTTTTGTAATTTTGTAAAAAAATAAACCGATATGGATAAAATAACACTTAACATACAAGAAACCAGTAATCCAACTATAATCAAAATGGAAGCTCCAGTTTTTCTGGTTAAAAACAATTATGAATTCAAAAATATAGATGAGGCCAAAAATTCACCTCTAGCTCAACAACTTTTTTATTTGCCATTTGTAAAAACTGTATACATATCTGGTAATTTTATCGCTATTGAACGTTACAGTATCGTTGAATGGATGGATGTACAAAATGAAGTTGCTGAACAAATAGAAGACTACTTAAATAGTGGCAACCCAGTGGTACTAGATGATGAATCCAAAAAGAAAGTCCCCGTAACAATATACGCTGAAAACACTCCAAACCCTAGTGTAATGAAATATGTAGCGAATAAAAAATTAGTAGCTGCTATACATGAATTCAAATCTATAGATGACACATCTCATGCCCCGTTGGCTACTGCATTATTTCATTTTCCTTTTGTAAAAGAGGTTTTTATGGACGAAAACTATATTTCAATCACCAAGTATGATATGGCTGATTGGAATGAAGTATCCATGGAATTAAGGGAATTTATTCGTAACTATATCACTGACGGAAAAGAAATTATCGATGAAAATGCAATGTTAACATCCAATAAAAACATAATTACAGATACGGCATTTGAAGCATTAGATACGACGTCCAAAGAAATTATTAACATCATAGAAGAATACATTAAACCAGCCGTAGCAAGTGATGGAGGAAACATTTTATTTGAATCCTATGATGAGAATTCGAATATGGTAAAAGTAATATTACAAGGTGCATGTAGCGGATGTCCTTCTTCCACATTTACATTAAAAAATGGAATCGAAACCATGCTGAAAGAAATGCTACACAATCCACAACTTCGAGTAGAAGCCATAAACGGTTAATAAATTACAAATAATAAATACTAAAAGGGGTAAACATAAAGTCTACCCCTTTTATTTTATATCCTTAAAATCTACTTTACTTCACTATTTTCTTATAGTCCTTATTGAACTCTTGGAATAGCAACAACAAATTAATGGTTGCAGCAATAAGATCCTTAGTTTCTAATAACAAACTAAAGTAAAGCTTTGTATTCTTAGGACTCGTCTCCGTTGTACGAATACGATCAATTTGCTTTTGAATTAAAAGAGAAACATGGTCTTGAAGTTCTTTTTGCTCCAGGATGATTTTCTCTAATTTACCAAACGATTCCTTTTCAAATGTGGTTGTAATATCAGTAAACAATACATTAAACTTATCAGAGATCCCTTTTAGATCACGTACTTGATTAAATTTTAAATTCTTATGATTGTTATTCACATGAGTATAACTATTTCGTGCAATATACCCAATAGACTGAACCATATCTTGCAAGTAATCAAGAATTAGAATATAAAATTTACTAGCCTCTACAGAAGTTTCATCAAGTGATTTTATAAAATAAAATACATCACTCTTAAGTTCATCCACCTCATCCTCTAACTTCTTAAGCTTCTTTCTGCTCTTTTTAAGTTTTACTAAATCTTGCTTACCAAGATTATCAATTACTGTAGCATAAATTTCATTTACACTAGAAATTACTCTTGAAATATTATCAGAACTTTCATTAATTATCTCATTAATAGTAATTAAATCGGCACGATCAAAACGACGCTTTTGACTCTTCTCTCTTTCAGCATTTCTATAGACGATGTAACTTCTATATAATAACAATACTGCGATTATGATGAGTACCAATATCGCATATATTTTACCCCAAAAAATAACGGCAGCCATTATAAATGCGGCAATAAACGCTACAAAAGCCGTTACAAACCAACCGCCAACTACATTAAACACTCCCGCCACACGATAAACAGCACTTTCTCTACCCCAAGCCCTATCTGCCAAGGAAGATCCCATAGCAACCATAAAGGTAACGTAGGTTGTAGAAAGCGGTAGCTTAAGTGATGTACCTGCGGAAATAAGTATACTAGCGACCACTAAATTCACCGCAGCTCGCACCAGGTCAAAAGCAGGAGCATCCTCTTTTTTTGATTTCTTTTCTACTGGCTTTTGAAAACGCGCATCTACCTTCGCTACTATTGATTTTGGCAAAACATACTCTACTGCATTAGCTACATTTACAGTACCTCTTACAATTAGACGTGATAAAAAATTAGGCTCAAAACGTTCCTTTCCGGCTTCACTTTGACGAGATAAATTAATTCCAGTTTCAATTACATTCCGGGCTTTCTTTGAAAACCAGAGTGTAACTACCATTACTCCACCAGCAAACAACAATAACAAAGTAGGCGTTTTAACCTTCCCGGCAAGTCCTTCCATAGTAAACGCATCTGGAGACAATCCAGAAGCTGACCACATCTCAAAAGACTGCCAAGCAGCAATTGGAACACCAATAAAGTTAACTAAATCGTTGCCCGCAAAAGCCATAGCTAAACCAAAGGTCCCAATTACAATGACTACTTTTAAAATATTAATTCTGAAGAACATTATTAAAAGTTGCGAAAGTATTGTAAACCCAATTAAACATCCCAACAACAACATCTTTATGTTGTTATCCAGCCATTCCAACATTTCAGGAGAAATAAATGTAACTCCTTTCAACCCTTTGAATACAATAAAGTACGAAAGGGCGGTTAGCGCCACTCCCCCAAAAATACCTCCAGTATATCGTATATTACGTTCGAACTGGAATGAAAAAATTAAACGGGAAATATATTGCACTATGGTACCTACGGTAAATGCTATTACCACAGAAATTAGAATACCGAATATAATTTCTGTAGCTTTCTGAGTGTTAATATAATCTATCAAAGCAGACAATTCTTGTCCACTTCCATAAATCTTAATGATAGCTACACAGACAGCAGCACCTAATAATTCAAATACAATAGAGACCGTAGTTGAAGTGGGCAATCCTAGTGAATTAAATAAATCAAGAAGTAATACATCCGTTAGCATTACCGCCATAAAAATCACCATGATTTCATTAAAGTAGAAGCCATGTGGATTAAAAATTCCACTTCGTGCTACTTCCATCATTCCACTTGAAAAAACGGCTCCAATGGCAACTCCCACACTGGCAACAATCATTATTGTTTTCATTGAGACAGCCTTTGAACCGATAGCAGAATTTAAAAAGTTGACAGCATCATTACTTACCCCTACTACTAAATCGACAATTGCTAGCGCAAAAAGCGCCATAATCATAAATAGATATAGTTGATCCATACTTATGGTTTTACAGACCACAAAAGTCCATTAACTTGTTAAATCTAAAGTTAACTAAATGTTACCAAAATATTACTACGAGTTTAAAATTTTTGGTTAAACAGCTTATATTTTGTACCTTAAAAGTATTATAAATAACTATAAAATTTTAACCATGTCTATTCTAAAAGTAATTGAATTAATGGCGAACTCAACTAAAAGTTGGGAAGACGCCACTTCTAACGCCGTAGCTCATGCTTCCAAAACAGTGAAAAACATTCGATCTGTATACATACAAGATCAAAGTGCGGCCGTAAAAGAGAATAAAATCGTTGAATATCGTGTAAATGTGAAAATCACTTTTGAAATTGAATAAATTCAATTTTAATTCACTCAAAACCATGAAATTCTGAATTTTACCAAGTTAATCCTTTCTTAAAAAACAGCTTGGGTAGGGTTTTTATTGGTTTTCATTGTACCTTAGAATCATGAAACCCAATCTTCTTCAATACGAAAGTAGCCCATATCTTCTGCAACATGCCAACAACCCAGTTCATTGGCACCCATGGAACGAAGACACTTTACGTAAAGCTCAAAGACTTCAAAAACCTTTACTAATAAGTATCGGATATGCAGCCTGTCACTGGTGTCATGTTATGGAACACGAAACCTTTGAAAGTATTGAAGCTGCTGAAGTTATGAATACCCACTTTGTCAATATTAAAATTGATCGAGAAGAATTGCCAGATGTAGATATGCTCTATATGAATGCTGTCCAAATTATGACAGGAAGTGGTGGCTGGCCACTTCATGTAGTCTGCCTACCTGATGGCAGGCCTTTCTGGGGAGGTACCTATTTCAAAAGAACAGATTGGATGGATACCCTACAAAAGTTGTCTTTACTTTACCAACACCAGCCAGAAAAGGTATTAACCTATGCAAAAAAACTTGAACAAGGTTTACACACTGTAAATCTGGTCGAAAAGCAACCGATAACAGAACTACAATTATCTACCCTAACAAAAGCAGTAACTGATTGGTCCGAACATTTTGACAATCTTTATGGAGGAATGAAAGGAGCCCCCAAATTCATGATGCCCGTAAACTATCAATTCCTTCTTCAATATGGACATCTACTTGAGGACGCTACCATTAAGGAGCATGTACATTTAACCTTGAAGCGTATGGCTTGGGGAGGGGTTTATGACCTCCTATCTGGCGGATTCTCAAGATATTCTGTGGACAACAAATGGCATATACCACATTTTGAAAAAATGCTCTATGACAACGCCCAATTAATATCACTTTACAGCAACGCATTCAAAACCAATTCCGACCCACTCTATAATGACATTGTAAAGCAGACCATTTCCTTTATTGAGTCGGAATGGAAAAGCAATGAAGAACTTTTCTTTTCATCTTTTGATGCTGATAGTTTAAATAAAAACAACAATTTAGAAGAAGGCGCATATTATGGGTGGACCCAAGAGGAACTTAAAGACCTCCTTAAAGATGATTACGCTCTTTTTTCAGAAGTCTATAATGTGAATGCATTTGGTCATTGGGAAGATGGTCATTATGTTTTCATTCAAAAAAAGAGTAATCATGAAATTGCTGAAGAGTATGATTTGAACATAGTAACACTCAGCAATAAACTAAACAATTGTAAAAATTTACTGAGACAGGCCTTAAAAAAGAGATCGAAACCAAGACTTGATGATAAAATATTAACATCATGGAATGCTCTTCTGGTAAAAGCATATGTAGATGCATACACCTCTTTCCAAGAGGAATCATACAAAAATAGGGCAATTAAAACCATGCAAGCGCTATTAGACTTGCTTTTAGATGACTCTTATCAACTTTGGCACACTTATAAGAGTGGACAAAAACGTTTATATGGGACTTTGGAAGACTACGCTTGCACCATTGAGGCATTACTTTCTGTATACGAAATTACCTTTAACGATTATTGGCTATTAACAGCGAAAGCTTTAACTGATCATACTCTCGACTCATTTTATGACCCGAAGAGCGGCATGTTTACTTACAATTCCATTAAAACAAACACTCTTATAATTAACCCAATTGATAAGACTGACAATGTGATACCTTCAGCTAATTCGATAATGGGACATAATCTACTAGCCCTATCCCATCATTTCAATACGGAATACTATCACAAAGTAGCTAAACAAATGTTACTAAACATGGAAAAAGATAGTATTACTTTTCCTTATAGCCACGCAAATTGGTTATCACTTTATTTAAAGCTTTGTATCCCCTTTTATGAAATTGCTATATGTGGTGATGATCTTGATCAGATGGCGAGGCCACTATGGAAATCCTATCTCCCTCAGGTACTTTTAAGCGGGACTAACAAAGAAAGTAATCTACCACTACTCGCTAATAGGTTTTTTGATAATAGAAGAGTTTACTATCTTTGCAGAGATAATTCCTGCCAACTTCCCACCGAAAACATCCAAGAAGTATTAACAAAATTTACCACCCTTAAAAACTGAATTCAATTAACTTTTTAATAATACTATTGTTTTGGAAAAATTACAATTATCACTTAATGACACTAAAAACCTAGTTAGTTACCTTATTGAAAAAATGTACGAATTTATCCCCAATCTTATTTCAGCCGTCCTCATCTTGGTTGTTGGTCTTTGGATGATTGGAATGATAAACAAAGTTTTCAAGAAAATGATGGTTAGGCGTGAGGTGGAAATTACCCTGCGTAAATTTTTGGCTAACTTGATAAACTGGCTACTTAAAGCATTACTCTTTATTGTAGTAATTCAAAAATTGGGGGTACAGAATTCCTCCTTTGTTGCCATATTAGGTGCTGCTGGTTTGGCTGTAGGATTGGCTCTTCAAGGATCACTTTCTAACTTTGCAGGCGGAGTACTCATCCTTTTATTTAAACCCTTTAAAGTGGGTGATTTTATAGAAGCCAAAGGAATAAAAGGAACAGTTAAGGAAATAAGCATTTTCTCAACGAGTATAAACACCTTTGGAAATGAATTAGCAATTGTTCCAAATGGACCACTTTATAATGACAATATTATAAACTACAGTAAAGAAGAAAATCGTCGTGCAAACATCATTGCTGGTATTGGGTATAGTTCGGACATAAAAAAGGCAAAAGAAATTCTTTTGGAAATAGCCAGATCTAATGAAAAAATTCTTCAAGACCCAGCTCCAGTGGTTTACGTTGCTGAACTTGCGGATAGTTCTGTCAACCTTTCACTTAGATTTTGGTCTAAAAATGAAGATTATTGGGATATGTATTTCTTTGTAATGGAAGAAATAAAACTTCGTTTTGATCAAAACGGAATTGAAATACCATTCCCGCAAAGGGATATTTATGTGAAAAAATCTTATATTTAGAAAAAAAAATCATGAGATTAACACAGGTCATTTTATTAACAACTCTATTGGCTTTCAATGCAAAATCGTTTGGTCAAGTATTTACAGATCAAAACCCATATTCTTCTTCATTATTACAGACAAAAGCAAATCCAATCAATGCTGAAGTTGAGGGATCTCAGTATTTTTACAAATTTGACCTTACTTCTAAAGTGTACAAAAACGGCAAATACCTTGTAACTCGACTGAGCAACTACGATGCTTACAATGATGAGATTGTTATTTCAGATGAGAAAAATGAAAAATTCTTCATGACTAAAAATGAAGAATTAACAACCGTCATAGGAGCAGACAAGTTTGTTTATTTTTCTTTATTAGGATATTTTATGGTACTAAATGAAGGTGAGGTTCTATTGCTCAAAAAACCGATTAAAAAATTCGTTGAAGCAACCCCAGCTAAAACAGGCTACGACACAGGCAACAAGGCTCACTTCATCGATGAGGTAAAATATTACATTATTACACCAAAGAAAAAGACCCCAAAAGAAATCAAATTGAAGAAAAAAGATCTCTTAAATAACTTAGATAATGACCACAAAAAATCCATGGAAGTATATTTAGAAAAAAACAAAAATAGCTTACGTAAAGAAGAAGATTTCATTCAAGCTTTAAATGCTATAAAAAGTTATTAGAAAGCCTTCTATCTACCGGCCACAAAATCTTTTAAATAATAAGGCTCAAAATAAGCCACATCTTCAAACGCTTGCTGCTGAAATTTTTCAAAGGCAAGCGTTCCCATTTCAAGCGCAGAAGGATATATATCCTCAATAAAGTTGGCATTTTCGTGAACAATCAACTCCTTAGCCTTATTAACTGCATCCCCCACAAAGGTTACTATTCCATTCTTTAAAAATGTATGATAGGAATTTTCATCTAGAATTTCAGCTTTAGTTTCTCTCAGCTCAACTCCATTATGTACGTCATACAAGGCAGCGTAAACCTCCATGCGACGAGCATCTAGCATGGGTGCTACCACACCTTCTTCTAACTTGACTGCATTTGCAAGTAATCGCAGTGTTGGAATAGCGATTAACGGAATATTTAAAGCAAAGCACAAACCTTTGGCAGCAGAGACTCCTATGCGCAATCCAGTATAGGAACCAGGTCCCATACTAACCGCAATTGCGCTTATATCATGAAAAGACAAAGAAGCACCATTTAGTGCTTCTTCAATAAATTTGTGTAAGTTTTCAGCATGTGAAAAGCTTCCG
The DNA here is from genome assembly GCF_028743515.2 of Imtechella halotolerans. Taxonomy (GTDB): domain Bacteria; phylum Bacteroidota; class Bacteroidia; order Flavobacteriales; family Flavobacteriaceae; genus Imtechella; species Imtechella halotolerans. The sequence continues at coordinate 2,941,312 of NZ_CP117969.2, read as the reverse complement.
GTATTGGTCTCTTTAAGGATTACCATTTGATCTTTATTAAAAATCGCAACCGAACAATTGGTTCCCGAAGTCTCAATACACAGTATGTGGCTTATCATTTTTCTTCTTCTTTCTTAGGCTTTTCAGTGACAGACTTTACTTTATCTCCCGATTTAAGAGTTTTAGAAACTAAGGCATAAGGTCCTGTTATAATTTCTTCATCCCCATTTAAACCTTCGATAATCTCAATATTAGTGTCATCTTGAATACCTGTTTTTACAACACGCAATTTAGCATTTTCTCCATCTTTTACAAAAACACATTCAAAACGTTCTTCTTTTCCAGCTGTAGCTTCTTCAGAAATTACAATTTTTTTAACTGAACTGGTGTCTGTTTTAACCACTACTGCACTTATAGGAACACCAACTATATCATTTTTAGTAGTAGTAATGATATCAACAGTAGCTGTCATTCCAGGTCGAAAAGGAGAATAGGTTTCAGGTTTACCTTCTAACAAATCCTTATAGGACTCCTCAAGAATGCGCACTTTAACTTTAAAATTAGTTACTTGATCAGCACTTGTTGTTGCATTAGCCGTATTAGCAATATTAGTAACAATTCCTCTAAACTTCTTTTTAAGATATGCATCTACCTCAACATCTGCGCTATCACCTACAGCAATTTTAACAATATCATTTTCATTGACATCTACCTCCACTTCCATGTTTTGAAGGTTAGCTACACGCATGAGCTCGGTTCCTGCCATTTGTTGGGTACCTAAAACCCGCTCACCTAATTCGATATCAAGTTTAGAAATAGTTCCGGATACAGGGGCGTAAATTGTAGTTCTCTTAAGATTATCTTGAGCCTCATTCACTGTGGCTGAAGCACTTTGAACATTATAATAAGCAGATTGCTTTGATGCCTTTGCTACCTCATAAGACGACACTATTTTGTCCCATTCTGCTTTAGAAATAACTCCTTTATCATACAACCCTTTATTACGTTGATAGTTAGCTTCCGTCTCTTTCAAACTAGCTTCAGCTTGTTGTAATCCTGCTCTGACATTCTGTAAGCTTGCCTGGGTTCTACTTAAGCTAGATTGATATAAATCTGGATTAATCCTAACCAACAAATCCCCCTTTTCAACTTGTTGACCCTCTACTACAGCCAATTCAATAATTTCTCCTGATACCTCTGAAGATATTTTAACTTCAATTTCAGGTTGAATTTTCCCAGTAGCCGAGACTGTTTCCACAATTGTCATTTTAGACAACTTTTGAAATGTGACCTCTTTATAATCACCACTATCGCCAAACCAACCTTGTTTTTTACCCATTATTAAAACAATGAGCAGTAATGCAATAGATAAAATAATGATAATTCTTTTCTTATTCATGATAGTTACCGTTGATTATTCTAATACTTGAATTCCAAAATAAAATTCCAGCACTTTAAGTTTAAAAATATAGTCGTATTTAGATCTAATTACCTCTGATTGAGCATTATCAAATTGAAGTTTTGCTTGATTATAATCAAATGCATTCATTAGGCCCACATTATACCTCTCTTGAGCATATTCAAAAGAAAGATTTCTAGCACTTAACGTCTTAAGGGCAGCATCATAACTCTTTTGAGCATTTTCAGTATCCTTATAGGCTTGATATACATTTCGCTCTAAATCAAGTTCTGCTTGAGTAAGTTGAAGTTTGTTATTTTCCAAAGTAATTTTACCTCGCTTTACATTATTTCTTGCGGATAATCCATTAAGAATTGGAACATTAAGCTGAACTCCAATTGAAGTTCCATCAAAGAGGAATAATTGTCTTTGGAAATCAATATTAATACTCTCAGACCAACGGGTATTGTAGCCTATAAACCCAGATACACGAGGCAGATATGACCCTCTTGAAATTTGAACTGCTTTTTCAGAAATTTCAACATTCGTAGTCGCAATTTTAACTTCACTTCGAACCTCTTTAGCCTTATCAGCAATAGATTCAGGACTCTCTTGAAGAATACTAGCCAAGGGAACGTCCATATCCATATCTACAATGTCAAATTCCTCATAATTTTCAAGGAGAAGTGTTTGAGCCAATCCTATTTTAGAAATGAACAATGCGTTTTCAGCATTAATAAGCTCTTGCTCTTGGGTTGCCATTGTAGCCTCAATCTCATATAAATCTCCTTTAGGTAAAGATCCGGCCTCAACCAATTCTTTGGTACGATTAACATTTTGTATGGTAAGCTGAATTTGTGCTTGTCGTACTTTTACGTTTTCTTTGTTAAACAAAATCTGTAAAAAAGAATTTGCAACCATCAAGGATATATCGTCTTTCATTTTATCTAAACGATATTCACTTGCCACCTTACTTAATTTTGCACGTTGCAATCTACGCCAATTAGTAAGACCCGAGAACAAATTCATTCCAACACTAGCGCCAGCCGAAAAAGAAGAGAATGTTTGATTTTCAAACTGATTAGTTGCTGGATTAATATTTGCTCCAGTATTAGCCCCATAATTAGAATTGGCGCTAATTGAAGGCAAAAAGGCACCAATAGCATCAAGTCTTTCAACATCAACAGATTTTAAATCTAACTCTGATTGCTGAATTGATATATTATTCTCTAAGGCGTAAGCGACACATTCTTGTAGTGTCCATTTTTTGGTTTGGGCCTTAATTCCAAAAGAAACAAATAGGCACAACATAAGTATTTTAACTTTCATTATCGGACTATTTTTGAGTTAATTTACGACTCATCCAACAAGTTAGTCAATACTTTAGTGTATTTGTTACACCCAAGTGATTATTTTACCAAATTAAGGTTCTTATTTCATCTTTCGATAAATGAAATAGCCAAGTACCCCAAGTAAAATATACGGAATTGCCATTAGATATACGATACCGTCATTTATACCTTCTGCCGCTCGACCATCCTCCTCACTAATCAAAACTGCTCTACACATCGCACATTGAGCATCTACCAACTGCGGCAATAAAAAGGCTATAAAAAGAATCGCTATAAAAACTATACGTTTAGGAAACATCTCTATCATTCAAAAGTTAATGAACATAATAAGGGGATATCATTAGATATACGATCACTCCTGTCACCGCAACATATAACCATATCGGAAATGTAATTTTAGCTATTCGCTTATGTTTATCAAAACGTTGGGCTAAAGCCTTTACATAAGTTACAAGAACTAATGGTATAATGGCAATTGAAAGTAAAATATGTGAAAGAAGAATAAATAAATAGATATACTTTACTGCTCCTTCACCTCCAAATTTAGTAGATTCTGAGGTCATATGATAAGCAACGTACATTGCCAAGAAAGCTACAGACAATCCAATACATACCTTCATAAGACGCTCATGAAGAGTTCTATTCCCATTTTTAACAGCCATTACAGCCCATACAAGCAATATAGCAGTCAAAGCGTTAATACCAGCATAAATTGGTGGCAGAAAAGATAATGGTGCCACATTAGGAATCTTAACAGTAAACAATACTGCTACCACCAATGGTATTGCTATGGAAAGGATGACTATCCATACATTATACTTCTTCTCAATAGTACTTACGTTGCTCATATAATTGTTTTAGTTTTTCAATAATTGTTGAATATCACTGATAAGCATTTCTATTCCTTCTGGTTCAATACCATCGTAATAGACAATTGGATTTCCAAAATTGTCTTTTCTACACACAATATTACCATCCTTATCTATAAGTGCAAACATTCCTGAATGTTCAAACCCTCCTTCAAATTGATCTCCTTGACCGGCATACAAATTAAATCCTTCATTCGCCAACTTATAGATGGTTTCTTTGTCTCCAGTTAGAAAATGCCAATCCGGATTAGTCACTCCATATTCCTCGGCATAAGCCTTCAATACCTCGGGAGTATCATTTTCTGGATTGATGGTAATAGAAACAATTCCTATTGGCTTATTATTAAAAGCATTCTGTACTGTTACCATATTTTTAGTCATAATTGGACAAATACTAGGGCAAGTAGTAAAAATAAAATCCAAAACATAAACCTTATCTTTAAAGGTGGCATTAGAGATAATATTTCCATGTTGGTCAGTAAAGCTAAACTTAGGGGCCTTACCAATAGTCATCATTTCAGCTTTTTTCTTACCTACCTGATGACGATCAACATCAGTGACCTCTTTGTTTTCAACTCTACGTGAAATTTCAGTTAAAGCAAAAATTCCAAAAATCAGGATTACAAGTCCTAATCCCATGTAATAGTAAATCTTTTTATTCATGATACCACCATTTTTAATTTGTCTTCTTTAAATATGAATCTCTGGTACTAGTTTTATCATACTTCTTTAATGCCAATCTATATTCTGCTAAAATAACTTTTACATCATCAATCATTTTATTATTTAAATCCGCAACAGAAGTGGCGTCATACCCATAAAGCTTACCATAATCCTCGTCATCTGTTCGACCTCTAAGATTTAATTCAGTATCAATTATATAAGCATAAGGTGTTGCACTATGAGAATCTAAGGACCCTCCTGTTTTAAGGCTGCTATGCATTAATTGCAATTCCTCTGGGGTACCGTACAGCAATTTCCAACCTGACACATCACTATATTGTCCGAGTTCCTGCATTAATTCTTCAACCTTCTTATTTGTCCCGTCAGGAAACAACATAATAAACTGCAAATCATTAAAGCCTCCGAAACGTTTGTATATCTTCTCGTGAAGATTAAACGCATTTGTTTTCTTGACCTCCGAATTATCTCCTAAAAAACAAAGAATTGAAATTTTACCATTTAAAGATTCCGATTGACCTTCTTTAGTCGCAAAGGCGTCAATATCACTTACATTCGCGGTAAGTACAGGGAGTTTGGCAAAATTGTACACTCCAGAAGCAAAAAAAAGATACACAACGATTGGTAGTACAAATAAAGCGCCTAATACTAACTTCTTTTTCATAGTTTAAAAATTAGCAAAAATTCAGACAAACAGGCCTGTTTTAGCAAAGTACAAATGTAAAAAAGTCCCGTCAAAGCGGGACTTTTATTATTGTTAAATATACCTTAGAAATTCCAGGTTACAAAGCCATTTTTAAATACCTCATGGATGTAATTCCCTTCATTCAAAAGAATGAAACACAGGTAAGGTATTAAAATAATCAAAGGCAAAACAAGTGACCAGCGAAAACTCGCCTTTTCGTCACGTAAGTGCATGAAATCCCATGCAATATAGTATGCTTTTACTATCGTAAGAATTATAAATATCCAATTAAGCAGCTTCATACCAATAACCTTAGCCATTAGAGACTCCGGCTTATAAATACCTAAAACTACCTCTATAGCGGTTATAATAGAAAGCAATAATAGAACTCCCCATATTTTTTGCTCATTAGACTTAAATTTGATAAGTCCTCTAAATATTGCCAAATTATGATGATCGTGTGCCATATCTTATACGTGTAATTTTATTAAACCAAATAGAAGAAAGTAAATACAAATACCCAAACAAGGTCAACAAAGTGCCAGTACAACCCTACTTTCTCAACCATTTCATAACTCTTTCTCTTCTCATAGGTCCCTAAAAGAACATTAAAGAATATAATAATGTTGATAACAACTCCTGAAAACACGTGGAATCCGTGGAAGCCCGTTATAAAGAAAAAGAAATCAGCAAATAAACGATGCCCATATTCATTTCTAATAAGATTCGCTCCTTCCACTACATATTTTGCACTTTCTAACTTTTTTAAAGACTCATCTCTAGAAAGAATAGTCTTATGTCCGTGCTCATTTAATAATTCCGTTCGAACCACTACATTAGTATTATTCTTAACACTATTGACAACATCAGAAACGGTATATGTTGGAAGAGTCCCTTCGTTAGTAAACCAAATACCATCCTTGCGCGTATGCGTCACTCGTTCCGTATCAGTTGGTTGAACGAAACTACTTAAAGCAATTTGCTTTCCAGTCTGAGCATCGACAAATTGAAGAATATTTCCAGATTTCGTTTCAATTGCACCAAATTCTCCTTTGATAAACGTCTTCCATTCCCAAGCTTGGGAACCAACGAAAATCAAACCTCCAAGCACAGTAGCAAACATATACCATGCTACTTTTGATTTCTGCATTTTATGACCCGCATCAACCGCCAACACCATAGTAACAGAAGAAACAATTAACACAAATGTCATAAACGCAACATAGATCATCGGCTGAGGTGAACCATGATAGAAAGGTATATGGGTAAACACCTCATCAGCTATTGGCCAAATCTCAATAAACTTAAATCTAGAAAAACCATAAGCAGCCAAAAATCCAGAGAATGTTAAGGCGTCAGATAGGATGAAAAACCACATCATCATTTTGCCGTAGCTGGCACCCAATGGTTGATTGCCTCCGCTCCAAACTTTTTCTTCCGTGGCTGTATTCGTAACAGTAGCTTCCATAAAAAAGTAGTCTATTTTAAAAAATTGTTCAAATTTACGTTTTTTTCCTATCCAACGAAATAGAAAAATAAAATCAGGTAAACCCAGAGAAAATCAAGAAAATGCCAAAACATAGCACCCAGTTCAATTCCAAGGGTTTGACCAGGATAGTATCGTTGTTTAAAATGATTATAAATTACAGTCAAAAGTACAACAATACCAGCAAATACGTGTGCAATATGCGCAAAAGCTATGACATATAAAAATGAAGTAGTCACACTACTCTCACTTCCCGTAAAATAGTAACCCAATTCAATGATTTGAGTAAAGCCGAAAAATTGAAGTCCAACAAAAAGACCACCCAAGATTAAGGTAGTAACAAGCATGGTATTTGCCAAGCCTCTTTCATTCTTTTGAACGGCATTTTTTGCTAAATGAAATGTTACACTGCTCAATACTATAGCAAGCGTACTATAAATAAATGCTGAAGGCATTTGAAAATCATGCAACCAATCCGGTCTTTTACTACTAACCACATAAGCACTAGTAAGTCCTGCAAAAGTCATTGCAACGCTAACCATACCGAACCAAAGCATCATCTTTTTAGCCCGATCGTTTTTTTCTTTAAAACTTCCTTGAGTTAAATCCATTTGTTACACAAATTTATCAATCACGTATATAATCTGAATCACTGTAATATAAAGTACACTAGCCAACATCAACTGTCGGGCAGCAATATTATCTCTACGGTGGTAAAGCCTGAATGCATAAAGCATCATTACTAAACCAAATATGGAAATAATGATAGCTGAAACCACAGAAAGCTTTAAAGCTCCTGTTAATCCAGTTACAGGAATAACAGCCACAATCATCATCCAAAAGGTATACATTATAATCTGCAAGGCAGTAGCTTTATCCCGCTTACCAGTTGGTAAAAGGTTAAATCCAGCTTTTTTATAATCATCATAAAGTACCCATCCTATAGCCCAGAAATGTGGAAACTGCCAAAAAAACTGAATCATAAACAATACCCCAGCTTCAATTCCAAAATCATTTGTGGCCGCAACCCAACCTAACATGAAAGGAATAGCCCCAGGAAAGGCACCCACAAACACAGATAAAGGAGTACGCGTTTTTAATGGAGTATAAACACTTGTATATAAAAATATAGAAATTCCTCCAAACATTGCTGTTTTTGGATTTACAATATACAAGGCAGCAATACCCACTATGGTAAACACAACCGCTATAATTAACGCTGTTTGAACACTCATCCTACCAGAAGGGATAGGTCTATTTTGAGTACGCTTCATTAGGGCATCTAAATCCCTTTCAATTACCTGATTAAAAGCATTGGAGGCACCAACCATACAATAACCTCCAAAAGCCAATAAAATCAAAATATTATATGAAATGGTATTGGCACCTAAAAGATACCCCGCAAGTGAAGAAAAAACAACACTCAAGGAGAGACCTACCTTAGTAATTTGCTTAAAATCATCAAATACCAAAGTAAATGTTCCTGTCTTTATTCTACTTATCAAAGCGCTTATCATCTATTTCTCCCGTATAAGGGCTGCAAAGATAGGCCTATACCACAACAGAGCAAAATACAATTATCAAATTTAACAATATGAGAGGTAAAAATTTCATATTAATAATCGGTAAACCAATTAAATAAATCCATTTAATAACCGACAATAAACATAATTACACATTTAAGTTAGGGTGAAACACAGGCTAGTATTATGATTGATGGCACATTGAAAAATTCAGCAATAAAGGTATCAATGAATAATACACATTTTAATTTCTGCTCCCTCCCCATAGTGAACATGTAAAGTTTAAGACACCATTTAAATTCCTCTTTAAGATTATTAAAAAAAGGAATTATACTTATAAAGCATAAAAATTTCACAATTCAACGAACCTAGAAGACTATATCAATGGTCGTACACACCACCCAATGTACTCTTCCATATATAGGTTTAAGTATCTCTTATCTAGCAAAAACGATATTAAAAATCAACCATAAAAAAACCCGAGAAATTCTCGGGTTTTTCTTATATAGCATTGGAACACTAGTTCAATTTAAACACAATTGGATAGGCAAAGGTTACCGGAGTCGGTTTACCACGTTGTTTTCCAGGTATTAATTTTGGTAACTTCTCAATAATACGTCGCGCTTCAGCATCAAGGTTTTTATCTGGACTTCGAGTATTTAATACGGTAATGGTACCATCTTTATTTATACGAAAGCTAACATAAACTCTACCTTGCACGCCCATTTCTTGAGCTATTTCAGGATAACGGAAGGTTTTACGAACGTGATCATCCAATTTAGATTTAAAGCAATCGAATTGCTTATCTTTAGAAACATTCTCACATCCAGGAAACATAGGTTTATCTTCAATAACTGCAAAAGGCACGTCTACATCGATAACCTCCTCTACCTCCTTAATATCATCAACCTTTACGATTTTCTCTTCCTTTTGAACCTCAGTAGACTGAATTACCTTTTCCTCTACTTCAGCTTCATCTTCAACAACCTCAATTACCTCAGGGGCTGGTGGCGGTGGCGGTGTATTTAATTGCTCAGTAATAGGAATATCTTCGGTAAGATCATCATCTACCTGAATTGTATGAACGAAATCATTAACCTTATCATACGTCTTCCATTCCATTCCCAAATACGTAAGACCTAAAATTAAGGCCAACCCAATCGCAAAGTATAAACCACTTCTCTTGGTTAAGTCGGCTTTAGGATTTTTCTTGAGTTCCATAATTCTATTTTTTGTGTTTGCTAATTTAAAAATATATTTCAATTAAAAGCAATTAAATTTTTCTTTTTAATGCTTCTAATAAAGGCTCAATTGGTTTGATAATTAGAATTGCAAAAACTATGCCTAACGCATTAGCCTGTATATCTTTAACTTCCATCATACGGTTAGTTGTAAAATAGTCTTGGCAAAACTCTATAAACACCCCAAATAAGAAAGCAAGAACCCCGCTTAATACAACTATCTTCCAAAAAGGAAATTTACCTGAGCATTCATATCTCAGGGTAGCTATCATTAAAAGAGTAAAAATGCTATAAAATAGGAAGTGTGCCAACTTATCACCTCCTTGCATATTAATAGCTTGAGCGTTAAACGAAAATAAGCTGAGAATTGATATCACAATCACCCAGCTTATAAAAAGTATTTTAAAAAAATGTTTCTTAAACACCAATTAGTTCTTTATACTGCTCACTTGAAAGCAAGGCTTCAACCTCAGCGTCATCAGAAAATCTTACCTTAATCATCCAACCATCTCCATAAGGATCGTTGTTTACTTTTTCAGGCTCTGTTTCTAATTCTGTGTTAAATTCAATAATCTCACCCGTTAATGGTAAAAATAAATCAGATACTGTTTTAACAGCCTCAACTGTTCCAAAAACTTCATCTTTATCAAGAGTTTCATCAACAGTTTCCACTTCCACATAAACAATATCTCCTAATTCTCCTTGGGCAAAGTCAGTAATTCCCACGGTAGCAACATCACCGTCAATTTTCACCCATTCGTGATCTTTTGTGTACTTTAATTCAGCTGGTATATTCATTGTGTTGTAGTATAAAATGATATGTGCAAATGTATCTTTTTTGGGGTTACTTTTCAAATATCTCCTCGTTAATTTCCAAAATTATATCGCAAAGTTATTCCGGATCGAATTGTAGTCAGAGGGAAAGCAGTAGAAATAGCAAACTTTGAGAAAGTATGATCATAATAAAACAATGTAGTTAGGTTTTTACTTACCGCGTAATCAGCGGTAAACTTCAATGACCACAACTTTTGCCCCGAAGTAACCTGATTGTTGTCAATTTCCATATTCCTAATAACAGTTATGTTATCTCTCATAGAAACATCTGCCTTCAAATTCAAATCACTGCGCAAGGTGGTTCTATTGCCACCTATATTTGTAACAAAGCGTACGTCTTTAATTCTATATCCCATACCAACGGTATATTCATCACCACGCATTTCAGTAAGATAGTTATTATCTAAACTCAAGGATAGTGTTCTATCCTTACGTAATTCCGTCAAGATACTTATTGAATTATTCATTTCAAAATCCAAACGAACTAAAGGATTAAACTGCTCTACTAAATTAATATTGGTGTATAAGTTTTTATTTCTAAAATTACCCCCTTGATCCAAAGCATCTGGATTATTTTGATCATACTCCAAATTGGTTCTAAATGCATTTAAACTATAACTTGATCGATAACCATGGGAAACTGAAAAACGCTTAAAGTTCTTTTTAAACCAATCCAATCTCATCAACCCAGTATACTTCAGAGTCCATCCTGGTATCGGAATATTGCGCATTGCCTTTAATGATACTTTATTAACATCTGTGCCGGTATAGGCAGCATAAAATGCCGGCAATAGGACAGCTTGGTTATTTTTTCCATACCCTAATGGATAGCCTTCAGCATCCAAATTAGCGGGATTATTAATATCTATTCCTCTAGCCAATGCTAAACGTTGGGCAATAGCCAAACGATTCCCTTTAAAATCCTCAAAAGTTGATGACGAAACTGCATCTGATTCTGCAAAGGCAGTTTTAATCATTAAAGTAGAAATATTAAAATTCCCTATGTTATTTCCTACCAGTTTTTCATACTCATACTCACCAGCTCCAAGAGTATTTACTCTGAAGTTCTCAGCATAGTTTTCAGCATTTTGCCTATCAGCTATCAAGTCAACTTTCAAATCTGGCAAAGGCTCTAAATTAGCTGTTATTCCCAATTGTGTATTATTGACCTGCATATATTGCTGATTAAACTCAGGAAAGGTAGTAAGCCATCCATTTTTAGCAGCTTCGTAACGAATATCCGCCTGACTTCCAAAAATAAACCCTGGAGATGGTTTTAATGTTCCAATAAACCCTATAGTACGTGTATATCCCGGCAGAGCTTTACTGTTGTTTTCAGAATAATTTATATTTATTCGTTTAACAACCGTAAGAATGTCAACTACAGTATTAAAAAACTTAGCATCACTATCTGGTTTATTGACAACGTTATTTGACGATGTATTTCCTGGAGGCAATCCTGAATTCACCCTACGTGTCGGAGCATTTGTCTTTTTCTCAAGCCCTATATATTTATAGAGTCGATCTAAGCTCAAATTGGTATTTAAGGTATGGGTGTTTGCATTCTGTATCGTATTTATCCTTTGATTAGCTACTTCAGCCAATACATCAGATCCTCTTTGCCAGTCAAAATCCCCAGTATAACTATAGGTCCCCCCAACAAAAGCCAGGAAAGGGATTTTATTAAATGGCAATTCATAGTTAAGTTGAAGGCGAGTTGCATGGCGGTTAGGTTCACCCACATTCCAAAAACCATCCCAAATTCCAAGATCATCTCGAATGATTCGATCTCCAAATTCGTCTTCCCCGTAATAATTACGAACTATATTATTGTTGGAAGCCGTAAAATTAAATCGCAATGATTTAGTCAAATTATAATTAATCGCATACTGCCAATCAAATAAGAAATTGCGTTGCTGTAATTCCGGCAATCCTAATTGAAGCGAAGGGTCTTCTCCATCTAAATATACCTGTCGAAATCGTTGTTGGTTGAATCTCCGAGTAATATTCGAATTTAAGGTTATACTTGAAGGCAAAACATTAAAATTCAATTCTTTAAGCCATCTCCAATATTTCCCTCTGAAAAGGGAGTCAGACTTCTTGAAAGGTTCAACCACCGTAGGTTGAAAAGTATAAGCATATAGAAATCCTGCACGAACATTCTGATCTTTCAACTCTTCTATTTCAAAATCTCGATGCTCTAGGACATTATATGAATAATTCAAAGTGAAATTCTCTACATTATAAAAACGTTGTTTCTGCTCTTCTCCCAAGTCCTTACGAACACCTATGAAATTAATACTTTTCCTAGTTGTCAAATCTTCAGCCTGACGACGGATGACTTTACGTTCAGCTCCTGATGACGCAGCGTTTAATCTATCTTCAAGCTTAATATCTTGATACAAAGGATCAAATTCAGGCGTAACCAGCTCTCGTGAATACCCATAATTGACAGGTAACTGAACTCCCCATTCTTTAGGAAGCAACTGCCCGGCATTCACATTAGTCACAACGTCATATTGTTTAATTTCTTCCCTTGAACGCTGATTAGGCATGGACTCAAGGCTACCAAAACCTACCGTACTAACACGTCCTGTTGCAGAAATAGTTGCAAAATCAGCAACATTGGCATCTACAGCAGCAATCGCTGCCCATCCTCCTTTATTGTCAAGTTCAGCTAAACGAAGTTCGTTAAACCAAACTTCCCCACAAACATAACTATTAGTTGCATTCTTAACTCCAATCATTAGAGAACGAATATTACCAATAGAAGGGTTTCCCTTAATGGCTAAACGCATTTTACCAGTTTCGCGAGGTGCATTTTCTAACACTTCGTTTAAGTTTTCATCATAGAAAACTATATTGGAGAGCGTTTGATTAGAGATACCTACCGCCTTAAGCTTGGTAAGCAATTCTAGAGGAATATCAAAATTATTACTCGCTGGCCATATTTCTTCCGAGGTAGAAGCCCCTGGATTAGTGACTTCAAGTGGAATTTCGACTTGGTAAAAATTCTGATTAAAATCAGTACCTATTCGAATGAATGCTACTAAATCATTATCTCCTAAAAAATTACTTTTGTAGGCCTCAGCATGAACAAACATTTTAAGGCGTTTATACTGTCTGAGATCCACATTAATATTTTTAAATACTGCTCTTGAATCATTAGATTCTAAATCACATACTGCAAAGGAAAGAGATTGTTCATTCTGACGAATGATGGTATTATTGTTATTGAGTTGTTCTCGCAATACACCAGGAGGCATGCGATATGGTATCGGAGTTCGATTTTCATTCTCAATGATATTAACCGTATTTACATCTATGTAGGTGCCATCATCCGAAGGATTATCTAAATCTGTTTGCAAAGTAGCAGTATATGTACGCCAATCCCCCCTTACTAAATCTAACGTACCAAAACGTAAAATTGTATTTTGGTCAAATCCAGTCAAATACATTCTCATATGACTTATAGAACGTAAATCATTAATTCCTCCATAACTGTTGTCTGGGGTTTTAATAGGAATTTTAAACTGTATCCAACGAGTGGTTGCAGTCCCTCCATCAGGCACAGTCACTTCAACCTCTTTAATATCTGTCACATATCTATCGGTGCGTTGCATATTAGGCTTTATTGAAATACGGTACTCGTAATAGCTATTTACTGTATTCATCGTATTATCTCTATTCACATCTTCAACATCTGGAAGGGTAGTCGAACCTCGATTGGTATTGCTTACCTGCACAGGAGAATTACTTTGTAGACCATTGTAATTCAAATACCTTGTAAGGATATCACCATTAGCATCCAAGTAATATTGATAATTATCTAAGGCTGGGTCTAAGGGTGATTCTACAACATTGTTAGTATAAATTGAAGCTTCTTCTGAATCATCGAGTCCATCCATACCTAAATCTTGCAAACTTCGATTGGCAGCCTCAGCATCAAAGGCGTATACCAGTGATTGAGCCACAGGAACTTTCCCCCATGAGGTATTCAACACTCCAGTATTGCCAGTTGCTCCAGGTAATCCATTTTCATATTGTTTCCGCCCATCTTTCAACACGTCTTCTGAAATATTCCCAATATTAAATACCAACTCTCCACCAGAATTCCCATTTCCTGGCTCATATGGATCCATAACCCAAAACTGAATGTATTCCACATTACTTTGTTCGAAATTGGTGGAAGTTATTCCTCGCATAATCCCACCCCATTTAGAATCTGAAGCTAAACTACCGAAATTAGGATTGTTATTATACGGCCCTTTGGAAGAAGGAAAATAGGCTAAATCAAGAGTCGTCTGAATAGTAGTCTGACCTTGTGCCACATCTACTTGAGGAAAAATTTCATCAATAAAGATTCTGCGGGTAGCATTGGAAGAAATATCCGCATTACTAATTTCAGAAGGTCGTTGCGGACCATAAAAAATTGGATCAATGGTATACCATGCCATTTTAGTTCTTCCATAACCATTTAATAAGTTATCGGGATCATCAGGAGCACTTCCGTAAAGCTGGCCATTGGGAACGAATTCCAACGGTACACTTGACATGGACCATGCCAATGGAGAGCGCAAGTCTATTGTTGTTTGAGAGCCCTCAAAATCATCTACATAGGCCGTAGTTTCTCCTTCAAAACTATCATTCTTTGGTGAACCTGGCAACAAATAAGCCATTTCTCCTCTAACCGATATATTTGATGGTGCATCCGTATCTATGTTAGGTAATTTATTGACCAAACGAGTAAGGAATGGAAGTTCAGCAGAATAGTTACCATTAAAACCAAAAATAGTGTTGTTCACTGATTCTTGTCCAAAATTTGATTTTTGCGTAAGTGGACGTTCACTTAAATTTAATAGTGTAGCGCCCATCATGAATTTTTCATTGAACTGATGCTCTACATTGAATCCGGTAAAACGACGTGTTTGCTGACCAAAAATAACAGTGTTCTCTACTGAAACTTCAATCGGAATGTTCGAAGCCTCTAAACTTGGGTCCATTATTTGTACAGTACCAGCAGGGTAATTAACTGTGTAATCTATCCCTTCTTGAAGCGTACGACCACCAGCTCTTACTGTAACCGATCCCCTAGGAACATTAAATGCTCCAAGAGAAATGCCCCCGCTTCCTTGGGACTTATACCTACCCTTAATTTGAAACTTATTTTTATCACTATCCTCTAAAGCAGCTGCTTTAGTTTGGGAGTACATATTTTTAAATACATACTTTTCTTGATTTGGGTTGTAGGTAGTTGGTTGCTCATAATTTCCTCCACCTAACAAAGTATGCATATAATCTCCAAACGGTTCTTTCTTTGTAAAAATGATTCGCCCATACTGAGCATCAATAGTAATACCCGGCAAATAGTCAAAAAAACCATCTCCACCATTTTGGTAGTCATTGTATATATTTAATCTATCAAAATTAAAAACATCTAATAAAATTCGCTCTTCCAATCCTGCCGGCCATGATCCAGGATCTACTGGAGAAATATAGTTTACAGGTGATGGATCTGTATATAAAATATTCAACTTAAAATCTTCTTGACTCAATTGAAATGCTCCGGTGGAATAAATATTTTTCATCATCAAGTCCCAAATAGGATCTTGAACATTGGTAATGTTACTTTTCAACATTTTTAACACCAAGTTGCTATTAACCACTTGGCTATTCCCTACATCTACAGTTGTAGCGCTTATCCCATCATTAGCAAACTCCCCTACCTGATAAACACCTCCCTGATATGTATATTGATACGCAACAGCTAAGACTTCATCGTTACTTAAGCGTTGACTTAAGGAAATATATCCTAATTGAGTATCCAATCGATAATCACGACCCTCCTCTAATTTTCTTGCATTTTCAATAACACCATAATCAAACCCTTGATTGACAGACGCCGACAAAGAACCAAACCCACTTTGTATTGTGGCCACGTCACGTATAGCTTGCGTAAGTACAGAAGTGCTCCCAATTTGAGTAGGATCGTAATCATTGGCCCCGTTTCGTGGAAGTAATCCAGAAGGAAGACTATTAAAAAATCCTCCGGGTGCATTGGTATTTATTCGTGTATTATCGGGATTAGGCTCACCTAAATCTTGAAGAGCCACTATATTTCTTACATTATTTGTTTGTTGACCTCGATTAGTTACCCATACTTCTAACCGTGTTATCTGAACTTGACTCCTTATCCAAGGATACGTTTCTAGGGCTTGATCATATTGATCTCTAAAGAAATGTGATAAAAAGAAGTTTCTGTCTTCATCATAATCCAGGGCTAATATCTCAAAATTATTCAATGTACCTCCACCTTGAGCAACGACCGTATTAGTTTGAGAACGTTGTTCTGAAAAGACACCCGTCACTCGGGTTTTCCCAAACTGCAATTCGGTTTTTACACCAAATAAACTTTGAGCACCTGTTATAAGAGAACTATTTAGAGGCATATTGACATTACCAACCTCTATTTTCCTAATAATATCATCCTCATTAGGTGTATATTCTAACTTAATAAGATTCTGAAAATCAAAAGAAGCCTCAGTATCGTATTGAGCAGAAACTGTAAGCTTCTCTCCTACCTTACCCAGCAAGCTTAAATTTATTCGCTGATCAAAATCAAAACTAACATTTCTTCTATTTCTGGGGGTTAATGCTGGATTATCATTTTTCACAAATCGCAATCCTAGATCCATAGCCACACTTCCCTGTGGCACCACCTCAATGGTGTTTCCGCCAAAAATGGACTCGAAAAAATTAGAGTTCACATATACATTAGGAAGTAAATTTTTCCTTGCCTCCTCCGCATTTACACCTCGACCAGACACAGCACTGACTTTTTGCTTGAAATAATCTTTCAGCCCTTCTTGAAAAACTAAATCCTCATATTGTTTCCTAGAAAGTATAAGTGGATGTTTGATATTAAATCCAGCAACACTTTCAGAATAGACATAACGATCCAGCAATGGATCATACTTATATTTTAAAACAATACTATTAGGGTTTTTAAGTAATATTTGCCCCAATGCTATACCCACCTGAGTGGTATCCTGAGGTGTGTCATTGGGCGGATTCTGTGAATGAACAGCTATTGTTCCTAAAAAAAATATCACAAAAAATCCACACCAATATTTAGTTATTTTGAATGGGTTGGTTATGAATTTCATTATAAATTTTTAAGTGCCTTCTTAATAATATCTTCTACACTCAAATCCAATTCGTCTTTTACAATTTTATCAACGACCTTTTCAGCCTGTTTCCTAACAAAACCTAAGACCTCTAAAGCAGATAACGCTTCTTCTTTATTTGTATTGCTTTGAGGATGAGAAACTTCGTCAATACCAAAGATTTTTAGCATCTTATCCTTTAGGTCCAAGATAACCCTCTGTGCTGTTTTTGCACCAATCCCTTTGATAGATTGAATAGTTGCCACATCACCATGAGCAATAGCATCTCTGACTTGTGAAGGTGTTAAGGAAGATAACATGGTTCTCGCGGTGCTGGCTCCTACACCAGAAACAGAGAGTAAAAGCCCAAAAATCTCTCTTTCAACCTTTTCATAAAAACCATATAGTACATGTGCATCTTCTCGAACTAATAAATGAGTATACAAGCGAAGGTGCTCTTTATCTGGAACCTGAGAAAATGTATGTAAAGAGATATTAATAAAATACCCAACTCCATTGCAATCAATAATGACATGGGTGGGATTTTTTTCTACAAGTTTTCCTTGAATATGGGTTATCATAAAATATACAACTTGAGGTTTGTAAGATATTATGGCACTAATTTAAAAATAAATTCATGCACCACATTGAATTTTAGCGTTTGTAAAAAGAAAAAGCCTCTAAGTTGATTTCTCAGAGGCTTTATTTCTACTATAAATTGAATTAGCTTACTCGCCAAGAATACTTTTTTGTTTTTTCTCCTTTTGCTGAGCATCCACTACACATACTGCAGTCATATTAACCATTTCATCAACACTAGCACCTAACTGAAGAATATGTACAGGCTTGCTCAACCCCATCATAATAGGTCCTATTGATTCTGCTTTATTAAGCTCCTTCATAAGCTTATAGGTAATATTTGCAGCATCCAAATTAGGAAAAATCAATGTATTCACCTTATTACCAGCCAGTTTAGAGAAAGGAAATTTACTTTGCAACATATCTCTATTTAAGGCAAAATCAGATTGTAATTCACCATCGACCAAAATATCAGGATAATATTTATGGAGATAGGCAACCGCTTCGCGAACTTTAGAGGCACTTTCGCTGTCAGAGGACCCAAAATTGGCATAAGACAACATTGCCATAACGGGTTCAATTCCAAACAAGCGAGCCGTAACAGCGGTCATTTGGGCAATCTTAGCCAATTCCTTTCCATTAGGATCAATATTAATAGCTGTATCGGCTAAAAACATAGGACCTCTTTCAGTGATCATAAGATTGGTGGTAGCAACTTTATGTATCCCAACCGCACGAGGAACCATTTCCAAAATAGGTCGCAACACAGAAGGGTAACTACGAGAATACCCAGTAATCATACCATCAGCATCTCCTTCATTAACCATCATTGTTGCAAAATAGTTACGTTCCCGTATTTTCTTTTGAGCGTCATAAAGGGTGGTCCCTTTACGTTTTCTCATTTTCCAATAAAGTTCTGCATACCTATTTTTAACTTTATCACATTCTGCCGATTTTGGGTCGATAATTTCTACATCTGCATCAAACTCAATTTCTTCTTTTAATGCTAGTATAATCTCCTTATTCCCGAGTAATATAGGAATAGCTATCCCTTCATCATGAGCTATTTGAGCTGCTTTTAATACATCAAGATGATCAGCCTCTGCAAAAACGATGCGTTTTGGTTCCGTTTTAGCGCGATTGTGAAGTAGGCGCACCAATTTGTTATCATTACCTAAACGAGAAAGTAATTCTTCCTCATACTTTTCCCAATCTTCAATACTTCCTTTGGCTACACCACTCTCCATTGCTGCTTTCGCTACGGCTGGTGGAACGGTTGCTATAAGGCGTGGATCAAATGGTTTTGGTATAATATACTCTCTTCCAAAGGTAAGTCGTGTTTCTCCGTATGCTATATTTACTTGTTCTGGCACCGGCTCCTTAGCAAGTTGTGCTAATGCTACAACCGCTGCCATTTTCATTTCTTCATTAATTTTGGTTGCCCTAACATCTAAGGCACCTCTAAAAATAAAAGGAAATCCAAGTACGTTATTTACCTGATTAGGGTGGTCAGAACGACCAGTAGCCATAATAATATCCTTTCGGGTGTCTATCGCTAAATCATATCCAATCTCGGGATTAGGGTTAGCCATAGCAAACACAATTGGATTAGCAGCCATTGAAAGCAACATTTCTGGAGTAACAACATCCGCAATGGAAAGTCCAATAAATACATCAGCATCTTTCATCGCTTCCTCCAAAGTATCAATCTTGCGATGGGTAGCAAATTCCTTCTTAGACTCTGAAAGATCAGGATTATCTTGACGAATAACCCCTTTACTATCCAACATCACTATATTTTCTGCTCTTGCCCCAAACGCCTTATACAATTTTGTACAAGAAACCGCTGCGGCACCAGCTCCATTAACCACTATTCTTACCTCTTCAATTTTCTTATTTGCTAATTCTAAGGCATTTAACAAAGCTGCCGCTGAAATAATGGCCGTGCCATGTTGGTCATCATGCATCACAGGAATATCCAACTCTTCTTTTAACCTACGCTCAATCTCGAACGCCTCTGGTGCCTTAATATCTTCTAGGTTAATTCCTCCAAAGGTCGGAGCAATCGTTTTTACAGTTTCAACAAATTTATCAATATCCTTGGTATTAAGCTCTATATCAATACTGTCTATATCAGCAAATATCTTAAAAAGTAGACTTTTACCTTCCATTACAGGTTTTGCTGCCTCAGGCCCTATGTCTCCCAATCCCAGTACGGCAGTACCATTTGTTATAACTGCCACTAAGTTTCCTTTTATGGTATACTTATAAGCATTATTAACATCTTTTTCAATTTCTAAACATGGTTCTGCAACTCCAGGTGAATAGGCTAAGGCCAGGTCTCTTTGTGTTGCATATCGCTTACTCGGTAGAATTTTAATCTTACCCGGTTGAGGTTTCGCGTGGTATACCAACGCTTCCCTTCTCAATCTGTCTTTTCTCATGGAAAACATTTTAAGTAATACAAAGGTAGCAGGAAATTTTGAGCATAAAAGAAATACTTTAGTTATCTTTACACAGGCTGAATTTAATATTAGCCTCCCTACACAACAAGCTTTTATTCACCCTATTTAAAGGCAAATTACAATTGCATGAGACCTGTAACATTAAAAGATTTAGCTAAAACATTAGGCGTATCTGTAACAACTGTTTCCAAAGCGCTTAAAGATTACCCAGATATTAGTGAGGAAACAAAACGACAGGTAAAAGAACTTGCCGAAACCCTGAAATACAAACCCAACATTCATGCGGTAACTTTAAGAAGTCAGGAGTCTAAAACCTTAGGAGTAATTGTTCCAAAAGTAGATCATCACTTCTTTTCCGAAATCATTAATGGGGTTATTGAAGAAGCTGAAAAAAATGGTTATTTGGTAATTTCGCTATTCTCTAATGATACATTAGAATTAGAGCAGCGACAAGTTCAATTACTAATTGATAAACGAGTAGATGGAATTCTAATGGCGTTGTCAAATGAAACCCAATCTAATTTAGACCATATTCACTCCATCTTTAAAAATGAAATACCTTTAGTATTATTTGATAGAGTATCCGCTGAAGTAAATTGTTCCAAGGTTTTAATTGATGACCGAATTGCTGCTCATAGCGCAGTCTCACATTTATTAAAATCTGGGTGCAAGGAAATAATGTTACTAAGTGGCCCTAAATCTCCTGACAATTATCGTTTACGTCATGCAGGATATATACAAGCTCTTGAAGAGCATGGCATAACTGTCAATCCAAATTTAATACATCATTGTACTTCCCTTTACATTACAGAGGCGTTAAGAATTACTCAAAAAGCTATTTTAGAAAATCCGAAAATTGATGGCATTTTCGCAGCTACTGACATGCTGGCTTTGGGTGCTCTTGGAGCTGTACAAGACTTACAAAAGAAAATACCAGATGAAATATCCATCATCGGTTTCAGTAATTGGTTTGTAACCGACACGGTGCGTCCTCATCTGTCAACAGTAGACCAACCAAGTATAGAAATGGGGAAAAAAGCAGTTTCTCTTCTAGTTGAAGAAATTAGAAACTTACAAAAAGGTATTACCACGCAACCTGTAAGCGTAAAACTACCAACAAAACTAGTATTGCGTAATTCTACAAGAAATTAAAAATAACTAAGAACATACCCCAAAAATGAACCTCCAATAATCAAATACATACTATTCAATTTTTGTACAAACTTTACCATTAAGAATGATCCTACAAGGATTGTAAATGTACGCCAATCAGTAACTGAGTCTTTGAACATACTGAGTCCCACGGAAGCTATTAATGCAATTGCTGCTACGTTCACCGCATCTAAAAATGCCGAAATAACCTTAGACGATCTAATTTTAGACACAAAAGGGTAGGTTATAAAAACTAATAAAAAGGAAGGGATAAAAATACCTACTGTTGCAGCCAATGCCCCAGGAAAACCATGTAGCTGCCAACCTATAAATGTGGCAGTAGATAACACAGGTCCTGGCGTAAATTGACCAACAGCAATTGCGTCTATGAGAACCTGAGATGTTAGATACCCCTTCGTTACTAATTCAGCTTCCAGAAAGGCAAACAGCACATATCCACTGCCATAAAGTAAAACGCCTATTTTACTAAAAATACCAAATATTTTTAATGGGGTCAACTGTGTAGCCAAATTTAAAACAACACTAAAGGGTATTAGACTACCAAATGTATTCTTTGTCCGAGCAATTAAAAACCATATCAAACCTAATAAACCAACACCAAATAAAGCCACAATTTCATTACCCCCTAACAAACTAAAAGACAACGCAATAACACCAAACACAAACAAAATCCTACTTTTTATCGCCTTCGCACCTAATTTCCAAGCCGCTAATAAAACAATTACGACAACGGCAGGTTTAATTCCATAAACAAATGGCCTAACTTGAGGTAGCTGGCCGTATTGTAAATATAACCAAGCAATTATAGCCGTAATAAATATCGCTGGAAATATAAAGCTTACACCTGCCACTACCAGTCCCTTCCACCCAGCTCTTTGATATCCACAATGCATAGTCATTTCAGTAGAATTAGGACCAGGTATAAGGTTGGTGACTCCAATTAAATCTAAAAAATGACTGCGACTCATCCATTTACGTTTAACCACCACCTCTTCTTCCATCATTGCTATATGCACCGCTGGACCGCCAAATGCTATTGACCCCAATTTAAAAAAAACGGATGCTATCTCACTTAGTTTTTGCTTTTCGGTCATACTTACTAATCCTTTTTGGAGAGAAAGGTAATATTTCGTCTTAATCCTTCATACTTAGTTCTCTTAACAGCTGATTTTTTAAAAATTTCTTGAAAAACCTCTATTGTAATTTCTTCCCATTCCTTTCGAGTTAAATCCAATAACTTTTCATGGGGATTAAACTCTGGTTCAGAATGGGGTTTTGAAAATCGATTCCAAGGACACACATCTTGGCAAACATCACATCCAAACATCCAATCATCCATTTTTCCGGAAAAATATGCAGGGATTTCATTTTTAAGTTCTATAGTAGCATAAGATATGCACTTGCTTCCATCAACTACATAGGGTGCTATAATTGCCTCTGTAGGACAGGAATCAATACAAGCCGAACAACTACCACAATGATCCGTTGTAGGGCCATCATACATTAAAGGAAGATCTATAATTAATTCAGCAATAAAATAGAAAGAACCTGTTTGTTTAGTTAACAAATTACTATGTTTCCCTATCCATCCTAGACCACTTTTGGCTGCCCATGCTTTATCCAATACAGGAGCTGAGTCTACAAAGGCTCGACCAGACACCTCACCAATTTCATTTTCAATAAAGTGCAACAATTGCTTGAGTTTATCCTTAATGACATAGTGGTAATCTGTACCGTAGGCATATTTAGAAATTTTAAGAGTGTCAGAAGAATTTTGTATATCAGTAGGGTAGTAATTAAGCAATAAAGAAATCACAGATTGAGCGCCGTCAACTAGCAATCTGGGATCTAATCGTTTATCAAAATGATTTTCCATATACTGCATTTCACCATGATAACCATTACGCAACCATTGCTCTAATCGAGGGGCCTCCTGTTCTAAAAAACCAGCCTTAGATACACCACATGACAAAAATCCGAGGCGTTTGGCTTCGGATTTAATCTTTTGAGTATGTAATGCTTTTATTTCCATTAAAAAAGTTCACCTTGATTTCCACCAGGGACACGACCTAAATGTCTATATGCCAATTCCGTTACTTCTCTTCCTCTTGGAGTACGCATGATAAAACCTTGTTGAATTAAGAATGGTTCATATACTTCTTCAATGGTCTCAGCATTCTCAGATACGGCAGTAGCCAATGTAGTAATCCCCACTGGACCTCCTTTAAACTTATCAATAATAGTAGCTAAAATTTTATTATCCATCTCGTCCAGACCATGAGCATCCACATTTAATGCCCTTAAACCAAATCGAGAGATCTCAATATCTATTTTTCCATTACCCTTAATTTGGGCAAAATCCCTCATCCTTCTTAGTAGAGCATTAGCAATCCGCGGTGTACCTCTACTCCTACCCGCTATTTCAATAGCGGCCTCCATCGAAATGGGAACTCTTAAAATTGAAGCACTCCTTTGAACAATATCAGCTAATAATTCAGTAGAATAATATTGAAGTCTACTTTGAATACCAAATCTAGCTCTCATAGGTGCTGTTAGTAAACCAGAACGCGTAGTTGCACCAATAAGCGTAAAAGGATTCAATGTAATTTGGACAGATCGTGCATTAGGTCCTGATTCAATCATAATATCAATCTTATAATCCTCCATGGCAGAATACAAATACTCTTCAACCACAGGACTAAGACGATGAATTTCATCTATAAAAAGAACATCTCTAGGTTCTAAATTTGTAAGTAAGCCTGCCAAATCACCAGGCTTGTCTAAAACAGGACCAGATGTAATCTTAATGCCTACTCCCAATTCATTAGATAAAATATGAGCAAGAGTAGTTTTACCAAGACCTGGAGGCCCATGAAAAAGGGTATGGTCTAAGGCCTCTCCCCTTAAGTTAGCAGCTTTTACAAAAACTTGTAAATTTTCTAACACAGCATCCTGACCAGCAAAATCATCAAATGAAAGTGGCCTTAAAGCTCTTTCAATATCAAGCTCCTCAGAAGATAAACGCTGACTAGTAGGATCTAAATTTTCATTCATACTCAACAAAGATAGCTAAAAATAAAAAAGCCTTTTCTTTGCGAAAAGGCTTTTTATATAGTGAAAAAACATTAATGACTTGACTCCTCTTCACCATCCTTTAATGGTACAGTTTGAGGCACATAATCTTGGCCAGGAATAATATATTCACCCTCAGCATCAGTCTTGCTATAATCATAAGCCCAACGATGAACTTCTGGTATTGCACCAGGCCAGTTTCCATGAATATGCTCTACTGGTGTAGTCCACTCTAGGGTAGTTGCATTCCAAGGATTTTGAGGTGCGCGTTTACCATAGAAAATACTTCTTACAAAGTTGAATACAAAAATCAATTGTGCTGCTGCCGCCAAAATGGCAAACAATGTAATTACTACGTTGGTATCCTGTAATTGATCAAACATTGGAAATGCAGTATTTGTATAGTAACGTCTAGGTAAACCAGCCATTCCTATAAAGTGCATTGGGAAAAACACACCATATGATGCAACTGCGGTAATCCAAAAATGTACATATCCGAGGTTTTTATTCATCATACGGCCAAACATTTTAGGAAACCAATGATATACACCAGCAAATAATCCATACAATGCAGAAATACCCATTACTAAGTGAAAGTGTGCAATAACAAAATAGGTATCGTGAACATTAATATCTAAGGTACTATCACCAAGAATAATTCCTGTTAATCCACCAGTAATAAATGTAGATACCATACCTATCGAAAACAACATGCCCGTATTCATCTGTAAATTACCCTTCCATAAAGTAGTTATCCAGTTGAATGCTTTTACAGCAGAAGGAATTGCAATCAATAGCGTTGTAAAAGTGAACACAGAACCAAGGAAAGGATTCATTCCCGACACAAACATATGGTGACCCCATACGATGGTAGACAAGAAAGCAATAGCCAAAATTGAAGCAATCATAGCTCTATAACCAAAAATAGGCTTACGAGCATTAACGGCCATAACTTCTGAAACAATACCCATCGCAGGCAAAATTACTATATATACTTCAGGGTGACCTAAGAACCAGAATAAGTGTTCAAATAAAACTGGTGAGCCCCCTTGATAGTGTAAAACTTCACCTTGAATAAAAATGTCAGAAAGGAAGAAAGAAGTACCAAAACTTCTATCCATAATTAGCAATAAAGCAGCTGACAATAATACTGGGAAGGATACAACTCCAATGATAGCTGTTACAAAGAATGCCCAAATTGTAAGTGGTAGACGTGTCATTGACATTCCTTTGGTACGTAGGTTTAAAACAGTAACAATATAGTTAAGGGAACCTAGTAATGAAGAGGCGATGAAAATTGCCATAGAAATCAACCATAGTGTCATACCAGCACCTGAACCAGGTTGAGCTTGCGGCAATGCACTCAATGGAGGATAAATTGTCCATCCCGCTGCAGCTGGACCAGCTTCAACAAATAACGACAAAATCATGATAACACTAGAAAGGAAGAATAACCAATAAGATACCATGTTTAAAAATCCTGAAGCCATATCCCGAGCACCAATTTGCAAAGGAATAAGTAGGTTACTAAACGTACCACTAAGACCTGCAGTAAGTACAAAGAAAACCATAATGGTACCATGAATTGTAACCAATGCAAGATACATGTTAGCATCCATTACTCCATCAGGAGCAAAATCACCCAACAAAACCTCAAAAATCTTAAAAGACTGCTCCGGCCATGCGATCTGCATACGGAACAAAATAGACATAGCAATACCAATGAAACCCATGATCAATCCAGTAATCAAATACTGTTTTGAAATCATTTTATGGTCTTCGCTAAAGATATATTTAGTGATGAACGTTTCTTTATGATGATGATGTCCATGATCCTGTGCATGATCTGCTGCGTGTGCATGTGCTGTTGATGACATAATCTATATAGTTAGTTTAAATATTATAAATTGAAATAAATTCTTATTGCGCTGCAATTTTATCACCAAATGTCTGCTGCTGAGAAATCCATTCATTATACTCCTCTTCAGTTTCAACAATGATCTTCATTTGCATATTATAGTGCGATTTACCACAAATCTTATTACACAATAATACATAATCAAATTCCCAAGGGTCAGCGTCTTCTCCATTAGCACGCTTCTCAGCACGAATTTCATTAGTCACCTTTACGTGCTCAACAGTTTCAGGCTGCATGCGCATGTCCTTAGTGGTCATTGTTGGAGTGAAAGCGAATTGGGTAATCATACCAGGAACACAATTCATTTGTGCTCTAAAATGAGGCATATATGCAGAATGTAAAACATCCTGTGAACGCATTTTGAATAAGACTTTTCTATTTACAGGTAGGTGAATTTCCTGTACAACAATATCGTCTTGAGCATTAGGATCAGACTCATCAATACCTAAGGTATTAGCTTTATCAATATCGATTAGACGAACGTTTGCATCACCCAACACATTGTCATCTCCAGCATAACGTGCTGTCC
Organism: Imtechella halotolerans; assembly: GCF_028743515.2. Taxonomy (GTDB): domain Bacteria; phylum Bacteroidota; class Bacteroidia; order Flavobacteriales; family Flavobacteriaceae; genus Imtechella; species Imtechella halotolerans. The sequence continues at coordinate 2,914,361 of NZ_CP117969.2, read as the reverse complement.
AGCTAAATTGCTGAGCATATAACTCAATCACAAGAGGGTTTTCATCTTCATCCACATTCATAATCACGTTCCAAGTATACAATCCATATAAAATCAAACCTGAAAGTGTTATTACTGGGATAACTGTCCATATAAATTCCAATTTATCGTTATCAGCATAAAATAATGCTTTCTTTCCCTTTTGACCTCTGTATTTATATGCAAAATAGTGAAGCAAGGCTTGTGTAATAAACTGAACAATAAAAATTAAGGCAAATGAAATCCACATTAACCTATCATAATCTTGACCATGTTCAGAGGCTGGAACTGACAATACAAATGGTCCCCACTTCCACAAAGAATAAATGGTAAGGATATAGATAAAGACCAAGAAAGCAAACATAAGGTTTCCATTCAGCTTGTTGTCTTCATCCGTAGCTATTCCAGCTGTATCATTTGCTGGCTGCGACAATTCAAACATTTTGGTCATTTGCCAAATAGCTATGGCTACCAGTACGAGAACTATTATTACTAAAAGAGTAGTCATTGTATCTTTTTGGTTTACGTATAATTAATTAATAATGAAAGTGCTTACTTTCCTCAATGAACGGATTGCGTTTTGGTAATAATGGAGCTTTAGTAAGAGCATTGAATACAACAAAGATAAACAACCCTAAGAAGAACAATACACTTCCTATTTCAGCAACACCAATAAACCATTGATCTCCTACAGTAGCAGGCATAATCATATTAAACACATCTACATAGTGACCTATAAGGATTACAATACCGGTCATTACTACAAACCAATTAATTCGTTTGTAATCACTATTCATTAACAACAATAATGGGAAAATAAAGTTAAGCACCAACATCCCGAAGAAAGGTAATTTATAATCTTCAATTCGGGTTACAAAATAAGTAACTTCTTCAGGAATATTTGAATACCATATCAACATAAATTGTGAGAACCACAAATAAGTCCAGAAAATCGAAATACCAAACATAAACTTGGCTAAGTCATGAATATGGCTATCATTCACATGTTCCAAATAACCTTTAGACTTCAAATAAATTGTAATTAAAGCAATAACTGTAATGCCAGAAACAAACATACTAGCAAAAACATACCACCCAAACAAAGTACTGAACCAGTGAGGGTCTACACTCATAATCCAATCCCATGACATCATTGATTCAGATACCAAGAAAAACACTAAGAAGCCTGCCGCTATTCGGAAGTTCTTCTTAAAATAACGATTATCCTCGGCGGTATCTTGAGCTAATGAAAACTTTCTAGAAAAATGACGATATGCTACCCATCCTAATATATAAATAGCTGCACGAATTAAAAAGAAAGGAACATTCAAATAACCTACTTTACCTTGTAACAAACGATCGTTAGCTACCACATCTGCATCCATCCAAACAAACAAGTGATTGAAATGCATACCAGATAAAAGTAATACCACAAATACAATTGCAGCACCCGGTAACAAATAAGCCGTAATTCCCTCCATTACTCTAAAAAGAACAGGAGACCAACCAGCCTGAGCAGCTTGCTGGATAGCGTAAAATGCTAACACTCCTAAAGAAATCATCATAAAAAAGAATGCTGCTACATAAAAGGCAGCCCATGGCTTGTTTTGTAATTGGTGTAACAAGTGCTCATCATGAGAAGCGTCATGACCCTGATCTGAATGAGCATCATGACCACCAGCAACCAATGAAGCTGAATCATCATGATGGGAGTCAGAAACCATAGCTTTAGCCTCTTCTACTGTTTTAGGAGCGCTTATAAAACCGTATCCTATTCCAAGAAGTCCTACAATCATTAAAATGATCGCAGACATTCTTAATTTGCTTGAAAACGTATACATATCTCTCAATTATCTCTTTAGGAAATTATTTTAATAGTTCTTGTCTTAGTTGCTCAACATACATGGTAACCTGCCAACGCTCTTCCTCATTTATTTGTGAAGCATATGAACCCATTGAATTCAAACCATAGTAAATCACATGATAAATACTTCCTGTAGTGATTTCTCTATCCTTAAAATTTGGAACACCTAAGAATTTCTCTCTCTTTACAAGAATTCCTTGCCCATCCCCTTTTGTACCATGACATACTGCGCAATAAATATCGTAAAGTGCCTTTCCTTTAGCCACATTAGAATCGATATTTAAAGAATCGGAGGCAATTGGACTTAGTAACTCTGCTTTAGCTAATTCATACCCAGCAGTAGAATTCTCATAATCATACGGTTTCCAGCCTCTTTTAATACTTCCTTCTGCAGGAAGTTGAGCTTCCATACCATTGGAAAATGCCGAAGACTCTTGATAGGTTTCATATCCAACACCTTCGTACATGTTAGGCATAAATTGATAGTTGGGCTTGCTCTTATTGAAACATGAAGTCATCACAATAGCAACGCCAAAAACAAATCCTATTTTTAGTAAGCTCTTCATCTTATTAATGCTTTTCTGAAATTTTTACTTCTACAGCTCCTGTTGATTGCAACAAAGCTGTCAATTCTTCTTCGTTATCATGTACCTCTATTTCCATCAGAAAATGGTCATCAGTAGTACGAACATCCGGATTTTCCGCCTTTTTAAAAGGCCATAACCTACTACGTAAGTAAAATGTTATAACCATTAAGTGAGCTGCGAAGAAAACGGTTAACTCAAACATAACAGGCACAAAAGCCGGCATGTTTTCAATATAACTAAAGCTAGGTTTACCTCCAATATCTTGAGGCCAATCTTGAATCATGATGTAGTTCATCATAACAATTGACACAACTAATCCAATACATCCATATATAAATGCAGTAATCGCAATACGTGTTGGAGCTAGACCCATGGCCTTATCCAATCCATGAACAGGAAAAGGACAGTATATTTCTTCAATATGATGATGGGCAGCTTTCACTTTTTTCACGGCAGCCATTAACACATCATCGTCGTTGTATAGGGCTTGTATAACTTTATTACTCATGATTACCGTCTCTTAATTTTTTATAATTATCTCCAGATGATTTCAAGATGGTTTTTACTTCAGCCTGCGCTATTACCGGGAAGGTACGAGCATATAAAAGAAATAAAACAAAGAAGAAACCTATTGTTCCAATATAAATTCCAATATCCACGAATGTTGGCGAGAACATCGTCCAAGAAGAAGGCAAGTAGTCTCTGTGAAGTGAAGTAACAATAATTACAAAACGCTCAAACCACATTCCAATATTCACGACAATTGAAATTATAAACGAGAACATTATACTGGTACGCAATCTCTTAAACCACATAAACTGAGGAGAAAAAACGTTACACGTCATCATTGCCCAATACGCCCAAGCATAAGGCCCTGTAGCTCTATTCAAGAAAGCATATTGCTCATACTCAACTCCTGAATACCATGCAATAAATAACTCAGTTATATAGGCACATCCAACAATAGAACCAGTAATCATAATTACTATATTCATTAACTCAATATGTTGAACAGTGATATAATCTTCCAAATTTGACACCTTTCGCATGATAATCAACAAGGTATTTACCATTGCAAACCCAGAAAAGATTGCCCCCGCCACAAAGTAAGGAGGGAAAATAGTGGTGTGCCAACCAGGAATAACAGAGGTCGCAAAGTCAAAGGATACAATTGTGTGTACCGAAAGTACCAAAGGGGTAGCTAGACCAGCTAAAACCAAGGACACTTCCTCAAAACGTTGCCAATCTTTAGCACGCCCACTCCAACCAAAACTTAATAAACTATATATTTTCTTCTGGAATGGTTTAATTGCACGATCACGTAGCATAGCAAAATCAGGAAGTAAACCTGTCCACCAGAATACTAAAGAAACCGATAAATAAGTAGAAATTGCAAAAACGTCCCAAAGAAGTGGTGAATTAAAATTCACCCACAAGGAACCAAATTGGTTTGGAATTGGTAATACCCAGTAACCTAACCATGGGCGACCCATGTGGATAATAGGAAATAACCCAGCCTGTACTACCGAGAAAATAGTCATCGCTTCCGCTGAGCGGTTGATTGCCATTCTCCATTTTTGGCGGAACAATAAAAGTACAGCAGAAATCAAGGTCCCTGCGTGACCAATACCTACCCACCAAACAAAGTTGGTAATATCCCAGGCCCAGCCAACAGTTTTGTTTAATCCCCAAGTTCCGATACCGGTAGAGACAGTGTATAAAATACATCCAAGTCCCCAAAGAAAAGCTACTAATGCAATAGAAAATGCAATCCACCATTGCTTGTTTGCTCTACCTTCAACCGGTGCTGCAACATCAATGGTTACATCGTGATAGCTTTTATCTCCGGTTACTAAGGGTTTACGTATAGGTGCTTCGTAGTGCGACGCCATAATCCTCTATATAATTAATCTAAATGTTACTTAATCGTTTATTATGCTTCTTGTGTATTTCTAACCTTAACATGATAGAAAACATTTGGCTGAGTTCCTACATGTTCCAATAAATGATACATACGGTCACTTGCTTTCAATTTAGCTATCTTACTGTCCTTATCATTAACATCTCCAAAGACCATTGCTCCAGTTCCACATGCTGCCGAACAAGCAGTTTTAAACTCACCATCCTTAATTTCACGACCTTCGCGTTTAGCATCCAAGATAGTTTTCTGAGTCATTTGAATACACATCGAACATTTTTCCATTACTCCTCGTGAACGAACATTCACATCAGGATTGATAACCATCTTTCCAAGATCATCATTCATATGGAAATCAAATTCATCGTTATTATTGTATAAGAACCAGTTGAAACGACGCACCTTGTACGGACAGTTATTTGCACAATAACGAGTTCCAACACAACGGTTATACGCCATTTGGTTTTGCCCTTGACGACCATGTGAAGTGGCCGCTACTGGACATACAGTTTCACACGGCGCATGATTACAATGCTGACACATTACTGGCTGGAAGGCTACTTGTGGATTAGCTGAAGCTTTTTCCATTTCACCAAATGTTGTTAAAGAATCACCTAAACCAGATATAGCTGCCTTTGTCTCATTATCTCCTTCAAAAGAATCTTCAGAGGAATAGTAACGGTCGATACGCAACCAATGCATATCTCTTGATTTACGTACTTCATCCTTACCAACAACAGGAACATTATTTTCAGCATGACATGCAATAACACAAGCTCCACACCCTGTACATGCATTCAAATCTATTGAAAGATTAAAATGGTGGCCTATAGAACGATCAAACGAATCCCAAAGACTCACCGATGAGGCAGGAACCTCCTGGTGATTAAGAGAAACCACAGGTTTTACATTCCAATCTTCCGAATCTTTATTAATAAAATCTTCAAGAGAGGTCTCTTTAAGAATATCACCTCTACCCATTAATGTATTATGAAGCTGAACACAAGCAAACTCATGCTCACCAGTTGCAGCGGTAACAGTCACAGACTGCACATTAGAAAAATCAGCATAGAACGCAAAGGCATTCACACCAACCTGCATTTCACTTTTCAAACCTTTAGTCTTACCATAACCATAAGCTAAACCTACTGAACCTACAGCTTGTCCTGGCTGAATAAGAACAGGAACTTTCATACTAATACCATTGGCCTCCAAAGTAGCATAACTACCATTTAAGCCACCATTAGCAACATTCCAATTTTTCAAACCTAAACTAACAGCATCAGCAGCTGAAACCGTTAAATAATTATCCCAAGATGCACGAGAAATAGGATCAGGGAATTCCTGTAACCATGGATTATTGGCCTGTTGACCATCACCCATTCCAGTTTTAGGATATAGAATAAGTTCCAATCCACTAGCAGAGGCCTTAGAAAGCATAGCAGCATATTCACTTGCATGAGCACTTACAGTCTCCATTACAGGAGATGCTTCTATAGTACTACTGTCAACTGGCGACACAGCAACAAACACACCATCATGCAAAGCCTTATTCCACTTAGTTTCACCTAAAACAGTACTTGTCCAAGTGGACTTTATATAATCATGGTAATTTACCTCACTTCCACTCCATTTCAATAAAGCATCCTGAAATTGACGCGTATCAAATAATGGACGAATAGTAGGCTGTATTAAAGCAAAATGACCTTTTTTCATTTCAACATCACCCCATGACTCCAAATAGTGAGGAGCTGCAGCTACAAAGGTAGTCAAAGAAGACGTCTCATCCTCTTTCATAGAAAAGGAAACCGACATAGAAACCTTACCTAACCCAGACTCAAACTCTGAAGAATTAGCTAGTGTATAAAGAGGATTTACTCCGCTCATCAATAAAACACCCACCTTTCCAGAGTTCATATCACTAATTAATTGAGCAAGTGCCTTTACATTACCCTTGCGCACCAATAGAGGAGTCTTTACATCCATGGCAGCACTTGAAAGTGATTCATTAATTGCTAATACCAAAGATTGAGCATTAACATCCTGAATACCAGTAACAACAACAGCCTTACTTCCTGCTTTTTTAACCTGCATGGCCGCAGCCTTTACAGACACATCTACAGATTCAGGCAATTGCCCACTAACAGCCACCCCAGACAAGTATCCATAAAACTTGGCCAAAGCCACCTTTTGTTGACTAGGAGTTACAGGTACACGTTTATCTGCGTTAGCACCTGATAAAGACATATTTGATTCAAACTGAACGTGACGGGACATTTTACCATTAGCCGGTACACGACCCTTGGCATATCCTCCATCAAATCCACCACCTTGCCAATCTCCTAAGAAATCAGCCCCGAATGAAATAATCACTTCAGCCTTCGAAAAATCATAATCGGCAAGCGCTCTTTCTCCAAATCTAGCCTGGAAAGCATCCAAGGCCGCATCTTCTGAAATAGCATCATATTCTACATGTTTCACTGAACCATACTTAGCAGCAAATTCAGCAATCATTTTATATGTAGAAGGGCTTGATAAGGTTTGCGTAAGTAATACGATATCTTTACCTGCAGCTTGAGACTGAGCTAAAGCAGCCATAACCTCCTCATCAACCACATCCCATGAAACATAATCACCATCACGCTTAGGACCTTGCACACGTAAACTATCATACAATGATAGTACAGATGCCTGCACACGTGCATTTGCAGTTCCCTTAACCAACGCATCGGTATTATTCTCAATTTTAATAGGTCGACCTTCTCGAGTCTTTACTAAAATACTAGCAAAATCATACCCATCTGCAATAGTTGTAGCATAATAATCTGCAACACCAGGACGGATTTGCTCAGGCTGTACCACATATGGTATAGCTGTTTTCACAGGGCCCTCACAAGCTGCCAAAGTAGCCGCTGCAGTACTAAAGCCAACATATTTCAAAAAGTCCCTACGAGAAGTAGAAGAAGATTCCAGGGATTCTTTATCACCTAAAAACTCATCTACCGGTATCTCACTTACAAACTCATTCTGTTGCAGCGTCTCAACAATAGAGCTATTTGGATTTAGCTCCTCAACACTTTTCCAGTATTTTTTGTTTGATGCCATGTTATATCTAAAATTAGCGCTTTAATAAATTGATTAATAGTGACATTTACCACACTCCATACCTCCCATTTGAGCAATGGTCAGTTTCTCTACTCCATATTTCTTAGACAATTCAGCATGAATCTTTTCATAATATGCATTGCCTTCCATCTTCACATCTGTCTCTTTGTGACAGGTAATACACCATCCCATTGTTAACGGAGAGAATTGATACATCACCTCCATTTCCTCAACCGGGCCGTGACATGTTTGACACTCAATACCACCAACCGTAACGTGTTGAGCATGATTAAAATAAGCAAAATCAGGCAGATTATGAATACGAACCCATTTTACCGGTTCAGTTTTTCCAGTATATGATTGAGTTTCCTCATCCCAACCCACAGCAGCATAAAGCTTTTTAATTTCGTTGGTATAAAATTCCTTAGTATAACCATTGGCCAGATCTTCCTCTCCAGTATATTCAGAAATATTTTTATGACAATTCATACACACATTCAACGAAGGAATCCCAGCTGTTTTAGAAACACGTGCAGAAGAGTGACAATACTTACAATCAATTTCATTCAAGCCCGCATGCACTTTATGAGAGTAATGAATAGGCTGAACCGGCATATACCCCTGATCAACTCCTACTTGCATAAAATAACCATACGCAAAATAGGCAGATGCCAGCAATAAAAATACTACCGAAACCAATACTAAAAATTGATTCTTAACAAAAGCCTTCCATAATGGTAGTCGCTTCTCAGCTTCTTCCGAAACAAGTTGTACACCATTAGCTTCAGCTATCTTTCGAAGAGTCTTGTTAACAAGATAAAGCATCACGATAAGCAACGCAAAAACTAGGGCTAAGGCAGACAAAATCACATTGTTTGAAATACCACTTGAAGCACCACCTCCACTAACCACACCTGAGGCATCGGTAGCAACCACTTCTGGAGCTGGCGGAGGAGCCATGGTGTAAGCCAAAATATCATCGATATCTTGATCAGACAATTGAGGGAATGGAGTCATTGGCACTTGCTTCCACTCATTGAATATTTTTACAGCATCAGCATCACCTGATTTCACCAATGCAGAACTATTTCTAATCCAACTTTGCAACCACCCACGCTCATACTTATCCGCCACACCTGCCAAAGCCGGTCCGGTGGATGGTTTATCCAACTTGTGACAAGCTGCACAATTGGTGTTAAAAAGCGATTTCCCTTTTACCGGATCGCCTTCTTGAGCAAAAAGAGAAACTGAAAAAGCCAGCAGAACTGCTAAACTAAGGCCTACTACTCTAGACACTGAATGACGGTATTTCACCTTTTTCATATTAAAATATGTTATCTATCTTAAATTGGCATAGTTTTTTCAAAGTATTAAAAATACTTAGAAAAAGCATACATTCTTAAAATTTGAGCCACAAAAATACGACTTACGGTCGATTTCCGAAATGTTAGTGAACTCTTAACATTTAATTTATAATGTTTCTAAATAAGTATTTTTAAATACTATTAACAATAATCTTTTAAATTTGCGTCATACTATTTCATTATGAGAATATTGAACCCCATTTTTTGTTTTACTACACTAGTTTTCTTTGGATTTACAACTCAAAAATCCTTAGCTCAAAACGGCAATCTTCAAATTGAACAACCGCAAAAAGTCACGCAACTGCTCCAATTAAAGAAACAGCTAAAAAAAGATGACAAACGTTATCGCATTCAAATTTACAATGGTAATCAAGAAGGTGCCCAGAAAGCATTAAGCAATGCCAAAAATGAATTCGAAATCACTGCCGAATTGACTTTCGAATACCCAAACTATAAAGTACGATTGGGAAAATTCAGAACTAGACTTGAAGCTGACAAACATCTAATCGAAGTTAGAGGTAAATACCCAGGAGCATTTATACTTGCACTTCAGCAATAATATCTTAATAAAGGAAGGTCTTTCAATTTGAAGCCTTCCTTTATTTTTATAAGGCCAAACAACTGAAATAAATTACCGCAAAATACTTCAAGATTTATATTGTTGCTTCTCCATAGAAGATCGTTTTTATGACAAACTACAACATCATCCTTACTATTACTCCTGACTTCTCTATTTTAGAGCTAACCAATAAAGCTAAGTAATTAAAATAAAAAAAGCCTTTCCATTAAGAAAAGGCTTTTTTTATCATTCTAAATTAGGATCATTCTATTATTTCAATTTCTTCTTAACAGCTACCTCTTGGAATGCCTCGATAGTATCATATTCCCTTAGATCGTTATAGTTCTTAATCTGAAGACCACAATCATACCCTTTAGAAACTTCCTTAACATCATCTTTAAAACGTTTTAGTGAAGAGAGTTCCCCAGTATAAATAACAACACCATCACGAATAAGACGAATATTGGAATTTCTGAAAATCTTTCCGTCAGTAACCATACATCCCGCAATGGTACCAACTTTAGAAATCTTAAAGAGCTCTCTTATCTCCACAGTTCCTGTAATCTCCTCCTTCATCTCAGGAGACAACATTCCTTCCATAGCATCTTTCAGATCATTAATAGCGTCATAAATGATTGAATATGTTCGGATATCAATTTCTTCTTTATCTGCTAAAGAACGAGCGTTGCCCATAGGACGAACATTAAATCCAATAATAATTGCGTCAGAAGCAGAGGCCAACAACACATCAGACTCAGTAATTGGACCAACACCCTTATGTATTAGTTTAACTTGAATTTCTTCCGTGGAAAGCTTCTGGAATGAATCAGTCAATGCTTCAACCGAACCGTCCACATCTCCTTTTAATATAATATTCAATTCTTTAAAGTCCCCAAGCGCAATTCGACGACCAATTTCATCAAGTGTAATATGGCGTTGAGTTCGAACAGACTGCTCACGCTGCAATTGTGTACGCTTTGCTGCAATTTGTTTAGCCTCTCTTTCATCAGTAAATACATGAAATTTATCTCCAGCTTGTGGGGCACCATCCAATCCTAATACAGAAATTGGGGTTGAAGGACCTGCCTCTTTAACTGACTTGCCACGTTCATCATGCATGGCCTTAATTTTTCCATGATTTTTACCAGCCAACATATAATCACCCACTTTCAAGGTACCAGATTGAACCAAAATTGTGGATACATAGCCACGACCTTTATCAAGAAAAGCCTCGACTACAGTACCTGAAGCCATCTTATTTGGATTTGCCTTTAAATCTAATAACTCAGCTTCAAGCAAAACTTTTTCCAGCAACTCTTTTACACCTAAACCAGTTTTAGCAGAAATATCATGAGACTGAATTTTACCTCCCCAGTCTTCAACTAGTAAGTTCATACCTGCCAGTTTTTCTTTAATTTTCTCTGGATTAGCCGTAGGCTTATCTACTTTATTAATAGCAAATACAATAGGAACACCTGCAGCTTGGGCATGACTAATAGCCTCCTTTGTTTGAGGCATCACATCATCATCAGCCGCAACTACAATAATAGCAAGGTCCGTTACTTGAGCTCCACGAGCACGCATAGCGGTAAAAGCTTCGTGACCAGGTGTATCTAGAAATGCCATTTTTTGACCATTCTCAAGGGTTACTCCATAGGCACCAATATGCTGGGTTATACCCCCACTTTCACCTGCAATTACATTTTCTTTCCTAATATAATCCAATAATGAGGTTTTACCGTGGTCAACGTGTCCCATAACAGTTACAATTGGAGCTCTAGTCTCCATATCCTCTGGACGATCCTCCTCTTCTTGAATTGCCTCTTCAATATCCGCAGTAACAAACTCTACTTCAAATCCAAACTCATCCGCAACAATGGTCAAGGTTTCAGCATCCAATCGCTGGTTCATTGTAACCATTATACCTAATGACATACATGCTCCAATAATCTTATTGATAGGTACGTCCATCATGGTGGCCATTTCAGAAACAGTTACAAACTCGGTAACTTTAAGCACCTTGCTTTCCATCTCTTGCTGAGCCATTTCCTCCTCAGATTTCTGACGATGGAAATCACGTTTTTCACGACGATATTTAGCACCCTTAGATTTTACTGATTTACCTTGAAGCTTCTCGAGGGTCTCGCGCACTTGTCTTTGAACTTCTTCTTCAGTGGGTTCTACCTTAACTACAGGTGTACGACCTTTACCCTTTTGACCACCTCCTTGGCGATTATCATTTCCACCAAAGCGTCTATTATTGTTACCACCCTGAGGAGCAGGACCTCCTCCTTCTTTATTAATACGTTTACGCTTTTTCTTATCCTTGTTATTTGAAGAAGCATTTCCTGCAGCCTGCTTAGGCTCTTCTTTCTTCTTCTTAGGTTTATTGAATTGCGCTAAATCAATTTTTTCTCCAGTGACCTTAGGACCCGTAAGTTTTTGATATTTTGTCTCCATAACTTCTGGTTCTGAAGGAGACACTTCTGTTTTTGTTTCTTGAGGGACTACTTTTATCACTTTAGGCGCTTCTACAACAGGCTTAGGCGAAACAGGCTTAGGCGAAACAGGCTTTTCTTCTTTCACTTCCTTCACTTCTTCTTTAACTTCCTTAACCTCTTCTACAGGGGCAGGTTCAGATTTTTCAATTTCAGGCATCAGTTCTACTACCGGTTCCTCTTTTGGCTCTGGCTTTTCTTCAGGAGTCACTTCAGCAACCTCTTCTTCAACCTTCTTTGGTTCCAAATCGATTTTCCCAACCGTTTTTGGGCCAGATAACACTGTGCGAGCCTTAATCACTTCTTGCTCCTGAGCCTGACGCTTTAATTCATTCTCTTTTTCCAACTCCAAACGAATAGCCTCCTTCTCTTTACGCTTCTCCTCTCCCACTTCTTTAGAAGCTACTTTTTTGCTCTTGTCTGTCTGGAATTCACCCAAAAGCACATTGTAGACCTCTGTAGAAATCTTGGTAGTAGGCCGCGCTTCCACATCATGCCCTTTGGAATTAAGAAATTCAACAGCTCTATCTAACGAAATGTTTAACTCTCTTAATACTTTGTTTAGCCTTATTGTTGTTTCTTCAGCCATAAATTGCTTTTTAACCTCAAAAATTTATGTTGTTATTCTTCAAATTCTTCTTTTAAGATCTTCACTACCTCCAAAATGGTTTCTTCTTCCAAATCGGTACGTTTTACAAGATCTTTGACATCCTGCTCAAGCACACTACGAGCAGTATCAAGTCCAATACGTTTAAACTCCTCTATTACCCAAGCTTCTATTTCATCAGAAAACTCAGTCAATTCAACATCTTCGTCCTCAACACCTTCTCTATACACGTCAATTTCATAACCTGTAAGCTGTCCAGCAAGACGAATATTATATCCTCCTTTACCAATAGCTTTAGAAACCTCTTCAGGCTTTAAATATACTTCAGCATGTTTAGTTTCTTCATTTAATGTTACAGAAGTAACTTTAGCCGGACTCAATGCACGTGTGATATACAATTGAGTATTAGCAGTAAAGTTTATAACATCAATGTTCTCATTCCCTAATTCCCTTACAATACCATGAATACGAGAACCTTTCATACCCACACAGGCTCCAACTGGATCGATTCGATCATCGTATGAATCCACAGCGACTTTTGCTTTCTCTCCAGGAATACGAACTACCTTCTTAACAGTAATTAACCCATCGAATACTTCTGGAATTTCTTGTTCAAACAATTTCTCTAAGAACATTGGAGAAGTACGAGACATGACAATCATCGGTTTATTTCCTTTAAGCTCTACACCTTCAATAATTCCACGAACATTTTCTCCTTTTCTGAAGAAATCCGAAGGAATTTGTTTTTCTTTAGGTAACACTATCTCATTACCTTCATCATCCACCAAAATTACTACTTTATGACGTACATGATGCACTTCAGCAGTATAGATTTCACCAATTAAATCTTTAAACTGCTTATAAATAGTAGTATTATCGTGTTCATGAATTTTAGATATAAGATTTTGACGAAGCGCCAAAATAGCCCTTCTTCCTAAGTCTATCAATTTAACCTCTTCAGAAACATCTTCACCCACCTCAAAATCAGGCTCTATACGTCGTGCTGCTGACAGTTCAATCTCTTGGTTTGGATCCTCAACTTCACCGTCGGCAACAACCACACGGTTTCTCCAAATTTCCAAATCTCCTTTATCAGGATTGATAATAATATCAAAATTATCATCTGAACCAAACTTCTTTTTTAAGGCATTTCTGAAAACTTCTTCCAAAATGGCCATCAGAGTTACACGATCAATAAGCTTATCGTCTTTGAACTCTGAAAAAGATTCTATTAATTCAAGATTTTCCATGTCAACTTAATTAAAATTTAATCATCACTTTTGCTTCAACAATATTTGACAGAGCAATTATCTGCTCCTTGGTTACAGTAATTTTTCCTTTACCGATAGGTTTAGGCTCTCTTACTTGATAAGCCATCACCACTTCTTGATCAGTTGCATTTAGCACTTCACCTTCGAGTTTAGTACCATCCGTCAACTCAACCTTAAGAATACGACCAATATTCTTAACATATTGACGAGGCACCCTAAGCGGCAATGAAATACCATACGAAGTAACCTCCAATGAAAAGTCCTCTTCTTCCCTATCAAGATTATGTTCAATGGCTCGACTTACAGAAATACAATCGTTGATAGAAACTCCATTATCACCATCAATCACGACCTTAATTACATTTCCTTGACCAATTGAAAAGTCAATTAAAAATAAGGAATTATCAGCTTCCAAAGCTTCATCAAGTAGTTTTTTTACTTTTTCTTCAAACTTCATATGCCTATGAAAAGAGGGGACTTCGCGTCCCCTCTTTATTCTTTTTTTCGTTCAACGGTGCAAATATACAATTATTTTTTTAAACCGCTAAAACCTTCATATAAAGTAATTTATTTTGTCTGTTTAATTTTTCCTACCTAACTTTACTTTAAAACTTAAAACTCAGCCCCATGAAAAAAATTCTGGTACCAACCGATTTTTCAATTCAGGCACAAAATGCACTCAATGTAGCATTACAAATTGCCAAACGATTCAATAGTGAAATTCTATTACTGCACACAATAGATTTGCCACTTCACTTATCGAGCGTAGGAAGCTCGCAACTACCTGAACCCTTATTTTTCATAGAACTAGCCAAACAACATTTTGAACAATTCCTAGAAAAAATTGAAAGCAACGATATTTCAATTAAAACAATCATAGAATCGGACTACACGGCTTCCGGTATTGTTGAAGCAAGCAAAAAACATAATGCAGACTTAATTGTAATGGGATCTAGTGGAGCTACTGGTATGAAAGAAATTTTTATTGGTTCCAATACCGAAAAAGTTGTTCGATCAGCTGAAATCCCAGTATTAGTCATCAAGAACCCAGTAGCTAACTTTAACATTGAACATTTCGTATTTGCCTCCAATTTTGAGCCTAAATTCAATGACGCCTTCATGCGAGCCTCTCTTTTTGCAGAAAAATTTCATGCCAAAATACACCTACTATACGTAAACACCCCACATCAATTCATGACCACACATGAAATCGAAGAAAAAATAGAAAAATTTAAGCGCCTTAATGCAACACAAGACTATCAAGTTCACATATATAATGACGAACGTGTTGAAACTGGCATTATGAACTTTGCCACAAGTATTGACGCGGACATGATATGCATGAGTACATACGGAAGAAAAGGACTAGCACATTTTTTCAACGGAAGCATAAGTGAAGACCTTGTAAACCACACTATTAGACCTGTACTAACCATTCGCGCATAAGCCTAATTTAGAAACATAAAAAAAACCTGTCAAAATTGACAGGTTTTTTACTATTTGGTAGTTGGCTCACAGGGATTCGAACCCCGACAGACAGAACCAAAATCTGTAGTGCTACCGTTACACCATGAGCCAGTATTTATTAGCGGTTGCAAATTTAGAGCTATTTTTGATATGCACAAATATTTTTTCAGATTATTTGTTTTTTTTAAAAGCCTACTCTGTTAACATTTTAAAAAAAGCCATTGTAAAATGGTATTAATTAGTAAATTCGCCTACAGACCTAGAAACAAAAATTCATGCTAGCAACTAATTTCAAAAAATGGGATACTATTCTTGGATGGATAGTTTTTTTTATTGCTTTAATCACTTACGGACTCACAGTAGAACCAACAGCAAGTTTTTGGGACTGTGGAGAATACATCTCAACCTCAGCCAAACTGCAAGTAGGGCACCCTCCTGGAGCACCATTTTTCCAAATGATGGGAGCCTTCTTTTCAATGTTTGCCCCATCACCTGAGCAAGTAGCTCTTATGGTAAACTATATGTCTGTTTTCTCGAGTGCTTTTACCGTCCTATTACTTTTCTGGTCAACTACCCTTTTAGTGAAAAAAATTATCATTCGTGATGAAGAAATAACTAATGCAAAAGCGATTGCTATCCTTGGAAGTGGATTAGTAGGGGCTCTAACATATACCTATTCCGACAGTTTTTGGTTTAATGCAGTTGAAGCAGAAGTATATGCTATGGCTATGTTATTCATGTCTCTAATGTTTTGGCTTGGATTAAAATGGATAGACAATTTACATTCAAATCGTGGAAATAAATGGCTCATTTTAATCTCACTTGTAGTTGGGCTTTCTTTCGGAGTACACTTTATGGCCTTGCTTACTATTCCAGCCATTGGAATGATGTATTTCTTCCAGAGCACCTATCAAAAAAATATTAAAAACTTCATTATTGCAAACATCATTTCTGTAGCAATCTTACTTTTTATATTTAAATTACTTTTACCATACACCCTATCTTACTTTGGATATCTAGAGGTGTTTTTTGTGAATTCCATAGGGCTTCCTTTTAACTCAGGTACCATAATTGCAGGAATCTCCATCATACTAGCCTTCTATTTTCTATTAACGTATACACGAAAAAAGAATTTTGTTTTCTTCAATACTGCCATTCTTTGCATCATGTTTGTATTTATTGGATTCTCAACCTGGATCATGATTCCAATACGCGCTAATGCAGATACAGTAATTAATGAAAATAGCCCTACAGACGCCCGTTTACTACTTGCCTATTACAACCTAGAGCAATACCCTGAGACACACCTCATTTATGGACCTATGTATTCTGACAGATATGCTCCTCAAGACCAGATCGATCCATACATGGATGACAAACCTAAGTACGAACGCGACTATACTACTAATAAGTACATCATTGTAAATCAATATAAAGATGCTCGTATTGCCCCCAACCGAAATCATGTAGGCTTTCTACCTCGTATGTGGAGCGCAGAACATGCAGCAAATTATATGAAAATTACAGGTCTATTAGACTTTAAAATAAATTCAGAATACATAACAAACAATGAACTACGTGCAGCCGTAGCCGAATTTAAACGCGACGTAACTGCTGGGAAAATTTCACATGAAGAGTATGTACGTTTCCTAAATCAATTCAAGGATTATATAGAGGTTCAAAAACCTACTCTACTTCAAAACCTCAAGTATCTTTTCCAATATCAAATGGGGTATATGTACGGAAGGTATTTTATGTGGAATTTCACTGGAAGACAAGATGACATCCAAGGACGTCTGGATAATCATGGGAATTGGATGAGTGGAATCAAATTCATTGATGAATTGCGCTTAGGCTCACAAGAAAATTTACCTTCGGATATCCTTAATAACAAGGCGCGAAACACCTATTATTTTTTACCTTTAATCCTTGGAATTATAGGCCTCCTATTTCAAATAAAAAAGAGCAAACAACAGTTCTGGATACTATTCATTCTATTCATTTTCACTGGTCTTGCCTTAAAAGTATATTTAAATGAAAGGCCTTTTGAACCCCGAGAACGTGATTATGCCCTTGTTGGATCATTTTACGTTTTCTCGATATGGATAGGTATGGGCGTTTATGGTCTTTTTGAAGAACTAAAACGATTTTTAAACCCAAGACTTTTGGCCCCAGCAATTACTCTTGCCTGTATCTTGGCAGTACCAACTGTAATGGCATATCAAAACTGGGATGATCACGACAGAAGCAATAGATACACGGCTCAGTCTATGGCAAAATCATACCTAGACTCGATCCAAGAAGATGCCGGAGCTATGTTATTTACTATTGGAGATAATGACACCTTCGCCTTATGGTATGCCCAAGAAATTGAAGGATATAGAACTGATGTTAGAACAATCAACACCAGTCTTTTTGCAACCGATTGGTATATTGATCAAATGAAACGAAAAGCCTATGAAAGTGATCCAATTCCTTCGCAACTAAGACATGACCAATATGCCTATGGAGTCCGTGATGCAATCTACTTTCAAGCATTAACAGAGAACACTTGGAACATTAAGGATTTTATGAATTGGGTATCAAGTGATGACCCAAGAACGAAAGTTACATTCGCTAACAATCAAGAAGTCGTATTCTATCCAACCAACAAAATTCGCATTCCTGTAAATAAAGAAAACGTCCTGAAAAGTGGACTCGTAAAAGCGAAGGATTCGGCACTGATTCTGGACTATATAGACATTGAACTTCCTAAAAGTGCTATTGGTAAAAACCGTCTTCTAATGCTTGACATTATTGCCAATAATGACTGGAAAAGACCAATTTACTTTACTGGTGGAAGCTACGAAAGTGAAGAATTTATTTGGATGAAGGATTATCTTCAATTGGATGGATTGGTTTACAAATTGGTACCAATCAAAACAGCCGTAGATCCACGTTCTCCTTATGACATGGGACGTATAGATAGTGATCTTATGTATTCCATTGTCATGGGATGGGAATGGGGAAATATGGAGAGTTCTAAAATTTACCATGACCCTGAGACTCGCAAACTGAGCATAAACTATCGCGGAAATATGGCACGTCTAGTTGAAACACTAATTAAAGAGGGTAAAAAAGACCAGGCAAAAACAATTATAGAACTAGCCATGCAACATATGCCAGTTGATCTTTTTGGATTCTATTCTTTATTAGATCCCTATGTAGAGGGGTATTATAAAATTGGTGAGCCCGAAAAAGCACGTAAGCTATTTTTGGATGTAGCTAAAAAATACCAAGAGTCTCTTAACTATTTCGCCGGTCTTAGTTATTCTGAAAAACTCGACATAATGTCAGAATTGGAGCTGGACGTTTATCGCTACAGCAATTTACTCGATATTATTAAGAAAAATGACGATTCTAATTTTGCTAAAGAACAGATTGACCAATTCAACAAATTACTTAACGCATTTGGTGAAGAAAATATGGAGGATATAGAAGATGAACTTGATTTAGGAATGCCTTTGGATAGTATACCTGAAGATTCTCTAGAAAATATTTTACTTCAAACCTCTAAATAACATAAGAAACCGGGCTTCGCTCGGTTTTTTATTTACGTGTAAATATACTATAAGACCCTAATTATTGACATTCAAGTCTTCATATGAATATATTTATCAAGACACCTAAACTAATTCAACGTTTACTATCTAAACTAAAATGGAAGATAGTCACAGAAGAAAAGGTACTCTATCTCACCTTTGATGATGGGCCAACACCAGAAATAACTTCCTGGGTTATTGAACAGTTAAATAAATACAAGGCGAAAGCCACTTTTTTTTGCATTGGTAAAAATGTAGTCAACCATATGGAGTTATACCATTTACTTCATAAAGAAGGACACAGTATAGGCAATCACACACACAATCACCTTAACGCTTGGAAAACAGACTCAAAATCATATATCTCCAATATTCATTTAACAGAAAGTGAACTTTATACATCACTGAAAGATCCTGATTACATTAAACTTTTTAGGCCACCTTATGGAAAACTAACACCAAAAACAATTCGTCAAATCCAAACTATGGGTTATCACATTATTATGTGGGATGTTTTAAGCGTTGACTACAACACTAAGCTAACTCCTGAGAAATGTTGGAAAAACATCAAGGAAAACGCAAAACCAGGAAGTATTATCGTTTTTCACGATAGTATTAAAGCATTTCCAAGGCTACAATATGCACTTCCGAAGACACTTGCATATTTTAGTGAAAAAGGATTTACTTTTAAAGCAATAACTAAAAATTCGTTTTAAAGAAAAAGGGCAACAATTTAGTGATCTACAAATAATCCTTAAGAATCCCTATGAGGGTATTTGCATCTTGCTCTCCACTCTGACGCCAAACCATCTCACCATTTTTATAAATCATTAACGTAGGAAGTCCTTTGACACGAAGAGCGTCTGCTAATTCTTGATTTTTATCGGTGTCAATTTTTATAATTTTAGCCTTATCACCCATGGCAGCAGCGACATCTCTGAGCACAGGATGCATGGCTGCAGAAGCTTCATTCCAATCGGCATAAAAATCCAACAATACCGGGATACTAATATCTATTAACTCACCAAACTTTGACATAGGATAGCCTTTTTAGTCAATTACCTTATACAAATGTAATATTTTCTTCGAATTATGCTACTTTTTCAGCCCTTTTAAGCTCTATCACGGTAATTTCAGGCCAAATTCCTACTCTTCCCGGATATGCAAGAAAACCAAACCCTCTATTCACGTTAATGTATTGCCCCATTTCTTTATAAATACCTGCCCAATATTTATATCTCCATTTTACAGGACTCCACTTAATCCAACCAGGTATTTCGATACCAAATTGCATACCGTGAGTATGGCCACTCATGGTAAGGTGAACATGTTTTTGATGACTCATAATTTCATGCTCCCAATGGGAAGGGTCATGACTTAATAAAATTGTAAAATCATCAGCACTAATTCCTGAAATCGCTTTATTAAAATCTCCAGCCTTTTTAAATCCGCCAACACCCCAATTTTCAACTCCAACTAACGCCAACCTGTGACCACCTCGATTTAAATAACGATGCTCGTTCAATAACAAATCGAACCCCATTTCCTTTTGCATTTGCATAAGGGTTAGTAAATTATTATGTTTTTCAGTTTGGGTTGACCAAGACACATAATCTCCGTAATCATGATTACCCAATACCGAAAATTTTCCATCACTTGCAGTAAGTCTAGAGAATGTTTCCAGCCAAGGTTTCATTTCATCAGATTTATTATTAACCATATCTCCTGTAAAAACAATTATATCACTTTGCTGTTCATTAATAAGGTCAACTGCATATTCTATTTTTTCACGATTGTCAAAACTTCCACTATGGATATCTGATATTTGAGTAATCCTATACCCATCAAATGCTTCAGGAAGATCATCATAGGTGAGTGTATACTTCAATACCCTAAAGTCATACTTCCCTTTATACATCCCATATAATAAAGATAGAAAAGGGATCGCAGCTACACCCAGAGCCATTTGGCTAACAAATCTACGCCTTGCAGGCATGTAAAATTCTTTTTCTGAACCAAAGAACTTATGATATACTCCGGCACCAACTCTCACAATATCTTCCCCTAGCAAAAAAGGGATAACTGCTAATTTTAGCGCCATAATTGTCAATAAAAATCCAATAGCATAACTCTTGGCATGGCTAAGACCGCCATTGGCTTCATTGAACCAAAGAAATTGCACAATAAAATTCCCCACTACTAAAACCGAAATCAAGAAATGTAGATAATATATCCATTGATTTTTAGTAATTGTACGAAGAGCTTGAAATGCATACCAATCTATAAAAAGGTATATTAACACAAAAATAATCCAGCGCATACGGTGCAATTTTTATCAAAGGTAAGGCTATCTCAATAGACTCAGAGTGATTTAAGGGAAAATTAACTTGCTACGAAAGCTTCAATAACATTGACTTGATTACCTCCAAATCGGAGACCATGACTATACCTTCATCAACCCCAACATCACTTCGCATTGGAAAAGGTACGGAACGTAACATCTGTCTTTTTCTTCCGGCGGAAAAATGAATTTCAGTAAACCCGACCTCCTTAAAGGCTAAAATGTTATTAAGAGATATTCCCCCACCAGGCATAATAGTTATTTCTCCAGAATTTTTTAGATATGTTTGCAATCTATCCAACCCATCATAGGCAGAGGAATTTCCACCAGAGCTTAATATTCTATCTATTTTTAATTCATTTAGTTTTTGTAAAGCATCGATAGGATTTCGAACCCAATCAAAAGCACGATGAAACACAAATTCCATTTCTCCTGCAGCATCTCTTAATCGAGCTGTTGAATCCATTGCAATGGTGAAATCTTCTGCAAGGACACCAGTAACGATCCCTGCACACCCAATACTTCTACAAAATTTCACGTCCCTAATCATGATGTCTAATTCTTCTTCAGAATAACAAAAATGACCACTTCGAGGCCTAATAAGAACACAAACCGGTATTGACAATTCATTACAAACCTTCTCAATAAGACCATGGGATGGGGTTATACCTCCCATTCCCAACTCGACACACAATTCAATTCTATGAGCTCCAGCAAGCTGGGCATTTCTTGCAGATTCAAACGAATTCGCACAAATTTCTACTAGCATTTTTTTGTTTTAAACTTACAAAAGTAAGTTCTCATTTTGTTAGTTTATTAAAAAAAACATTTAAACACTACATACTACGTCTCAATTACGTCTTTCAGCTAAAAAAAGTATTTCAATTAAAAATTTATAGTATTTTGCCCGACCAATTAACACCCAGATTATGCAAACACAAAAAAGTTACCGAAGTGCATTTATATTTGTTACATCCCTATTTTTTCTGTGGGGATTTATAACGGTTCTTGTTGACTCTCTTATTCCTCGATTAAGGGAAGTATTTACACTGACCTACTTTCAAGCAGGACTGGTCCAGTTTGCATTCTTTATGGCCTACTTTGTATTATCCATTCCTGCCGGATATATATTATCTAAAATAGGATATAAAAAAGGAATCGTTCTAGGGCTTTCTACCATGGCTGTTGGTTGCTTACTTTTTTATCCAGCTGCCTCATTCCGTGTATTTGGCATTTTCATGCTTGCCTACTTTATTTTGGCTGGCGGTATGACAATACTTCAAGTGGCTGCCAATCCATATGTCGCAGTACTTGGGCCTGAAGAAAGTGCTTCTAGCCGTCTTAATCTATCACAAGCATTTAACTCTTTAGGAACAGCTATTGCACCTGCTATCGGTGCAGTTTTAATATTAAGTGACAAAATAAAAACATCCGATGAAATAGCTGCATTGTCCAGTCCAGATAAAGAAAGTTACTTAATCAATGAAGCCTCCGCAGTTCAGGCACCCTTCCTTGGGATCGCAGCATTTATTATTCTTTTAGCCTTAATTTTTGTATTTGTTAAATTACCCACTCTCATTGAAAAGACCTCAAACCAAGGATATGGAGCACTACTTCGTAATAAATCATTAATGATGGGAGCCTTAGGCATTTTAGTATATGTTGGTGCTGAAGTGGCTATTGGAAGTTACTTAGTTAATTACTTTATGGATATGAAAATGCCTGCCCTTATTGCAGAAAATAGCTTCATGCGTAGCATTTCTGAAAGTATACTTCAGTCCGATATTACTACCAAAGATTCAAAAGCCATTGTAGGCGCATTTGTGACATTCTATTGGAGTGGCGCAATGATTGGCCGATTTATCGGAGCATGGTTAACAAAAATAGTTGCACCAGCTAAAGTTTTATCATTCTTCGCATTTGGTGCCATAACCCTCATTCTAATTTCCATAAACACTACCGGTTTTATTGCCATGTGGTCAATTTTAGCAGTGGGACTATTTAACTCCATTATGTTTCCAACTATTTTTACTTTAGCAATTGACGGTCTCAACGAATTAAAACCACAAGCTTCAGGAATTTTATGTACTATGATTGTTGGGGGAGCTCTTATCCCTCCAGCATATGGATTAATTGCGGACTCCGTCGGATTTAAATGGGCCTTTATATTGGTCTTAGCTTGTTATGGGTATATTCTTTACTATGGTTATTACAAACGAAAAAATAAAGGAGAACTACAATCGGCTTAAGGCAAATACCAAATTTCATTTTTACTAGCAAGGCATTCTTTGTAACTTTGGATTTTCTGCTCAATTCGAGCAATTCACTTTAAGAAAATACAATGTCACAAAAACGCCTTTTTTTACTGGACGCTTACGCGTTAATTTTCAGAGGATATTATGCCTTTATTAAAAATCCAAGAATTAATTCTAAAGGATTAGACACTTCGGCAATAATGGGCTTTATGAATTCCCTATTGGATGTTATCAAGCGTGAAAAACCAGATCATCTCGCCGTAGCTTTTGATAAAGGGGGAAGTGAGGCAAGGTTAGAAATGTTTGAGGCATATAAAGCCAATCGTGATGAAACTCCAGAGGCAATTAAAATTGCCGTTCCATATATTCAAGAGATTTTAAAGGCCATGCATATCCCAGTAATAGAAATGTCTGGTTATGAGGCTGATGATATCATAGGAACTCTTTCTAAACAAGCTGAAAAACAGGGGTATATTACTTATATGGTTACTCCTGATAAAGATTTTGCTCAACTTGTTTCAGAGAATATTTTTGTATATAGGCCCGCCCGTATGGGAAATGGTATTGAAATATGGGGCATCCCTGAAGTTCAGGAGAAATTCGAGGTTAGTCACCCTGAGCAAGTGATAGATTATCTTGGAATGATGGGAGATGCAGTTGACAACATTCCTGGATTCCCAGGAGTTGGTGAAAAAACAGCTAAAAAACTTATTGCAGAATTTGGAAACATGGAAAACCTTTTGGCAAACACTGATAAGCTGAAAGGAAAGATGAAAGAGAATATCGAAAATAATGCTGAACAAGGACTTTTATCGAAAAAGCTGGCTCGTATTATTCTTGATGTCCCCGTGAAATTTCATGAAGAAGACTTTGAACTTAATACTCCAGATTTTGAAAAGGTTAAGGCTATATTCCACGATTTAGAATTTAGACAACTTACAGAAAACTTAGTAAAGACCTTCAGGCTAGAAGGAGTTCAAATAGAAGTCGGCAAAAAAAATACTCCAGAAATCAACAAACAAGTAAGCGACAATGCTCAGTTTGACCTTTTTAGTACCCCTTCAACACAGTCCACTAACACGACTAATCAATCGGGCTACCAGACCATCGAATCAAAATCCCACTTTTATCAGTATGTCTCCTCTCCTATAGCTCGTAAGTTACTAATAAAGAAATTATGTTCCCAAAAAAGCGTATGCTTTGATACGGAGACCACTCATATAAAAAGCCTAGAAGCATCGTTGGTTGGAATTGCCTTTTCATGGGAATCGAAAAAAGGATATTATGTTCCCTTCACGCAAAATAAAGATGAGGCGCAAAAAATGCTGGAAGAATTCCGTCCATTTTTCGAATCTGAAAGTATTGAGAAAATAGGTCAGAATTTAAAATATGACATCAAAGTACTCTCAAATTATGGTATGCAGGTAAAGGGTCCATTATTTGATACCATGATTGCGCATTACCTTATTAACCCAGACATGCGTCATAATATGGATATTCTGGCTGAAACTTATCTTAACTATTCACCTATTTCTATAGAGAGTCTTATAGGTAAAAAGGGTAAAAATCAACTCTCGATGCAACAAGTTCCTTTGGAAAAACAAACGGAATATGCCGTTGAAGACGCCGATATTACTCTTCAACTTAAACAATACTTTAAGCCAATATTAGAAGAAACCGGTACTCAAAAGCTTTTTAATGAAATAGAGATCCCACTTGTTTCAGTCCTAGCGGATATGGAAAATGAAGGAATCCGACTCGATGTAAATTTTCTCAAAAGTATGTCAATCGATATGGCTAAAGAAATAGCATTATTTGAAGAAAAAATCTTTACCGAAGCCGGTGAAACCTTTAATCTAGCGTCTCCGAAACAATTGGGTGACATTTTATTTGACAAGCTAAAAATTGGAGGACCCAAACCAAAGAAAACAAAAACTGGGCAATATGCAACCGGAGAAGAAGTACTAGGTTATCTAGCCAAAGATCATGAAATTATACAAAATATTTTGGAATGGAGGCAACTTGTAAAACTACAAAGCACTTATGTGGAGGCCCTTCCTAGTCAAGTAGATAAAAATACGCTCAGAGTTCATACAGATTATATGCAAACTGTTGCCGCAACTGGAAGGCTAAGTTCTAACAACCCAAATCTACAAAACATTCCAATTCGAACCGAAAGAGGAAGACAGATTAGAAAAGCCTTTATAGCTCGAAATGAGGACTATATTTTACTGGCTGCCGATTATTCACAAATAGAATTACGAATAATTGCAGCGTTATCAGGAGAAGAAAACATGATAAAAGCTTTTCAAAATAACGAAGACATCCACCGAAGTACTGCTGCAAAGGTTTTTAATGTGCCATTAGCTGAAGTAACTAAAGAACAACGAAGTAATGCCAAAACGGTGAATTTTGGAATCATTTATGGAGTTTCTGCATTTGGATTAAGCAATCAAACAAACTTAAACCGTAGCGAAAGTGCGGCCTTAATAGAAGCTTACTATCAAACATATCCTAGACTAAAAGCCTATATCCATGAACAAATTGAATTCGCACGCTCGAATGGATTTGTAGAGACTATTTCAGGCAGACGGCGATATCTAAAAGATATTAATTCAGCAAATGCGGTGGTACGTGGGGCTGCGGAAAGAAACGCAGTCAATGCTCCAATTCAAGGAAGTGCAGCGGACATCATTAAAATTGCTATGATAAACATCCACAGAAAATTAAAAGAAGGTAAGTTTAAAACCAAGATGCTTCTACAGGTACATGATGAATTAGTCTTTGACGCTTACAAAGAGGAACTAGATGCAGTTGAAAAGCTAATAAAATCAGAAATGGAACAAGCATTCGTTCTATCGGTACCATTAGTGGTCGATATGGGAAAAGGAAGAAATTGGTTGGAGGCACATTAATCCTTAAAATATCATATAAAAACGGCTTGATTAAAACTAATCAAGCCGTTCCTTAAGGTTACAATTCTATTAAATAATTTAATTTAATCCCATCCTGGATTTTGTTGTTCTCTAAGAGTTGGATTAGAATTAACTTCATCCTGAGGAATTGGCCATAAGAATCTATGATCTGTTCCAGGAATTGCCTGAACTCCATAAGGACCAGTGTAAGGTGTTCCTAAAACATAAAGTGAGGCGCCAGGAGTGCCATTAGCAACTTTAGCAGGAATTCCATCCATTGGAACGAATGCGTCTCCTTGAAGTCTATGAATATCAGGCCAACGTCTACCTTCCATTAAAAACTCAATTCTACGTTCCTTTATAATAGCCTGAATCATATCTGATTGAGTTGGTAAATCAACTATAGTATATGCCTGAGTTGCAGGATTTGCTAATGAACGATTTCTCACGCTATTCAATAAAGTTAAAGCCTGAGGAAGATCTGGTGAAGCCTTACGAGCATGAGCTTCAGCCATACTAAGTACTACCTCAGCATAACGAATTATTGGTGAAGGATCAGTATAGTCCCTTCCATCCTTATATTTATTAGTATATTTAGCGCCATCTATAGTAAATACCATAGCATCATCTTGTACATCTGTAGCGTCTGAATGAGGCAACTCTCTACGTCTTTTATCATCTGGAAGCCAACTAGGATCGCGCCAAATAATTGGGCTGATAGCCACTAGGGTTCTTCTTTTGTACTGAGAAGCCAAAGCAGCGTTAACTCCAGGATTATTGGTAGCAGAATTTTCTAATGAGAATATTGATTCGGTATTTTTATATCCAGAAATAAAAGGTTCATTTGGGTCACTTGTCAATGTAAACCCAGAAAGCTTATTTCCTTCAGTAATCACATCGTTCCAACGTCCCATATGCAGATAAACACGAGTTTTAAACGCAATTGCTGCCTCTTTGGTCACCCTTGTTATTACACCTGATCCTAAAATATTTTCGGCATCATTCAAATCAGAAAGGATTTTTGTGTAACACTCAGCAACAGAACTTCTCCCTACCAACATTGCCTGAGCCATAGTTTCTTTTGTATTAATACCAAAATCACGGTATGGAACCCCAGGATGAGACGCATCAACAGTATAGTTATATGGTCTTGCGAAATGAAAAAGCAATTCTAAATGACCCGCAGCTCTAAAAAACTTCGCTTGTGCAATGTATTGATCACCCACAGCCTGAGTTATTATACCGTTATCTACTGCACGGGTTACTCCTTCAATCACCAAATTTGCCCTATTAATCATTCTATAAGTATCTGACCAATAATAAACGTTATTAGCAGTACCTGGGTCATAAGTTGCAGTATACGTCAATTGATAAAATGTTTGTGTATTTACTACATCTTCACCACGATTATCACCTTGTTGAACAAAAGCGGCTCCAAAAGGATATCCACGTTGACCACCAGCATAATCACCTCTTTGGGCAGCATTATAAACACCATTAACCGCCGCCAAAATTAATGAAGGTGTTGAAAACGCCTCATCTTCCGCAATTTGATTTATTGGTTTCAAATTAATAACATTGTCTTCTGAGCAAGATGTCATCAACATTGAAATTGAAAACAATGCTGTTATTGCTTTACTAGCAAGTGACACTGATACTCTCTTTATATTTAAATTTTTCATATCCATAAATTTATAGACTTACATTAAATCCTACTGTAAAAATACTGGATCTAGGCGTTCCATTTAAATCAACACCCGAATTCTCCATTTCAGGATCAATACCAGAATAATCAGAAATAATCCAAAGGTTTTGCCCCTGAACAAAAACTCGCATCTTATCTATACTGATCTTTTCAGTTATTGACTTCGGAAGAGTATATCCAATATTTAGATTATCCAACTTAATAAAATCACCTTTTTCAACAAAACGTGTGGTTGCATGACTGCTAAGGTTTGAAAAGGTATTATCGGAAGCTCTTAATTTTGGAGTCCATCCATCACCCGGGTTTTCAACACTTTGCCATCTTCCTAAAATCTCAGTCCCATTATTAGTAAAATTAAGATTCATCAATTCTCTACGCGTAGCGTTAAAAATTTTATTACCTCCACTAAATCTGAACATAAAACCGAAATCAAAATTTTTGTATGTCATTTTAGAATTTAAGGAACCGAAATATTTCGGCACAACTTGACCTAGAATTTGCTTATCGGAGGCGGAACTTAAGGAAGCTGACTGAGATATATCTCCTGGATTATTAGGATCAAAGACGCGATAAACTCCTGAACCAATAATACCTTGAACTAATGTCCCGTTAGATTTATAATAAACTGGGTTTCCATTGGCAGAATTCACACCCCAATAGCGATATCCCCACAAAGCATTCATTGACTCTCCAACTCTACGAATATTATTGGTAAATATTTGATCTTGATTTAAGTACAACTCAGTAATTTCATTCTCTACAAAAGAAACATTTGCATTAAGATCCCATTTAAGATCCCCCTTATCAATAGCCGTACCACCAATAGAAAATTCAAGGCCTTTATTAACCAATGAACCAATATTATCAGAATAACTATTGCCTGGTATACCAAACGACATAGGTGTAGGTACAGCCAAAATCAACCCATTTTGATTGTTTTTAAACCAATCGAATGTAAATGTCAACCGATTATTAAACATACTTAAATCCAATCCAATATCCCATTTTTCACTAGTTTCCCATTTTAAGTCAGGGTTAAAGAATTGCGAATATCCAGTACCATTAGTATCAGCATAACGGGATGCTCCATAAGCTCCAAAATAAGAATAGTTACCAATACTAGTATTACCTACTTCTGCATAAGAAGCTCTAATCTTTAAATCTGATACAACATCACTTAACGATGCCATAAAATTTTCCTTGGACATAGTCCATCCTAGAGAAATTCCTGGGAATGTTCCATACTTATTACTAAAAGGTAACTTTGAAAGACCATCCCGACGTAGAGATCCTTGAACATAATATTTGTTCTTATAGTTATAGTTAAATCTACCAGCGAAGGAAATAATTCCATTTTCGCTAATTCCCCCACCTGAATCAGGAATAGAATAAGTATCAGAAACTAAATTCTGGTTAAAGAACTCGTTAAGTAAATTAGTCCCAATCCCAGAAAAATTCTGTGCTCTTAGTTTCTGATATTCTGAAATCAAAACCAATCCAACATTATGATCCTCTGCAAAAGTATTATTATAAGAAAGAATATTTTGCCAGTTCCAATTCGTGATATTATTTTGATTATTTTGTACACGACCATTGCTACCATTACCATCACCATGAACAGGATTCCAATATAAAAATCCGGAAGTCAATGATTCATCAGCATTAATTTGTGTTTTAAAATTAAGAGTTGAATGAAGTTTAATATCAGCATATATGTTCGCCAATGTCCTATTTACTTTAGAATTGTAGACATTTTTATGTAAAACATAAACAATATTTGGAACGTTATCCCCAATAGTTGTGTTGTTATCCCATCTTCCAACTATAGCAGGGCTTGCAAAATCGATATTATACCCAGTAGGATGATTTGGATTATAAATTGGAACGTTAGGATGTTGTCGAATGGTACTAAAGATATTACCTGAAAGTGAATTCGTTCCTGTATTTAGACCATTATACTCAGTTCTAGTAACAGCTAAAGAAGCTCCCAATTTTAACCAATCATTTACTCTTTGATCGACATTAGTCCTCATGGAAAAACGCTCCATATCATTTGCCAAGGTTACACCTTCCTGAGAAGTATACCCTACAGAAGCGTAATACTGAGTTTTTTCAGTTCCTCCATTTAATGACAAAATATGATCTTGTTGAAATGCATTATTGACTAATACCGCGTCTTGCCAATCCGTATCAAAATCATTTCCACTTGCCCATGGGGATTGTCCTCTATTAGATCTTTTCTCATTACTTATGGTAATAAAATCTTCAGTTCTTAAAAGATCAAATGCCTTAACTGGCTTAGCAACACCCAAATAGTTACTATAATTTACAGCCATACGTCCCTCTTTACCTTTCTTTGTAGTAATGAGTATTACACCATTAGCTGCACGAGATCCATAAATAGCTGTAGCTGAACCATCCTTAAGAATCTCCATTGATTCAATGTCAGCAGGGTTAATATCTCCCAATGCATTTGTTGATGCATAACCTCCAACATCTCCTGTAGTGATAGGCATTCCATCCACAACAATTAATGGATACGTACCAGAAGAAATTGACCCAATCCCTCTAATACGAATTCTAGGTGCCTCACCAATCACACCATTACCAGTTGTAATCTGCACACCGGCAGCTCTACCTGCTAATTGAGACTCAAAACTCGGAGAGGCTAACGAAGCTATTTCAGCACCACCAACTTGGGTAATAGCACCAGTTACATCACGTTTACGCTGTACGCCATAACCTACAACAACCACTTCCTCTAACGCCTGAGTATCCTCAGCCAAAGCAACATTTAAAACATTAGCAGCTCCAACTGTACGCTCAATAGTTTTCATACCTATATATGAGAACACCAAAATCTGACCTTGACTTACAGTAATGGAATACTTACCATCAAAATCAGTCTGAGTACCATTGGATGTACCCTTCACAGAAACATTCACCCCAGGAAGAGGCACACCTCCCTGATCTGTCACTGCCCCTGAAACTCTCTTCTCTTGTGAGTAGCCCAATTGAATAATTAAGGACATAAACATCACTAAGAGGAATTTGAAATTTTCTCTCATTTAATTGATTATTTAAAATTAGCTAAGCCAAATATATTTATTTTTAACATATGTTTTGCATCTCCTTTAATAAATTTAACATTTAGACTTAAATACCATAATCTCTTTAGAAAATGAAAACATAACAACCAATATCCTTGTAAAACATAACAATGTTGAAAATCTAAATCATCACCTTTTCCAACCCATTATTTAAAAACCAAAAGTATCTTATACACAATATTTTAAGTTCACAAAAAAATAAATCAACCCCTATTTGCTTTTAAATTAGAAAAACGTACATTTGCACCCCGTTTATTGGGAATGGAATGTTTAATTATTAAAAAGAGTTAGTGTGGACACATTAAGCTACAAAACAATCTCAGCCAACAAAGCTACCGTTGACAAGCAATGGGTACTAGTTGATGCTGATGGACAGACATTAGGTCGTCTTGCCACTAAGGTAGCCAAGCTACTTAGAGGAAAGTACAAACCTAGTTACACGCCGCACGTTGATTGTGGAGATAACGTAGTTGTTATCAACGCTGAGAAAATCAACTTAACTGGAAACAAGTGGGAATCTAAAACTTACATTCGCCACACAGGTTACCCAGGAGGTCAAAGAGAAACTTCTGCGAAACAATTATTAGCCAAAAATCCGGCTCGTATCGTAGAAAAATCAATCAAAGGAATGCTACCTAAAAACAAACTTGGAGCAGACCTATTCCGCAATTTAAAAGTGTACGAAGGATCAGAGCACAAGCAAGCCGCTCAAAATCCTACTACAATTAATTTAAACGATCTTAAATAATGGAAGTAATTCACAAAATTGGCAGAAGAAAAACTGCAGTTGCTCGTGTTTATGTTTCTTCTGGAAATGGTAATATCACGATTAACAAAAAAGATTTGAACACTTACTTCACCACTTCTACTTTACAGTACAAAGTAAAACAACCTCTTACATTGACTAACAATGAGGAGAACTTTGACGTAAAAGTAAATGTATATGGTGGAGGAATAACAGGACAAGCTGAAGCTGTTCGTTTAGCCATCTCCAGAGCTCTTTGTGAAGTAGATGCTGAAAACAGAACTACACTTAAGCCTGAAGGTCTATTGACAAGAGATCCAAGAATGGTAGAGCGTAAGAAATTCGGTCAGAAGAAAGCTCGTAAGAAATTCCAGTTCTCTAAACGTTAATACCCATTGGTCTTGTTTTATCAAGACACAGTTCATTTTAATATTGATTAAAAAACAAGTAGTCGTTGTTCGTCTATGACGAAAACTAGTTTAGCATCCAAATGTAGAAGGCGCGCACAAGCAACCACTTCTCCATTGCTAACTCAACGGAACGTAAACTATTAAAAAAATGGCAAATAATATAGAAGTAAAAGATTTACTTGAGGCCGGTGTTCACTTTGGTCACCTTACACGTAAGTGGAACCCAAACATGGCCCCTTATATATACATGGAGCGTAACGGTATACACGTTATCAACCTGTATAAAACTGCTGCTAAATTAGAAGAGGCTAATGAAGCCCTTAAAAAAATCGCAGCTTCTGGTAGAAAAATTCTTTTCGTTGCTACCAAAAAACAAGCAAAAGATATCGTTGCTGAAAAAGCTGGAAATGTAAACATGCCTTACATCACTGAAAGATGGCCTGGCGGTATGCTTACCAACTTTGTTACTATTCGTAAAGCTGTTAAGAAAATGGCTGCGATTGACAAAATGAAGAAAGATGGTACTTTCGATACCCTTTCTAAAAAAGAAAAATTACAGGTAGAGCGTTTAAGAGCCAAATTAGAAAAAAACCTTGGCTCAATTGCTGATATGACCCGTCTTCCAGGTGCGTTATTTATTGTGGACACAATGCGCGAGCACATCGCGGTTAAAGAAGCTCAAAAATTAAACATTCCAATATTTGCGATAGTGGATACTAATTCTGACCCACGCGAGGTGGATTATGTAATTCCTGCTAACGATGATGCTTCTAAATCCATAGAGAAAATCTTGTCTTACGTTACTACTGCTGTTGCTGAAGGGCTTGCCGACAGAAAATCAGACAAAGAAGTAGAAGGCGAGGACGAAGCTCCAAAAGCAAAAAAAGCCGCTAAAGCTGAAGTTGAAACAGAAGTTAGCGAAGAAGAAAATTAATTAACAATATATAAGTCGTTCACCCTTTAAAGTGAACGACTTTCTTTAAAAAATATACACCTATGGCAAATATTACAGCCGCAGACGTAAATAAACTAAGACAGACTACCGGTGCTGGTATGATGGACTGCAAAAAAGCCTTAGTTGAAGCTGAAGGTAATTTTGAGAAAGCAATTGAAATCCTTCGTAAAAAGGGACAAAAGGTTGCAGCTAACCGCGCAGATAGAGAGTCTACTGAAGGTGCTGTTATTGCAAAAGTTAATGCAGACAACACGAGAGGTGTTATCGTATCACTTAATTGCGAAACTGACTTTGTTGCTAAAAATGAAAGCTTTATAAATTTAGCTACTGATCTAGCTGAAATGGCACTTGAATTCAATTCTAAGGAAGACTTCTTAGCTGCTGATTACAAAGGAATCACCGTTTCTGAAAAATTGATAGAGCAAACTGGAGTTATTGGCGAAAAAATTGAAATTGGTGGTTTCGAAATACTAGACGCTCCTTTTGTGGGATCATATATCCACGCTGGAAACAAAATAGCTACAATAGTAGGGTTTTCTGCTAACGTAGCAGGCGCTGAAGAAGCTGCTAAAAATGTGGCTATGCAAGCAGCAGCTATGAATCCAATAGCTCTTAATGAAGACGGTGTTGACGCTGAGATTATTGAAAAAGAAATCGAAATTGCTAAAGACCAACTTCGTCAAGAGGGCAAACCAGAAGCTATGTTAGACAACATTGCAAAAGGAAAACTTGCACGTTTCTTTAAAGACAACACTTTAGTTAACCAAGATTATATTAAGGACAACAAATTGAGTGTTTCGGCTTATGTAAAATCTGTAGACAGTAATCTTACTGTTACAGGATTCAAGCGTGTAGCATTAGGATAATCAACATTGTCTTTATATCACCTAAGGTGAACCCTATAAAAAGCCGTTTCCGTGTAGGAGCGGCTTTTTTACATAAGCAGTTACACTATACTTATACCCATAAATAATTTTCATTACTTTTGCAACATTCATAATAATAACACAACGTTCTCACTGTAATGAAATACAA
Source organism: Imtechella halotolerans (assembly GCF_028743515.2). Classification (GTDB taxonomy): domain Bacteria; phylum Bacteroidota; class Bacteroidia; order Flavobacteriales; family Flavobacteriaceae; genus Imtechella; species Imtechella halotolerans. The sequence continues at coordinate 2,880,051 of NZ_CP117969.2, read as the reverse complement.
AAGAATTCTTTTAAAATTAAGTGGAGAGGCCTTAATGGGAGACCGCCAATATGGAATCGATCCTCATCGTTTATCCGAATACGCTCAAGACATCAAACAAGTAGTTGAACAAGGTGTAGAAGTAGCTATTGTAATTGGTGGTGGTAACATCTTTAGGGGTGTTGCAGGTGCTAGCAACGGAATGGATAGAGTTCAAGGCGATTACATGGGTATGCTAGCAACAGTAATCAACGGCCTAGCTTTACAAAGTGCTCTTGAAGATGCAGGTGTTTACACACGGCTTCAAACAGCTATTAAAATGGAAGCAATCGCAGAACCATTCATTAAGAGAAGAGCTGTACGTCATCTAGAGAAAGGACGTGTCGTTATCTTTGGTGCAGGAACAGGAAATCCCTTCTTTACTACCGACTCAGCAGCTGTACTTAGAGCCATAGAAATTGAAGCAGATGTAATATTAAAAGGGACTAGAGTAGATGGAATTTATACTGCGGATCCTGAAAAAGACAAATCAGCCACAAAATTTGAAGCTATCACCTTTGAAGATGTTCTCAAAAAAGGCTTAAAAGTGATGGATAGTACTGCATTTACTTTAAGTCAAGAAAACGAACTTCCTATAATTGTATTTGATATGAACAAACAAGGTAACCTTCTAAAGGTTGTCTCTGGGGAAAATATTGGAACTAAAGTTAACCTATAACGAACTTGTTTTTAAAAATGATATTGTCATGAACGAAGAAATTGATTTTATCCTAGACACCGCTAAAGAATCAATGGATGGTGCTATAAAACATCTTGAAAAGGAATTATTAAACATCCGAGCTGGCAAAGCTAGTCCTCAAATGCTAGGTAGCGTATTTGTTGACTATTATGGTTCACAAACACCATTACATCAAGTTGCCAATGTCAGCGTACCCGATGCGAGAACAATCACTATTCAGCCATGGGAACGCAATATGCTTTCTGCCATTGAAAAAGCAATAATGATTGCAAATCTAGGTTTCAATCCAATGAATAATGGTGACGTTATTATCATCAGCGTACCTCCTTTAACCGAAGAACGTCGAAAAGACCTTGTTAAACAAGCTAAAGGAGAGGCTGAAGAAACAAAAATAAGTATACGAAGTGTAAGACAAGATGCAAACAAAGACATCAAAAAACTTGAAGCTTCAGAAGATCTAAAGAAAAATGCAGAAGCAGATGTTCAAAATCTAACTGATAGCTACATAAAAAGAATAGATGAAATCCTTGCTGTCAAAGAAGCAGAAATCCTAAAGGTGTAAACCAATCGCTTAAAACTATGACAGGCAGTAGCCTTGTCATAGTTTTTTATCCATATCCATGTAACAACCTATACAAACTATCGTCTTACCTGCGATATGAACAAAATCCTGCTATTCCTTCTTTTACTTCTCTCTGTATTTACAAATGCCCAAATTTCAATAAAAGGCATAGTTAAAGATAAAAGTACACAAACACCACTTCCGTATGCTACTATTAAATCCGGAGCCAACCAAGGCACTATAACCGATAGAGACGGTAAATTTTCCATTGTACTACCTAATAATACAATCGATTTTCAAGTTAGTTATATAGGATATAACTCAAAATTAATAACTCTAGAAGAAGGGACAACTTATTACTCTATCTTCTTGGAAGATAACATTGAGAATTTAAAAGAAGTTGTACTCTACGCAAGTGAGGATCCTGCCCTAAAAATCATGCGTAAAGTCATAGCGCAGAAACCACAAAACAATCCAAACAAAAAACTAAACACATATAGGTTTAACTCCTACAATCGTTTAATAGTTACTGCAGAACCAGATTCAATTAAAGGCAGTATTGATTCCATTTTTAAAATAACGGAATCCGGAAAAAAACTCATACAAGTGGATTCAACTAACTATGAGTTTAAAAAACAAATGAAAAGGGCCCATCTATTTATTTCTGAAAAAAACTCGGAATATACCTACACTAAAAATAAAGGAAACAGAGAAACAGTACATGCAACACGCACTTCTGGATTAAAACAACCAATTTACGAGTTACTTGCCATTCAATTACAGTCATTTTCATTTTACGAAAACCAATATACCGTCTTTGGAACGAACTACATCAGCCCTATTGGAAACAGAGCTCTTAAAGAGTATTACTATCGAATTCTAGATACGGTATCTATCCAAAACAGGGAGGCCTACATGATTCACTATAAACCAAAAACCACAGGAAATACGGCAGGATTAGAGGGCGTTTTATATATTGACACTAATACCTATGCACTACAAAAAGCTCTAGTACAATTGAAAGCAATAGTTGACATTAAGGCCACACAGGAATTCAACTATTATCCTAAAGAAAATCTTTGGTTTCCTTCACAAAAGGAAATAATCCTCCGTAAAGGAAAAAACAATGAAGCCATAAGTATGTTTGGAAAAAATGTAGGTATTAGTGTTTCTGAAAATACTAAAGACACTTCAATCGTTAGAAGTGATTTTCAAGACACCTCAGAACTACTTTATCTAAAGTCCACTGAACATATTACAAATGTAGAATTTGAAATTCCAGTTAAAATAAAAGGATCAGGATTAGCTCTAGTATTTGATGACGATGCAGCCACTAGAACTGATCAGTACTGGGAAGCTTATCGTCCAGCAATTAATTATAGAGACTCCGGAACTTACTACTTTTTGGATAGCATCTCTGAAGCACAAAAAATCGACACCAAATTAGCATTCGTACAAAAATTATTAAAAGGATATATAAACACCAAATACATTGATTTTGATTTAAAAAACCTTATTAAGTACAACAATTACGAAGGTTTTAGGATTGGAATGGGATTTGTTACAAACACGACATTATCACCAAAGTATCGACTTAATGGATATGGTGTATATGGCACGAAGGACAAGCAATTTAAATATGGAATCGGGGGCAGCACTAAACTAAGTAAAATAAGTAATACATGGCTAGGATTCAATTATATCGATGATCTCATTGAAACAGGAAGTCACACATATATAACGGAGGGCAGATCGTTCTCATTATTCGAACCAAGACTTTTCAATATCTCAATGTTCCATAAAAGTAGAAGCATTAGCAGCTATTTGGAACATGATATAACTGCAAAGCTTAAAACAAAATGGCAAATTACTAAAGCAAACATCTCACCCACCTATCCATATATTTACACCACTAATAATCTAGAATATAATACATACAAAATAACTACAGCGACTGTAAGCACAGAATGGACTCCCTCTAGCCAATATATGCTAAGTCCAAAAGGAAAGGTAGAAACAACCATAGGTTATCCGAGAATTAGTTTTCAAGTAACACAAGGAATAGATAACTTCCTGGATGGAGATTTTAATTTTACCAAAATAAATATCAAGGCATTACATCAAATTAAGTTTAGGAATAAATCAATCACCAATTTACAACTTGAACTAGGAAAGGCCTTTGGAGATTTACCCCTATCTGAACTTTTTCACACTTCCCCAAATAACCCGAACAAAACAAGTATCATGAGAAGATTTGCAGTGGGTGGAGGAAACAGTTTTGAAACCATGTATTTTAATGAATTTTTTTCAGATCAATTCACTTCCTTACAAATCAAACATTACTTCAACCGTTTAACAATAAGTCAAAAACTAAAACCTCAATTCGTTTTTGTCACAAGAGCTGCTATTGGGGATGTAGACAATATTGATAAACATGTAGGCGTCTCCTTTCAATCTCTACGACACGGTTATATGGAAACCGGATTGGAAATAAACAAGGTTTGGAAAGGATTTGGGCTGGCAGCCTTCTATCGATATGGTGCATACCACCTCCCAAGATTTGATAACAATATTTCCTTGAAATTCACATACTTTTTTAACCTAGGATTGTAAGTCGCTTTACAAGGAATCCGTACCTTTGCACCCATATTTTTCAGCATAGTTTAGTTCTCAACTTATTTCTTTTTAAGCGAACTGCTATTTAATTTAACGATTAAGATCATGGTTAAGTGGTTAAGCAAAGGTTTTTGGGCAACCGTTGCACGTATAATACTCCGAAATAGAATTATAATATTGACAATTATTGCTGCCATCACAGTTGTTATGGGAATGCAATGGAAATACATGCGCTTCACGTATACTGAAGCTAATCTTCTTCCTGATGAACATCCTGTAAATCAAGAATACAATAAATTTTTAGAGGTCTTTGGAGAAGAAGGAAATCTTATTATACTGGCAGTAAAAGATCAACGATTATTTACTCCCGAAAATTTTAATCAATGGAACAAGCTTAGTAAAAAACTGAATGCTTTTCCTGAGATTGACATGGTAGTTTCAACGGAAAATTTACATGAATTAGTTAAAGATACTATTAAACAAGAATTTACATTAAAACCGTTAATTCTGTCTAATATTAACTCCCAGGCTGCCATAGACTCAATAAAAACAAAACTTTTCGAGCAGCTTCCATTTTACGAAAGCCTTTTATTTAACAAAGAAACACAAACATTACGGACTGCGGTTTACATGGATAAGGAAATCGTAAATACCTCGGTTAGAAAAGATTTTATTTACAACGACTTACTCCCTCTTATCGATTCTTTTGAAAAAGAAACAGGACTTGATGTACGTGCATCTGGAATGCCCTATATACGTACATTAAATTCACAAAATATTATAGATGAAATTGGAATTTTCATAGCTGCCGCTCTTGGAATCACCTCTTTAATTTTCTTTTTCTTTTTCAGATCAGTCAGAGCCACTTTAATCTCAATGCTAGTTGTTACCATAGGCGTAATGTGGGCCTTTGGCATACTGGGCTTACTCAAATACGAAATTACAGTACTTACAGCACTTATACCACCACTAATTATAGTCATTGGTATCCCTAATTGTATTTTCCTTATAAACAAATATCAACAAGAGGTTAAAAAGCATGGTAATCAAGCAAAATCCTTGCAAAGAGTGATTTCGAAGGTTGGAAACGCAACCTTATTAACTAATGCTACCACTGCTGCGGGATTCGCAACTTTCATCATTACAGAAAGTAAACTTCTTAAAGAATTTGGCATTGTAGCATCGCTTAACATTCTATCAATTTTCGTATTATCACTACTTATTATACCCATCGTGTATAGCTTTATGGCACTTCCAAAATACAAACACTTAAAGCATTTAAATAAAAAATGGATAAGTGCTTTTGTAGGTTGGATGGAAAAAACTGTTCGTGAACATCGCATTGCAGTATATATAACTACTATCTGCCTTCTTGTAGCAAGTATTATAGGTATTTATCAGGTCAAAATTTCGGGAAGTCTTATTGAAGACATGCCTAAATCTGCTGCCTTTTTTGATGACATTAAATTTTTCGAAAAGGAGTTTGACGGTATTATGCCACTTGAAATAATGATTGACACAGAGCGCAAAAATGGTGTGATGCGTCTGCCTAATCTTAGAAAAATGGATGAATTGGAGCAACTCATTATTGAAACTCCAGAACTTTCAAGACCTATTTCAATTGTAAGTCTCGCTAAATACTCTAAGCAGGCCTTCTATAATGGCAATCCAGAATACTACCAATTACCCACAACACAAGAAAACAATTTTATCCTTTCATACGCTAAAAAATCTTCTGAAAATAGTGATATGCTTTCCAATTTTGTAGACAGCAATGGTCAAACAGCAAGAATTACCACATTTATGAAAGATATTGGTACAGATCGGATGGAAGAAATTGAAGACGATCTATTTGCTAAAATTCAAAAGATATTTCCAGATGAAAACTACCATGTGAGCATGACTGGAAAAGCTCTTCTGTTTACAAAAGGAACAAAGTATTTAGTTAAGAATTTGATTTTGTCTCTAGCTTTAGCTATATTCTTAATATCATTACTAATGGCCTATATGTTCAGATCATTTAGGATGATATTAATCTCTTTAGTTCCCAACATTTTACCCTTATTAATTACTGCAGGTATGATGGGATTTCTGGGTATACCATTAAAACCCTCTACAATACTTGTTTTCAGTATTGCTTTTGGAATTTCCGTTGATGACACCATTCATTTTTTGGCTAAGTATCGTCAAGAACTACAAACACATAATTGGAAAATACGTCGCTCGGTTTATGCAGCATTAAAAGAGACTGGAGTGAGTATGTTTTATACTTCAATAGTATTATTCTTTGGATTCTCAGTATTTATGATTTCAAGTTTTGGAGGAACAAAAGCGTTAGGTGGATTAGTGTCTGTAACTCTTCTTTTCGCTATGTTGTCTAATCTTATTTTACTTCCTTCATTATTACTCTCATTGGAAAGAAATATAGCTAATAAAGAGACTCTTAAAGAACCGAACATAGATATTCTTTCAGAAGAAGAATAGGGTATGGGGTGATTTAAAATGATAAAACCTGTTGATTTTCACCAACAGGCCTTATACCCCCCAAACCTACTCGCAACTTGGTTGTTATACCAAGTATTAAATAGCATTACAAATATAGATAGCGAATGAACATTAAAACAGGGGGTTTTTCCCCTTTTTTTATAAAATGTACTATTTAACTGTTTGAGTAAAACCGCTATCTTTGTCCCTTTAAAAATCAGAGAGAAACAATGCAATACAGTGTAAAAGAATTACTGGAAAAAGGCAAACTCTTACAAGAAGTTACCGTACAAGGATGGGTTCGAACATTTAGAAGCAATAGATTCATTGCACTTAATGACGGATCGACCATTCATAACATACAATGCGTAGTAGATTTCGAGAACATGGATGAGCAGATGTTAAAACGTGTTACTACTAGTGCCGCATTAAAAATTACAGGAACCTTAACTGAAAGTCAAGGTAAAGGTCAAACAGTGGAAATTCAAGTTTCTCAATTGGAAATCCTAGGAGATTCCGATCCGGAAACTTATCCGATCCAACCAAAAAAACATTCTTTAGAATTCTTACGTGAAAATGCACACCTACGAGTTAGAACCAATGCATTTGGAGCTATTATGCGTGTTCGATCGGTACTTTCGTTTGCAATTCATAAGTATTTTCAAGAAAATGGATTTTTCTATGTAAACACTCCTATAATAACGGGCAGTGATGCAGAAGGGGCTGGCGAGATGTTTAGAGTAACAACATTAGACGCAAAAAATCCACCTCTAAATGAAAATGGAAGTGTCCAATATTCCGAGGACTTCTTTGGCAAAGAAACCAACCTTACTGTATCAGGTCAATTGGAGGCTGAAACTTTTGCTATGAGTTTAGGTAAAGTATATACATTCGGACCAACTTTTAGAGCTGAAAATTCTAACACCTCCCGTCACTTGGCTGAGTTTTGGATGGTTGAGCCTGAGGTTGCTTTTTTAGATCTAGCCGGTAATATGGATCTTGCGGAAGACTTTATAAAATATGTGCTACGTCATGTGTTAGAAAACTGTAAGGATGATATAGAATTTTTAGAACAGCGTCTTATTGAAGAAGAAAAATCTAAACCACAAAATGAACGTAGTGAAATGACACTATCAGAAAGATTACGTTTTGTGGTAGATAATAACTTTAAGCGAGTTAGTTACACTGAAGCAATAGATATTCTCAAAAACTCCAAACCAAATAAAAATAAGAAATTCCAATACCTTATAGACGAATGGGGAGCAGACTTGCAAAGTGAGCATGAACGTTTTCTTGTTGAAAAACACTTTAAATGTCCTGTCATTTTATTTGATTACCCAGCAAAAATTAAAGCTTTCTATATGCGTCTTAATGAAGATGGAAAAACAGTGCGCGCAATGGATATCCTATTCCCTGGAATTGGTGAAATTGTGGGTGGTTCCCAACGAGAAGAGCGCTATGATGTACTTGTAGAAAAAATAAAGGCAACGGGTATTGATGAAAAGGAGTTATGGTGGTATCTAGATTTACGTAAATTTGGAACAGCTGTACATAGTGGTTTCGGACTTGGATTCGAAAGACTTGTACTTTTCACTACTGGCATGACAAACATCCGTGATGTAATACCATTCCCACGAACGCCGCAAAGTGCAGAATTTTAATATTTTCCCCGCAAATGCGGGGATTTTTATTTGACTTTCATGATATCAAAACTCAAACTTCCAATTGATCGCTTTGTACTCCTTATTGGAATCAGTATTCTAATAGCCTATTTCATCCCTGAAGGAGGTGCTGATGATTTCATAATTCCTCTAAATCTAATAACTAGTATAGGTATATCAGTTATTTTTTTTCTTTATGGTCTAAAATTAAGCCCTGATAAACTTCGTTTAGGGTTAAAAAATTGGAGACTACATGTGCTAATACAATGCACAACCTTTATTATAGTTCCTTTAATTGTTTTGACCTCATTGCTTTTCATCAATAATGGAACACAATCGCAATGGTGGATTGCATTTTTTTTCTTAGCCTGTTTACCCTCCACCGTCTCCTCCTCCGTTGTAATGATTTCGATTGCCAAGGGAAATATTCCTGCAGGCATCTTTAACGCAAGTATTTCTGGTTTAATTGGCATTGTACTAACACCTCTATGGATGGGATTTTTTCTCCAAAATCAAGAATCTTTATCATTTGATTTTACCACTATTTACATAAAACTACTACTTGAAATACTATTACCTGTTCTAATTGGTTTCTTACTTCAAAAACATTTTAGACATTTGATAGAGAAACATGGAGCTTGGTTAACTTTTTTTGACAAAACAATTATTTTATTAATCGTTTATAAAAGCTTTGCAGAGTCTTTCTTAAATGACATATTTGCCCCTATAACAACTCTTGAACTAAGTTTAATAACAATTGGAGTTATTATATTATTTTGGATAGTTTATTCAATAACTTATTACATTTCTAAAGCGCTCAATTTTAACAGGGAAGACACGATAACAGCTCTGTTCTGTGGTTCCAAAAAATCGTTAGTACATGGAACCGTATTTTCCAAAATACTTTTTAACCATTCATCAATGGTAGGTATTTATTTACTCCCTTTAATGCTATTTCATGCTATTCAATTATTAATAGTTAGTCATTTAGCAGAACGGATGCGAAAAGCGTATACCAAGTAGCATTTTTGGCACAATCTTTTCTATAGGGCTAGTTAATATTTGTTTATTTTTGTGTAATACATAGTCTTTTTGCACCCATGTTAAAACAGCACCTACAATTCAAACTATCTCAAAAGCTTTCTCCTCAGCAAATCCAACTGATGAAGCTTATTCAATTGCCTACACAAGCATTTGAACAGCGCATTAAGCAAGAAATGGAGGAAAATCCAGCTTTAGAGAGTGGTAAAGAAGAGTCTAATGACTATGATGATGATTATAGGGATGAATTTGATAATTCATATGAGGATGACTTCGATGGAAATGATTCCATCGATATGGACAACATCAATGTAGATGAATATTTAAGCGATGATGAAATTCCTGACTATAGACTTCAAGCCAATAACTATAGTAGTGATGATGACGATAAAGTGGTTCCTTATGAGGCTACCGTTTCATTTCATCAATCCTTGATAAATCAATTAAACACTTTTCGTCTTTCAGACGAAGAACGTGAAGTGGCTGAATTTCTGGTAGGGAGCATAGACGAGAGTGGCTATATCCGGAGGTCTGTTTTGGACATCATGGATGATTTAGCATTTACACAAAACGTATTTACGACTGAAGAAACAATAAAGCTTGTTTTAAAAACAGTAATTCACGAACTGGACCCAGCTGGAGTTGGTGCTTTTGATTTGCGTGAGTGTCTTCTCATTCAATTAAAACGAAAAGACAAAAACGAGCGCACTTCCTTAGCAATAAATATAATTGAACACTCGTTTGAACAATTTACCAAAAAACATTATGATAAATTAATGCAACGTCATGGTGTTACGGAAGACACTCTAAAAGAAGCCATCCATGAAATAGAACGATTAAACCCAAAACCAGGAGGCTCATATAGCGGAAATACCAAAACTATAGAACATGTAGTGCCTGATTTCACCATTCGTATTAATGATGGTGAATTGGAACTATTTCTTAATGGTCGTAATGCACCTCAATTGCATGTATCAAGAGAATATACACAAATGTTAGAAGGATATAAAAATGCAAAAGAAAAATCCAATTCTCAAAAAGACGCTGTTTTTTTTATAAAGCAAAAACTAGATGCTGCTAAATGGTTTATTGACGCTATTAAACAACGTCAAGAAACCCTTTATGTCACCATGTCTGCCATCATGCACCATCAAGAAGAATATTTCCTTACTGGCGACGAACGCAAACTGAAACCACTCATTTTAAAAGATATTGCTGATCGAATTGGAATGGATATCTCGACAGTTTCTAGAGTTGCAAACAGCAAATATGTTGACACGCCATACGGAACAAAACTTATAAAAGACTTTTTCTCTGAAGCAATGAAAAATGATCAAGGGGAGGATGTTTCAACAAGAGAGATTAAAAAAATTCTTGAAACTGTAATTCAAGAAGAAGATAAACGCAAACCATTACCTGATGATAAACTTGCTGATATTCTAAAAGATAAAGGATACCCTATCGCTAGACGAACTGTAGCTAAATACAGAGAGCAATTGGATATACCAGTAGCACGTTTGAGAAAACAACTCTAAAATGAAGAATGTAATAAGGCTATTTTCATACATTTTTCACCCATTGTTTCTCCCAATGATAGGGGCCAGCTTGTATTACTATATCAGTCCCATATATTCTCCACCAGAAATGCGTAAATTAGTCTTGATAGCACTAGGTATCATTACTATTATAATTCCTGCTTTACTACTAATTCTACTGCGTTCTACAGGTCGAATTACATCCTTTAATATCGAAAAAGTAGGACAACGTAAATTACCTCTATATATAACACTCGTTGTTTTTTATATAGCTATTACAAAAGTCATACCTCAGTCTAGATCTTACGAGCTCTATTATTTCTTTGTTGCTATGATGGGTAGCACGTTAGGATGCTTAGTTTTTGTGTTTTTTAAAATAAAAGCCAGTATTCATATGTTGGCAATTTCCGGTCTTACTACCTTCATAATTGGACTAAGTATTCACTATCAAACCAATTTAGTACTCCTAATTGGAGTTTTAGTTTTACTAAATGGAGCTATCGCATCCTCAAGACTACTTTTAAAAGCCCATTCCTCTACTGAATTAATTCTGGGAATGTGTATAGGTTCAATTCCACAATTTCTTGCCTTCGCCTATTGGCTATAGAATATAAAACATAAGTCCTAATTGAAATGATTGAAGTTCGATTTGTTCTCCTTCTAGTAAAGTATTTTCTTTAAAAAAAGAATTCAAACCATAATACGCGTAAAAATTCCAAGTATTATATCCTACTGATAGGTATATACCATAATTCCACTTTTGAATATCTTCATTATTAAAATTAATTTTTATTCCCTCAGTAATCCATTTTGATTTACCAGAAAACACATAACTTAATTTAACACCAGAATAAATTCTCCAAAAACGATGAGATTCAGCGTTAGAAGTACGCCATCTTAATTCTAATGGCATTTCAATGGCATGGAGAGCCAATTTGTTCCGTCTAAAACCAGCTTCATTCGTATCAATAATCTCATAAATCACATCTCCATTATTAATAGAGGCACCCATGTTTGAAAAATAAGAATGATTCGCATAACCCAAACCTATTCCGAAACCCCTATTCCGATCTATATTAAGTGGAAGATCTCTAATATAACCTATCTGAATACCTCTGGACAAATTATTCTGAGATACCTGAGAGGGTTTATTAGCTAATATATCATAGGTAACTCCAATATAAAACTGATCTTCAAGATATCGATTTATATCCAATTCCCTTTTTACAAGTGAATCCTGAGCAACTATTGGTATATGAAATAGCAATATAAGATGAAAACAAAAAAAGTACTTCATACAATTTCTTTTTACAAATATAACGGATAACAAAAGTATTATTATATATAAAAAGCGCCACAACTAAGTTGCAGCGCTTTTTATATATAATAAGTTTAAAAGAAATTAGTTTCTTAAACTACCTACAGCATCACCTTCTTTAGTGATATAAACTAGTTTAAGTGCATTTACTTCGCGCAATTCCTGTTTAACATCAGTAATAAGTCCCATGTTAGTATCAGAATCCACTTTTAGAGCAGTAGTAAACATCTCTCTAAGCTCTTGCCGAAGTCCATCCTTGTATTGTAAAATAAATGGAGCAATCTCACTTATATCAGCAAATTTATCATTTACCTGAATTTTTGCATTGCTACCAAATTTATCTTGATACTTTGGAAGTGGTTTACCTGCATATATATATACTACAGGATCTTTCTTATCCAATTTTTGTACCTGATTTGCAGTAGGAACATCGTTCTTAACCATCAAATCACTGTCTTTCATTACGGTAACCGTCATGAAGAAGAATAACAGCATGAATACAATATCAGGTAAAGATGCTGTAGATACCGCTGGTAAATCACCACTCTTTTTTTTCTTAAATTTAGACATAGTATTTGCTATTAATTTTTCTTCGGTTCAGCTTCAGAAAGTTTTCTAGGGAATAACTCTTGTAGCTTCTCCATTTTAGGTTTCAATTCATCTTTACGAGCCTGGTCAGTACGTGCTGCATTAAACTCAGCCTCCATTTGAGCATAACTAACCTCGTTTGGATATAAACGTTGACGTTCACGCTCTCTTAATTCATTGTAAGCCGCCACCAGTTCATTTTGAACTGCTATATAAACTTTGTACGAAGTTTCACGGTCGTTACGCAAAGAGATTACTGCCTTTTCAGGATTATCAGATGAAGAAGGATTTTTATTACCTCTGCAATAAGTACAAGCCTCATCACCTTGACCTCCTCCATTGTCTAAGAAATCCATAGCAGCTTTACGTAAATCTTTAACATCCATTAACTGATCTTCCACTAGCAACTGATCATTCATGTTTACCAAAACAGTAAATATGTTTTTCTCTTTAATTGGTGGTGGTGGTTCTTGATTCTCCAACTTCGGAGGCAACTTAGTACTAATACCAGAATTGGTTTCAATAGTAGTGGTTACCAAAAAGAAAATAAGAAGCAAAAACGCGATATCAGCCATGGATCCTGCATTCACTTCGGGTGCTGATCTTTTAGCCATAATCTTATTTTGTTAACATTTTTTTAATTCCAGAAAGAATCATAGATCCTGCTGCAATAGCAGTAAGGATATAGAATACAATAAGGCCTGCGCTTACCCATTTAGTAGCAGATTCAGAAGCTCCTTTTACAGGCTCATTACCTGAAAAAGCATACCCAAGAACAACTACTACGGCAAAACCAACTATATAAATTAGTGCCTTTTTAAGCTTTTCTGGTGATGAAAGTAAATTTTTCACGGAATATATCAATACAAATCCAACTGATATAAATAGTAGGATGTATGAAATATAGAACATGAAATCTGCATAAGGGTCAGTGCTACCCAACAGCATAAGCCACAGAATAACTCCCAAAACCCCAATGGCAATGACTGCAATTTTTAATATTTTGTGCATAACTTGAGTTTTGTGTCTTTAAAATTATTTTTTGTGACCTACCAATAAATCGATTAGAGAGATAGAAGCATCTTCCATATCATTAACGATACTATCGATTTTAGCAATGATGTAGTTGTAGAATACCTGAAGGATAATTGCTACGATAAGACCAAATACAGTTGTTAATAACGCAACTTTAATGTCACCAGCAATCAATGAAGCATCTAATCCACCAGCTGCACTAATTTTATCGAAGGCCTGAATCATACCGATTACCGTACCCATGAACCCAAGCATTGGCGCAATAGCGATAAACAATGATACCCAAGATACGTTTTTCTCCAACTGTCCCATTTGAACTCCACCATAGGCAACTACAGCTTTCTCTGCAGAATCAACACCTTCACTGGCTCTGTCCAATCCTTGATAGAAGATAGAAGCAACTGGTCCTTTTGTATTTCTACATACTTCCTTAGCAGCTTCAACACCTCCAGAGGCTAAAGCATCTTCTACTTCCTTTGTCAATTTCTTTGTATTGGTAGTAGCCATGTTTAAGAAAATGATACGTTCAATGGCAACTGCCAAACCTAATATCAAACATAGCAATACAATACCCATAAATCCAGCTCCACCTTCGATAAAGCGTTCTTTCAATACCTGATGAAAACCTTTAGTTTCTTGTGCACTTACAGTAGCTACGTTTAAAACCATCATTACTAGTAGAACTAGTGAAGAAAATACTCTTTTCATTTCTTTTAAACTTAAATTTTGTTAGTTAATAGGGTTAAAGATATAAAAATTTGTTTTACAATTTGAAAACCAGTAGCAGAGAGGAAGGGATTCGAACCCTCGATACGCTTGTGACGTATACACACTTTCCAGGCGTGCGCCTTCGACCACTCGGCCACCTCTCTAATTAACATAGTTTTACACGTTGCCAAATAACGAATTTTTTTTCTTATGAAAAAATATATGCTGTTATTTTTATTCCATCTCTCCACGCAGAGCCGTTTCGAATATGGTTTTGAACACTTTAGGAGAAACTTCCTCCCCTAATAAATACATTAACTTGGTAATTGCAGCCTCCGTTGTAATATCTTTTCCATTAATTACCTGAAGTTTTTGCAAGTGTGTACTAGTCTCATATTGTCCCGGCAACACACTTCCCCCTGAACATTGAGTAACATTCACAATAAAAATTCCCCTTTCTTGAGCTTTGGCAACGGCATTTGTAAACCATGTTTCTGTAGGAGCATTCCCAGAACCATAGGTTTCTAAAACCACCGCCTTTACAGAACCTGAATTCAAAATACAATTAAAGGTGGCCTCGCTCATACCAGGAAACATTTTTATTATGGCTACCTGAGTATTTAGCTTCTTATGAACTTGCAAGGTTTTAGCTTTAACTGGCTTTAACAGATATTCCTTATTAACCTTGAGGTGAACTCCACTTTCAGCAAGTGGAGGAAAATTCATAGAGGCAAATGCTTCAAAATGTTCAGCATTAATTTTTGTGGTACGATTAGCTCTATATAACTTATATTCAAAATATAAACAAACCTCTTGAACAACAGGAACTCCCTTTTCTTGTAATGCAGCAATCTGAATGGAGGTAATTAAATTTTCTTTCGCATCTGTTCGCAAGTCCCCAATTGGCAATTGAGAGCCAGTAAAAATCACAGGTTTTGCCAGATTTTCCAACATAAAACTCATTGCAGAGGCTGTATAGCTCATTGTATCGCTTCCATGCAGGACAACAAAGCCATCGTAATGCCCATAGTTTTCCTCAATAATTTCAGCAATTGCCACCCAGTACTGCGGATTCATGTTAGACGAATCAATAGGTGTATCAAAGGAAATTGTAGCAATTTCACAATCCAAATGAGATAATTCTGGGATACGCTCCCTTAATTTATCAAACTCAAACGCTTTTAATGCACCTGTATCAAAGTCTTTCATCATACCAATGGTACCACCGGTATAAACAAGAAGGATATTTGGGTTACTATTCTTTGTCATAATCTAATGAGTTAATCCAAAAACTGAATTAGCATTGGCTGTGGTAATAGCAGCGACATCTTCAACTTCAATTCCATAAATCTCAGCTACCTTCGCCAATACCTTTAATATATAACTACTTTCGTTTCTTTTTCCTCTATATGGCGAGGGTGCCAGATATGGAGAATCTGTTTCCAACACTATATGATTTATACTAATTTCACTTAAAAACTGATCAATTTTACCATTTTTAAAAGTCACAACCCCTCCAATACCTAATTTTAAATTAAATGAAATAGCACGTTTAGCCTGTTGCAAATCTCCAGTAAAACAATGAAATATACCTTGCAATGAATCATCCATTTCCGATTCCAACACCTCAAAAATTTCATCAAATGCCTCCCTACAATGAATAACTACAGGCAAATTATGCTTTTTAGCCAATCGGATTTGATAACGGAACGCTTCCTGCTGTTCTTTTATAAAGGTTTTGTCCCAATACAAATCCATTCCTGTTTCACCTATCGCAAAACATTGATGCATTTCAAGCATCGTCTCAACCGCAGCTAATTCCTGTTTAAAGTTTTCTTTAACATGCGTTGGATGTAACCCTGCCATAAGGTACATATATTCAGGATAGTCCCTTTTTAGTTTCAACATTGATGGAATATATGAAGAATCAATGGCTGGAATAAAAAATTGCTTCACACCTGCGTCCAAGGCTCTAGTTACAATTAAATCCCTATCTTCATCAAAAACCTCACTATATAAATGAGTATGGGTATCAGTTACTATCATAACCACAAAAGTAAAAAAGTCATAAGCAATCAAACAGCTTTTTTAAAACAATTTCCGGAAGTTTAACTTACACCCTATTTACTAAAATTTACATCTAAATGGCACTTTTATACTCCGAAAAAATCATCATTAAACCTCGAATATAATATATTAATCCAGCCAAAAATCATTAACAAGCTTTTGTATCACTTTACATATTTTCCATCCTTAACAATTAATTTTCACTATTAATTATCAACCGATAGAACTATTTATGTAAATAGGTATTGTACTTTTATACTCCAAAAAAAAAATGAAAATCACAAACGTGAAAAACCTAAAGACATTCCTATTAAAAAAAGGATACCATATCATACCCCTAACACTAACTAGGACGAACCATTTTGAACTTACAGCTCATTTAAATGGTATTCAAGGCAGGTTTATTGTGGATACTGGAGCTTCCAGCACATGTGTCGGATTAGATTGTATTAAACATTTCAACCTAATTCCTGAACTATCTGAAATAAAGGCCTCTGGAGCGGGAGCTACTAACATGGAGACCCAAATCTCAAAAAAAAATATACTTGAAATCGGTCCATGGCAAAAAAAGAAAGTTGAACTAGTCCTTTTCGATCTCACCCATGTTAATCAAGCACTCACACAAAATGATGCTCTCCCAGTCCACGGTATCATTGGAGCAGATGTTCTTAAAAAATCCAAGGCTATCATTGATTATTCCAAAAAAAGACTATATATTAAATAGCCTATATTATTTTTTAAAATACATTCTAATTTTAACCTTTATCGATAAGGCGTATAATGATTGAAAATTAATCTTTTTTAAAATTTTTAAATAGATTAATTGCATGATTTTGGGTGTTTTTCCCCTACCGGACTACGGTATATTGAGCTACATTTGGACTATTAAAAGCAATCAACTATCAAAGAAATGCAACTCTTAAACCATATCTTAAAGTTTTACACCTTGTTCCTTATCTATTTTATTTTGATTAGTGGATTACTTGTCAACTTGATCTTCCTGATTACAAGTTGAGACAAACAAAAAGGCTTCGTTTAACGAAGCCTTTCCTTTATATATTTAAATTATTTCTACAATTCTAAAGCACGTTTAGGATCGTTATTCATTAACAATTCTACAGGATTTTCCAATGCCTCTTTAACTGCAACCAAAAATCCTACGGATTCCCTACCATCAATTATACGGTGGTCATATGACAAGGCTACATACATCACAGGAGCTATCACAATTTGTCCGTTTTTAACAATAGCACGATCCACAATATTGTGCATTCCTAGGATACCACTTTGAGGAGGATTGATAATAGGTGTACTCAACATACTTCCAAATACTCCACCATTAGAAATAGTAAATGTACCCCCAGTCATTTCGTCAACAGTTATCTGCCCATCACGTGCACGAAGTGCCAAACGCTTAATTTCAGCTTCAACACCTCTAAAGCTTAAAGCTTCGGCATTACGCATAACAGGTACCATAAGACCCTTAGGACCTGAAACAGCTACAGATATATCACAAAAATCATAACTTATCTTATAGTCACCATCAATCATTGAATTTACATCAGGGAATAACTGCAATGCACGTACCACAGCTTTACTGAAAAACGACATAAACCCAAGACCAACGCCATGTTTATCTTTAAAAACGTCTTTATACTCATTACGAACGGCATAAATCGCACTCATATCCACCTCATTAAAAGTAGTAAGCATAGCCGTTTCGTTTTTTGCAGAAACAAGTCTTTCAGCAACTTTACGACGCAACATAGACAACTTTTGTCGTGTCTCTCCACGACTTCCCCCTCCTGGGGTTCCCATTGAAGGTACAGCTTTCACAGCATCATCCTTAGTTACTCTACCATCTTTCCCAGTTCCCTTTACTTGAGTTGCCGGAATACCTTTCTCCTCCAATATCTTTTTAGCTGCAGGACTTGCGGTACCTGTAGCGTAGGTTGCAGATTGTACCGGTGTAGGTGAAGGCTTCGGAGCTTCCACTTTAACAGCCTCCTCCTTTTTTGTTTCTACAACAGGTGCTGCAGCACCATCAGGCCTTGCAGCAGCTGTATCAATGTGACATACAACAGCCCCTACCGCAACAGCATCACCTTCTTCAGCCTTAAGTGTAATAATCCCACTTGCCTCAGCTGGAAGTTCTAAGGTTGCCTTATCAGAATCTACCTCAGCAATGGCTTGATCTTTCTCTACGTAATCACCATCTTTTACCAACCAGGTAGCTATTTCTACCTCAGTTATGGATTCTCCCGGTGAGGGAACTTTCATTTCTAAAATCATTGTATATAATTTTAAGTTGTCTTTGCTATTAAAACTTTACAAAGTAAAGCATTTTACTAATTATGAACGAAACAAGTTTTTATCAAAAACCATTCTAATGGCATCAGCATGACGACGTTTAGCACGAGTATAACTTCCAGAAGCTGGAGCACTATATGCCTTCAAAGAGGCCAATCTCCATGGAATCCAGTTAAAGTTCATCAACATATATGCGTAAGCACCCATATTTTTAGGTTCTTCTTGTGCCCACACATAATCATCTACATTAGGATAGCTTGCAATAATCTCCTTTAATTGCTTTTCAGGTAATGGAAATAATTGTTCTACGCGTACTAAAGCAACATCATTTCTACCAAGGTTTTCTCTTTCCGCTAGTATATCATAATAAAATTTACCCGTACAGAAAACTAATGTTTTTACAGCCTCCTTATTTACAGATGAATCATCTATAGTCTCCTGAAAATGTCCATTTGCCAATTCATCCACTGTTGAAACCACCATAGGATGTCTTAATAAACTTTTTGGTGTAAGGACAACTAAAGGTTTACGGAAATTAGTAACCATTTGTCTACGTAGCAAATGATAGAAGTTAGCCGGTGTTGTACAATTCGCCACGTACATATTATGACGTGCACACAACTGCAGATAACGCTCCATGCGTGCAGAGGAATGTTCTGCGCCTTGTCCTTCATATCCATGAGGCAATAGCATTACAATTCCATTCTGATTATTCCATTTATCTTCACCACAAGAAATATATTGGTCAATCATAATTTGAGCTCCATTTGAAAAATCTCCAAATTGTGCTTCCCAAATTGTTAAGGTCTTTGGACTAGCTAATGCATACCCATAATCAAAACCAAGAACTCCATACTCTGATAAGAAAGAATTGTAAATGTAGAAATTCCCCTTTTGTTCTTTTAATTGATTAAGTAACACCACTTCTTCTTCAGAATCTTCCACTTTCACAACCGCATGACGGTGAGAAAACGTTCCGCGCTCAACATCTTGACCAGAAATACGCACATCATATCCTTCTGAAAGAAGTGATCCGTAGGCCAATGTTTCAGCCAATCCCCAATCAATAGCATCATTCTCAAAGAACATCTTTTCTCGATCAGATACTATCTTCTTTATTTTATTGATAAACTTCTTATCTTCAGGCAATGATGATACAACTCGAGCAATATCAGTAAGCTTTTCCTTACTAAAAGTGGTATCATAGGTTTGAAGCATGGCTTCTGTGCTTACTTGTTCAAATCCTTCCCATTCATTTTGCATGAATGGAGTAATCACCGTAAGATCTTTTTGGCGAGAAGCCTCAAGGTTTTCCTCAAGGACTGCCTTGTATTGAGTTTCTAAAAGTTTTACCTCATCTTGCGAAACTACACCTTCTGCTATTAATCTATCCGCATAAATATCACGTGGATTCTTATGTTTCGCAATAAGTTTATACAACTTAGGTTGTGTAAATCTAGGCTCATCACCCTCGTTATGCCCATATTTTCGGTACCCCAATAAATCTATAAACACATCTCTGCCAAACTGCATACGGAAATCTAAGGCAAATAACATAGCATGTACAACTGCCTCGGTATCATCAGAATTGACATGTAATACAGGCGAAAGCGTTACTTTAGCTATATCCGTACAATAGGTAGATGAACGCGCGTCTAAATAATTCGTAGTAAAGCCTACTTGATTATTAATGACCAAGTGAATTGTCCCTCCAGTTTTATACCCCTCCAGTTGTGACATCTGAATAATTTCATACACTATACCTTGTCCAGCAACCGCAGCATCACCATGCACAGCAATAGGCAACACCTTTGAAAAATCATCCGGGTAATATCTATCTTGTTTAGCTCTAGTAATTCCCTCAATAACAGCACCTACTGTTTCAAGGTGCGATGGATTAGGAGCCAAATTAATGTTAATACTTTTCCCAGAACTAGTCTTCCTGTCTGAAGTAAGACCTAAATGGTATTTCACATCACCATCAAAGTACTCTTTATCATAATCCTTTCCATCAAATTCAGAAAATATCTCTTGCGTTGGCTTCCCAAATATATTAGCAAGAACATTAAGACGACCACGGTGAGCCATACCCATAACAAATTGCTCCACTCCTTTCTCAGCAGCAGCTTCAATAAGAGCATCTAATCCTGGAATAATAGCTTCTCCTCCTTCTAAAGAAAATCGTTTTTGACCTACATACTTGGTATGTAAAAAGTTTTCAAATGAAACTGCCTGATTAAGTTTATATAGAATATTCTTCTTTTCAGCAGCCGAAAAACTAGGTAAGTTATCATTTATATTCAATCGTTTCTGAATCCAACTTATAACTTCAGGATTACGATTGTACATATACTCTACTCCAATAGATTGGCAGTATACATTTTGCAAATGCTTAACTATATCCCTTAAAGTAGATGGATTTTTTCCTAGCACCGATGCCGCATCAAAGACAGTGTCTAAATCGGCTTGCGATAACCCATAAGTCTCGATACTTAAATCAGGAGAATAAGAACGACGGTCACGTACTGGATTTGTTTTTGTGAACAAATGACCACGCACTCTATAACCATCGATAAGTTTTAGAACTTTGAATTCGTTCTGAAGCTTATCAGAAACAAAACTACAGTCTACTTCGCCGGCGGCAACCGCCGCCATCTCCGCTACAGCTTGATCTTTATTATAAGTTTCCATCCCAAAATCGAATCCTTGAAAAAAGGCTCTCCAGCTTGGTTCAACACTATCGGGATGCTGTAAGTATTGATCGTACAAATCGGCAAAAAATGCTGTGTGTGCAGCATTTAGGAATGAATATTTATCCATGTTTTCTCAGCAACAAATCTGTTTTGATAAAGTTTCCGCAAAAATACAATATTTAAAAATTATAAGGCCAAGATTTCCTATATTTATAAAATACTTAGTTACAATTTAACGAATCTTTACAGTATGCTTCAATTTCTAAGAAAACTACTGGTTATAACCTTTTTTGGAACATTGATATCAACTCATTTTTTATACTCTCAAAACACAAGTACATTTTGGGATAAAGTTCGAGTTGGTGGAGGATTTGGATTGAATTTTGGAAGTGATTTTTTTAGTGGGACACTCACCCCAAGTACCCTATATGAATTTAACGATTATTTTGCTGCAGGAATAGGGGGAAATTTTTCTTATATTTCAATTCAGAACGACTACAAGGCCACAGTCCTGGGAGGAAATTTGATTGCATTATTTAATCCTGTATACCAAGCCCAACTATCAGCTGAATTTGAACAGCTACATATTCAACAAAAAATACAGTATAACGGAACAGATAGAAGGAATAATTACTGGTATCCAGCCTTATATTTAGGGGCAGGTTTTAGAAATGGTAGAACAACAATGGGAATCAGATTTGACATCCTTCATAACACCAATAAAAGTATTTATGCCAACCCATGGATGCCTTTTTTCAGAGTTTACTTCTAAACCATACTTTTTGCCATTCACGTTTTAAAATAAGAAACACGACATCTTCCACCATCTCTTCAGGTAATGATGCAGTAAGATTACGCATCTCTTTCTCAGAAACATCCACCACATACAGTAGCTGTAAATAGCTATCAAAATCGTACTTAATCAATTCAAGCAACACATTCTCTAACCAAACCTTAAGGTCGATTGGAGCACAAGGCATTTCTGACACCTGGACTACACCAACACGCATGAGATCTTTAGACAATTGCTTTATCAACAAATCATAATAATTTTGATTTTGGGCTTCA
The DNA here is from genome assembly GCF_028743515.2 of Imtechella halotolerans. Classification (GTDB taxonomy): domain Bacteria; phylum Bacteroidota; class Bacteroidia; order Flavobacteriales; family Flavobacteriaceae; genus Imtechella; species Imtechella halotolerans. The sequence goes on along the minus strand of NZ_CP117969.2, from coordinate 2,857,647 downwards.
GCCAATACACCTTCAATATTTGTAAACTCTCCACTCATAAAAAAACCTCCACAAGGGAGGTCATTTAATTATTGTTTATATATAGTTCCATTTTTCATCACAAAAGTAACATTCTCAAGTGTTTTAATATTAACAACCGGATTTTCATCAACCGCAATAATATCAGCTATAAATCCAACCGCTAATTGACCAACCTCATTCTCCATACCTAAAAGTAAGGAATTCGTAATAGTTGCTGATTGTATAGCTTTCATTGCAGGCATTCCTGCCTCGACCATATACCTGAACTCCTTCGCATTTTCTCCATGAGGAAAAACACCAGCATCCGTCCCAAAAGCAATATTTACTCCCTTTTTGAAAGCCTTAGCAAAAGTTCCTTGAATTTGAGGACCAACTTCTCTAGCCTTTGGAGCAACAATTTCAGGATAATAGCCATCAACCTCCGCTTTATCAGCAACAAATTTCCCAGCAGATATTGTAGGCACATAAAATGCATCATACTGCTTCATAAGTTCCATAGTGGCATCACTCATAAATGTACCATGCTCTATTGTCTTTACACCTCCTTTAATAGCACGCTGCATACCTTCATCTCCATGAGCATGAGCAGCAACCAACATACCGTAATCTTTTGCCGTTTGGGTGATTGCTTCAATTTCATCAATAAAAAACTGAGGATTCTTTCCACTTTTGGCGACACTCAACACACCACCTGTAGCTGTAATTTTTATCACATCAGCACCTTCTTTATATCGCTGCCGTACCGCCTTACGAGCTTCTTCTGGAGAATTAATCACGCCTTCCTTTGGGCCAGGATCACCCATTTCAAGTCTCTTATTTCCATTGGAAGGATCAGCATGCCCACCAGTCGTGGCAATTGACTTTCCAGCAGTAAAAATACGAGGTCCAATAACCTTGCCAGCGTTAATAGCGTTACGTAGAGAAATGTTCACCCCACTACCACCTAAATCACGCACCGTGGTAAAACCTGCCAAAAGTGTCCTCTTGGCATATACCGCAGAAGAAAAAGCAACATCGGCCTCATTTGCTGTATATCGAGTCACATATGACTGTGGACTAGTTTCACTTTCCAGATGCACGTGAAGGTCAATTAAACCAGGAAGTACCGTTTTTTGTCTTAAATCAACAATTATTGACTCCTTATTATCAGGCTGAACAAACCCATTATAAACGGCCTTTATTTCACCTCCTGAAATAACAATTGTTTTTTCAGATAAAACTTTGCCATTTTTGGTATCTACTAGCTTCCCACAATGTAAAAATGTTTCCTGAGCCGGAAGTAAAAATGTACATAATAACAACATGGACGTGAACAAGGTTTTCATAATTTTGGCATTTATCAGGTTATTTATTAGACTCTACTCTTTTTTCTCTTACTTTCTGCTCCCATTTCCATGCCGATGCAATCGCGTCATCCAATGTGGATTGTGCACTCCATCCTAATATTTGATTTGCTTTTGTAGTGTCAGCAAAAGCAGCAACTACATCACCTGACCTTCTTGGAGCAATACGATAATTGAGCTTTTGTTCAGAAATACGCTCAAAACTTTGGATAACCTCAAGCACGCTGCTACCTTTACCGGTACCGATATTAAAGACTTCATAGTTTGACTCATTCTTTTCATTTATAAGCCTTTGCAACGCCACTACATGTGCCTTTGCCAAATCCACCACATGAATATAATCCCTAATACAAGTACCATCTGAGGTTGGATAATCATCCCCAAATACAGACAACTGCTCTCTTAGTCCAATAGCTGTTTGAGTTATAAAAGGTACTAAATTTTGTGGCACCCCCAAAGGTAATTCTCCAATTTCAGCAGTAGGATGCGCTCCAATCGGGTTAAAATATCGTAAAGATATCGCCCGTAATTGTGGAGCTACATTACACGCATCAAAAATAATTTCCTCTCCAATTTGCTTTGTATTTCCATAGGGAGATTCCGCCTTTTTTACGGGTGCTCCTTCCCCTATTGGCAAAGTATCTGCTTGTCCATAAACTGTACAGGAAGAACTAAAAATGAAATTTGCATTCAATTTTAAACTTAGCGCTTGAAGCAAATAAATAAGTGGGTTCAAATTATTCTCGTAATACAACAACGGCTTTTCAACACTTTCACCAACTGCCTTAGAAGCTGCAAAATGAATTACACCAATCACATCTGAATAGGTGTCAAAAAAATGCCTTACATCTTCCTTATCACGCAAATCAATATTTTCAAAAACAGGTGCTCTACCAGTAATACGTTTAATTCCTTCAATTACATCCAATGAAGAATTTGACAAATTATCAACAATAACAACATCAAAACCCGATTGTTGTAATTCCACTACAGTATGGGACCCTATAAAACCGAGACCTCCGGTAACTACTACTCTCATAAATTTATTATTTCACTTGGTATCACCCTAAATCTAGCCGTTTACAAATTCTATTATTTTTTGAGTAATAAATGTAATCTGTTCATCATCAAGCTCAGTATGCATAGGCAATGAAATTACTTCCTGAACTAAAAGATTTGTAACAGGAAAATCCTCTTCTCTATACCTTGAGTCCAGATAAGCTTTCTGCTTGTGGAGTGGAATAGGATAATAAACCCCGCAAGGAATATTATGTTCACCTAAGAAATTCACTAAATCATCCCTTTTCCCATTTGTTATTCTCAGCGTATATTGGTGATACACATGGGAAGAAGGATCCCCTACCACTACAGGGGTAAGGATATGTTCTTGTCCCTTAAAAGCTTCATTGTATTTAAAAGCAGCTTCCTTTCTTTTATTATTGTAATCATCTAGTAAAGGTAATTTTGCCCGTAATACTACAGCTTGAAGTGAATCTAATCTAGAATTAACCCCAACAACATCATGATGATAACGAACATACATCCCATGATTAACCACACCCCTTAAAGTATGAGCTAAATCATCATCGTTAGTAAAAATGGCACCACCATCTCCATAACAACCTAAATTTTTGGAAGGGAAAAAGGAGGTTGCTGCTACATGCCCAATAGCGCCAGCCTTCTGTTTTCGACCATCAGCCCAAGTATAATCAGCTCCAATGGCTTGGGCATTGTCCTCAATAACATACAAGTTATGTTCCTGGGCCAATTTCATAATCGCATCCATATTAGCCACCTGACCAAACAAATGTACAGGTACAATAGCCTTAGTTCTTGGTGTAATGGCCTTTTTTAGGGCATCTATATTAATATTAAATGTATCCAAATCAACATCAACCAAAACCGGGGTCAATTGCAATAATGCAATAACTTCAACAGTAGCAGCAAATGTAAAGTCAGCAGTAATCACCTCATCTCCAGGCTTCAATCCTAACCCCATCATAGCTATCTGTAAAGCATCAGTACCATTAGCACATGGAATTACATGTTTTACACCCAAGTAAGCTTCCATTTCTTTCTGAAAGGCATGTACTTCTGGGCCATTTATAAAGGCTGTAGAATCAAGGACTTCTTGAAAAGAGGTATTTATACGGTCTTTGATGCCTTCATATTGGCCTTTCAAATCAACCATTTGTATTTTCTTCATGAAATAATTTCTTTAAAATGAGTAAATGACAAATTTACGCAACACCATTGAATGAAAAGTTTAATTTAGCAAAAAAAAACCGTTGTGAACACACTATACAATTGGCTTATTTACCTTACTAGTTCAGTATTAAAAATTGCTGCCCAATTCAACCCCAAACTAAAAAAATTTGTTTCGGGTCGAAAAGAAGTAATGACATTCCTTCGCAAAAATATACAGAAAACAGATCGTATTATTTGGTTACATACGGCATCTTTAGGGGAATTCGAACAAGGACTACCATTAATAGAAACACTTAAGCTCAAGTACCCCTCCCACAAAATACTAGTAACCTTTTTCTCACCATCTGGATATGAAGTAAAAAAAAATAGTCCTGTTGCAGACATTATTACATACTTGCCACTAGACACTAAAAAAAATGCCAAAACCTTCATTCAGATTGTAAACCCTGAAATGGCGTTTTTTGTCAAATATGAGTTTTGGCCAAATTTTCTATATGAATTAAAAAAACATCAAATTCCTACCTATTTGATTTCAGGTATTTTCAGGAAATCGCAAATTTTTTTTAAACCGTATGGGGTTTTCACCAAAAAATGGTTACACACTTTTACGCATTTCTTTGTGCAAACACGAGAGAGCAAATCATTACTAAAATCCATAGGATTCAATAATACTACTATAAGTGGAGATACACGTTTTGATAGAGTCATAGAAATTTCACAGCGCAACAATAAGCTAGAATTTATAGAAGAATTCCTTAACAGTTCTAAATGTATTGTATTTGGAAGTTCTTGGCCTGAAGATGAAGCTATTTATTGTTCGTTTATAAACAATTCCAAAAACCAAACTAAATACATCATTGCACCTCACAATATAAAACCTACGGAGATAGACGCCTTACAAAAGCAACTTACAGTTCCCTCACTACGATATTCAGAACGAGAAGGTAAGACTTTATCAAATTATAATGTGATAATCATTGACACTATAGGCCTACTTACAAAAATCTACAGTTATGCCACTATTGCTTATGTTGGTGGCGGGATGGGCAAAACAGGCCTTCACAATATATTAGAACCCGCTGTTTTCGGAATACCCGTTGTTATCGGAAAGAATTATTCAAAATTTAACGAAGCTTTAGATCTGGTCAGCATGGGAGGTGTGATTTCTATCTCAAATGAAGTAGAGTTTAATCATACACTATCTACCCTTTTAAAAAATCATAAATACACTAAAGAGTTGGGAAGTATCAACTCAAATTACATCCAAAAAAACAGTGGCTCTACTAAAAGAATAACTGATTTTATTGAAAAAACAATACTATTTAAGTAGTTTTACTTGGCAACTTTACTTTATCGTGAAAAAGATGAAACGAATTAAATACAAAAATAAATTCCTTAATACTCAGCTATTTTTAGGATTTATGTGGATTGCTATCGCTTTCTTAATAGATTATAATTCAAAAATTGACTATATCTCATTACTAATTTCATTAATGTACCTTGGAAATTATTCTTACCTGCGTATTAACCAATATATCACTATAAACAACAACATCCTAACGGTTAATGGGTTCAGAAAAAAAACAATAAAATTGAATGAAATAAAACAAATAAAAAAGTTTGCAGGGGACTATATTATTTATGGGAATAAAGAAAAAATAACTATCGACACCGAAGTAATAGAACGAGTGTCATTAAAATGCCTCCAAAGAGAGTTGGAAAATTATCCAATAAACTGGGTATAATTCTATTAAAACCAAAAAACACGCCGGTTTTCCGGCGTGTTTGGCTAATTACAAATCCCCCAACTAATAATTAGCAACTAAAAACTATCTTATATCTTTTTAACTATAAACCCATATTAGTATACTTTTCCTATAAAACGTTACATCTTTTTTTTATTTTATTTTAAAAAAATAAAAATTAACATTTACGCTTTATTTCACTACTTGTCTATTTCCTTACGTTTAGTAAATCTACACCAGTCAAAAGTAAACCTCAAAAGCATTTCCCAATTACGGTTTTCCATAAAAAAGAAAATTTTATCCTAAAACTTGCATAACTGCATACATCATTTCCAACTGTATGAAAATATAAAAGGACTGTCAAAACAATCCTTTTATATCATTACCATTATGTTAACCTATCATTTTTAGGATTAAATCTCAAAAATCATATGTAAAAATAATTATAGGTGATATTTCTTTTATCCAGTTTTAGACGTGGTCCTTTACTATTAAAACAATATATAACAAAAAAGCCTCTCAATTTGAGAGGCTTTGTGCGGGTGATAGGACTCGAACCTACACACCTTGCGGCACCAGATCCTAAGTCTGGCGTGTCTACCAATTTCACCACACCCGCGTGCTCGTGATACTGTTTACAACAGTTTTGGCGTTTTGTGGGTGCAAATATAATGCAATTTTCGAATTAACAAATGCTTTTTATAAAAAAAACATCTATCCACTATTTTTTAATCGTCACTGCTAAAAATTGAGAAAAAACCTTTTCGCTTTTTCTTTGGCTTTTCGGGATTGTCAATACCAAATAATTGCTCTAAAAATGACTTAGGCTGCATATCCTCGCATTGAAGAGATAGTGCAACATCCTCTGAAGGTAAAATAAAACGAGCTCTAGTCACCGAATTATAGACTACATTTTTATTAAGTTGTTGTAAAAATAAACCAATCATTGGTAGGGCCGAATTCGCACCTTGTCCTATTGCTGTATTTCGGAATCCAATTCGATGATCATCATTTCCTGTCCATGAAGCCATTACAAGTTTAGGAGTAATTGCAACAAACCAGCCATCTTTATTATCTTGGGTCGTACCCGTCTTCCCAGCAATTTCATTCATAATGCCATAACGACTTCGCAATCGAGAAGCTGTACCTTCGTTTACAGTGGCTTTCAACATTTCAATCATAACCTGCCTTGTTTCATCACTAAAAGCTTCTGATTGATTAGTTGGTTTAGGATAAGACCATAATTCATTTCCAAATTTATCAGTAATACGCTCTATAAAATACGGTGTTGCAGGGATTCCTCTATTCACATATGAAGTATATGCCGTGGTTAGCTCCAAAAGAGTCATTTCAGCCGTCCCAAGTGCTAATGAAGGAACCTGAGGTAATGGGCTTTTTATACCCATTTTTCTTGCCTGAGTTATAACAGTATCTATTCCTGTTTCCATAAGTACTTTAACTGCAATTGTATTAAGGGAACGACTTAAGGCATACTTCAAAGAATAATCATATATCGAATCAAGGCTATCAACAGTACTGTTGGTTGGTGTCCAACCATCGTAGGCAGAATAAGTCACTTGTTCAGGAGAAAAATAAGTACACGGTAACATACCAGATTCAATAGCAGCAGTGTAGACAAATGGTTTAAAAGTAGAACCAACCTGTCGCTTACTCTGAACAACATGATCGTATTTAAAAGATTCATAATCAATTCCCCCAATATATGCCTTTACAGCACCAGACTGAGGATCTAGGGCCACAAATCCGGTATTTAGAAATTTCATATAGTGCTTTAGACTATCAATCACTGAGGCATTTAAAAGGGTATCTCCTTCCCAACGAAACAATTTTCTATCACTTTTATACTCAAGAGAATCCAAAATCTGCTTTTCGTGTAAACCATTTTTTTTCAATCGCTTATATAGTGGTAAATCTTTTATTTTAGATCGAATAAGGGATTCATTTCTAATCCATGGCGCATATTTCCCATAGCTACCTTCAAACACACGCTGTAATGACATCATATGCTTGTGCATCGCAATCTCAGCATACTCTTGCATGGTTGCATCTAAAGTGGTGTGAATACGAAGTCCATCCATATAAAGATCATACTTATCTCCATTTGGCTTTTGCAAATCTTCAATTAGCAATAATGCCTGTGTACGCACTTGCTCTCTAAAATATGGCGACAAACCATGATCATGATCAAACCTCTGATAATCAATCTCCAAAACTTCATTGGAAGTTAATTTAGCAAGAGAATCTGAAAGCAAGTCATATTTAACCATTTGTTGCAAGACTACGTTTCTTCGAATTGTACTCCTTTCAGGAAACAATCGAGGATTAAATGTATGAGATGCTTTCAAGGATCCAATAAGTGTTGCTGATTGTGCCAAGGTCAATTTTTTCGTAGTTGTATTGAAAAATTTCCTTGAAGCACTCTCTATTCCATATGTGTTGTCACTAAACGGTACAGTGTTAAAATAAAGAGTAATAATCTCTTCTTTGGAGTAAATACGCTCCATTCGCCTTGCAATAATAGCTTCTTTAACTTTATTTACAGGCATGGACAAAACACCATAATTCTTCCTCCCAAATAAGTTTTTAGCCAATTGAATACTTACTGTACTACCTCCCCCGGAGGATTCATTTTGCAGCAATATTGACTTCACCAAAACTCGACCAAGACTAAAATAGTCAACACCACTATGATCATAAAATCGAACATCCTCTGTGGCTATTAAGGCATCTATAAGGTGTTGAGGTAATTCCTCATAAGCAATGGGCATTCTGTCAAAAACAAAATATTTGCCAATAAGTTTCTCCTCCGCATCATAAACCAGTGTTGCTTGCGCTTGTTTAAGCTCCTTTAAATCATCTGTACTAGGCAACTTCCCCCAAACTCCACTGTATACCATAATTATAAAAATAAGAACGCCGAGGAAAAAAAATCCTATAAGGCCAATGGAATAAAGCAACCATTTTTTCCGAAATTGTATTTTCATTAGTTTCATTTTACTGATATCTTCTGGCTAATTATGCAAATACCATGCTAAGCATACGTTACTAACATAGCTAATTCTATATAAACAGACACAATCCATATATTTAAGGTAACGTTAAAATTAATTGTATGGTCTGTTTCATCTAGAAAAACGGTTCCTTTTTTGTACTTTTGAACAAATTCACACAACTTCATGGAAACAATCAATGCTTACATCGATCAGCATAAAGATCGATTTATCAACGAACTCATTGAACTTCTTAAATTACCATCAGTAAGTGCTGATTCTGCATTTTCTCAAGATGTACTAAATACAGCAGAAGCTGTTAAAAAAGCTTTGGAAGAAGCTGGTTGCGATCACGTAGAACTATGTGAAACTCCGGGGTACCCAATAGTTTATGGTGAAAAAATAATCGACCCTTCATTACCTACTGTTCTTGTATATGGTCATTATGATGTTCAACCAGCGGACCCTTTGGAATTATGGACATCACCACCGTTTGAGCCTGTTATTAAAGTAACTGATTTGCATCCAGAAGGAGCAATATTTGCTCGTGGTGCATGTGATGATAAAGGACAAATGTATATGCATGTAAAAGCCATGGAGTACATGACTCGCACTGGCAATTTACCCTGTAACGTCAAGTTCATGATTGAAGGAGAAGAGGAAGTGGGGTCGAGTAGCCTTAGTTGGTTTGTAGAAAGAAATCAAGAAAAACTAGCAAATGATGTCATTCTTATTTCAGATACTGGAATGATTGCAAAGGATGTGCCCTCCATAACCACTGGGTTACGAGGCTTAAGTTACGTAGAAGTAGAGGTCACAGGGCCAAATAGAGATTTACACAGTGGCCTTTATGGCGGTGCTGTAGCCAATCCCGTAAATATCCTAGCCAAAATGATTGCAGGATTACATGATGAAAATAACCACATAACTATTCCAGGATTTTACGATAAAGTTGAGGAGCTTTCTACTGAAGAACGCTCACAAATGGCCAAAGCACCTTTCTCTATTGATACCTACAAAAAAGCACTAGACATTGAGGATGTTTATGGAGAAAAAGGATACACCACTAATGAAAGGAACTCCATTCGTCCAACATTAGATGTAAATGGTATTTGGGGTGGCTATATCGGAGAAGGAGCAAAGACTGTTATAGCTAGTAAGGCCTATGCAAAAATCTCGATGCGTCTAGTTCCTAATCAAGATTGGAAAGAAATCACCGAACTATTTGCCAAGCATTTTACAAGCTTAGCACCTAAAGGAGTAAAGGTTGTGGTAAAACCTCACCATGGTGGCCAAGGATATGTAACACCTATAGATAGTATTGGTTATCAAGCGGCATCTAAAGCATATGAAACCACTTTTGGCAAATCACCTATTCCTCAAAGAAGCGGAGGAAGTATCCCAATTGTGGCTTTATTTGAAAAAGAACTAAAAAGCAAAACTATTTTGATGGGCTTTGGCTTAGATAGTGATGCGATTCACTCACCAAATGAACACTTCGGTGTTTTTAATTATTTAAAAGGAATTGAAACCATCCCATGGTTTTATAAACACTTTACAGAATTATCCAAATAACAAAAGTCGGCCTTAGAGCCGACTTTTGCTTACTAACCATCTAAAAACCATTGATTATGAAAAAACTACTTACATTGGGAGCTTACACTCCCTTTTTTGGTTTTATGGTGTAAAATTACTGCCTTGAGTTCATCAATACAGCAACTTTTGTTACACAAGTAGCATATGATTGTATTTTTATGGCAAATAGGACAGCCCGCGTTTGGTCTTCCACAAAAAGTATTTTTCTAATAATACCTTATTAATGTCATAAAATATATTGGGTAACATGATGGCAAAAGTCCGAGGCCTAAACAAACTAGTAGACAATAATAAAACCTCCTTTTTACCTGCATCCATAACGCAGAGACCTGGAATTCGACCCCATGCTTTCTTTTTTAATTTTGCTTCGCCTTTAGCCACACGTATTATGTTTTCTGCTACAATTTTCCCAGTCTCGTCTGAAGGATATCCTGTTTTAGGACTACTAAAAGGAACCTTTCCAGGGGTAAATGGCAAAGGCACATTTACAGCTATTCCGGCTGCCCATATATTAGAATAATCTATATGTCGATAATCATCTCCTACAGGTACATAACCAGTTGGTGTTGGACGTAGATCTGGTGAATTTGTCACAAAATCAACACCTATAAATGGAGGCATGAGCATTGTAAACTTAGAAGGAATAACTTCCCCACTAGAAAGTACTACTCCGTCTTCACGGGCCTCTTCTACCCCAACCTGAGTGCGGTAATGAATATTAAACATTTTCATAAATGATTTCAACATAGCTTCTCCCATCGGCATTCCATCTATTCCAAAATGACCCAAATAATCTTCAGGGGTTATCCAATAAAGATCAACCTTCTTGCGTATTTTCTGCTCCCGGAGCCATTTTTCTATGTTAAATAAAAATTCATAAGCGGCTCCCATACATCCAGCATTTTGTGTTGCTCCAATAACAATGGGCCCTGGACTCCTTTTAAACTCTTCCAATGCTTTACGCGTTTTCATAGCCCCATTAGGATTACCAATGTAATGAGTATATTCCTCTACTCCAGGCGCGACATCATATTTAACTTTAGGGCCAGTAGCAATAACTAAATTATCATAGGTAAACTCTCCTTTATCAGTATAAACTATTTGAGATTGAGGGTCTACATGTAAGGCTTCTGCAAGGACAAAATCAACACCTTTCTTTTTTAAAATAGCATCTTTCTTAAATGAAATATCTTTAATCTCTCTTCGTCCAAGTGGAACCCATATTAGGGATGGAATAAACAGAAAAACGGGTGACTTATCGATAAGTATTACCTTGTGTAATTCCTTTCCTTTACGTTTTATTTCTAGTGCGGCGGTCATCCCAGCGAAACTACCACCAATTACTACCGTAGTTATCATAATTAATACTATTTAGATGTTAAATACTCATTATAAAATTATAAGATAAAAACATCCTTTTCTGTAACTATAGTTACATATTAAGCATAATTTCAACAATTTACGAGATAAGACTTTATTCTATATTTGTAGAATAAAAAATTTATTCTACATTTGTAGAAAAATAAAAACCAAGATAAAAATGAAATTATCACGAGCCGAAGAAGAATTGATGAATTATATCTGGGAACGAAAAAAGGCCTACATGAAAGATTTATTAGATGCCTATCCTGATCCCAAACCTGCACTAACAACTATAGCTACACTATTAAAACGGATGCAAGAGAAACATATAATTACCTACAAAACACATGGAAAGGCGCGTGAATATTACCCCCTGATAAGTAAAGAGTCATATTTTGGGTCGCACATAAAAGGATTAATCAAAAACTTTTTCAATAATTCACCGGCACAGTTCGCCTCCTTTTTCACGGAAGAAACTCAACTATCAGAAAGAGAATTAGAATCGATTAGAGAAGTAATAGATGCACAATTAAATCATAGGAAATAATGGCCATATTTTTATTAAAATCAATCATCTGTTTACTAGTATTAACTGTATTCCATAAATACATCCTTCAACATGAAGCTATGCACCGCTTTAACCGAATATATCTATTGGCCTCCATTGTTGTTTCGTTTATAATTCCAATAATCCCAATAGAAATCACCAAAGTATCTAAAATTCAAGAAATAGCTCTGTCATCAGTATCCCAAACAATACCAAACACATTAACAAAAGGAACCAGTATCCAAACGGAAAACTTCAATTGGGAACTTTATTTAATGATTATTTATCTACTCATAACTTCAATTGTCTTTATAAGGTTCATTCGGAACTTACAATCTATATACAGAAAAATCAAAGACAATACACAAATTACATACCAAGGAGAAACTTTAATATTAATGCCTGAAAAAACAATTCCTTTCTCTTTTTTAAATTACATTTTTGTCTCTAAAAACCAATTTGAATCAGGAACTTTCCATGAAGCAGTTTTCATTCATGAACGAACTCATGTAAAGGAAAAACATAGTTGGGATATTCTTTTTATAGAAATTCTTCTTATTTTTCTATGGTTCCATCCTGGACTATATCTTACAAAAAAAGCACTAAAATTAACACATGAATTTATTGCAGACTCAGCCGTATTAAGGAATACACCTTTATTACTTTATCAAAACCTACTATTATCATTCTCATCAATACGAAGTATCCCCTTAACAAGTAGTCTTAATGAATCATCTATTTTAAAAAGAATAAAAATTATGAAAAAAAGAACCTCGACGTTTACCAAATGGAGTAAAGTCCTACCACTTTTACCTCTATTCGCTTTACTTGTATATTCACTTAGTTATAAAGTAGAAGCACAAGCTTATACCAAAAGTCAACTAAAAAAGCATGACTACATTAAAACTCAAAGCAATTACGACTTGAGTATCAGCATTAGTGCGGAAGGCATGATACAAAATAATAATACAAAATATTCCATTGAGGAGTTTCAAAAAGTAATTAAACTGCGGAAATTAAAAGAGTCATTTACTACGCAAATTACTGTGAATCCAGAAACGGCAATGAAACACCTGGCAGATATTAAAACAATGCTAAGAGATCATGGAGCCACAAAGATTGATATTATTACTTATAAGAAATCCATTGGAATGGAATCCAAAAACGAGACTCAAAAAACGGACACAGAAAAAAGAGGAACCCATGTCATAAATGGAAAAACATTTTTTTACATCACCAAAAACAACTTAACACAGTATTACGATACTTATGGAAATCCTGTCACAAATGAAGGCTTACCAATTCCAACTGTCATTCAATTCCCTTCGGATTTTCCTGATAAAATAGGTTGTTAAATTTAATTAAAACAACAATTTTAAAAAGTAAACTAATAAAAGCTGTAACATTCTGATAAAAAAAGCGTTATATAGACATCATCAATCTCAAAACCAATTCAAATGTTACAGCGTTTTTTCTGGATGTGCTCTGGGGCGGATACAGATATTTTAAATCAATGTCCCAAATCTGAACAAATAAAGCAAGCAGGTATAGGAGGTACTGTATTTTTTACTGCAGTTATGGCATTTATTGCAGCCACGTACGCCTTATTTACAATATTTAACAATTTATACTATGCTATATTTTTTGGAATTATATGGGGTTTACTAATATTTAATCTGGATAGATTTATTGTTTCTACCATTAAAAAAAGAGATCACTTTTATTCTGAATTACTGCAAGCAATTCCTAGATTTCTATTGGCTATATTAATCGCTATAGTTATCTCTAAGCCTCTTGAGTTAAAGATTTTCGAAAAGGAAGTAAACAGAGTACTTTTAGAGGAGAAAAATAATCTAACATTAGCTAACAAAGACTTACTAGCAAAACAATTTGCACCCGAAATTGAAAGGAGAACTTTAGAAATAGCGCATCTAAAAAATGAGGTGGCCTTGAAAGAGCAACAAGTTGAAAGTTTGTACCAAACATTTATTGAAGAAGCAGAAGGGACAAGTGGAACTTTAAAATTAGGAAAAGGTCCAGTATATCAAGAAAAAAGGCAAAAGCATGATACCATGTTAGCCGAGTTACAAGAACTAAGGACTTCAAATAACATAAAAATAATAGAAAAAGAAGAAGAATTAGCAGCTTTACATAAGGCCTACCAAATTAAAGTAAATGAAACCCAACCAATCATTGATAATTTTGATGGACTCATGGCAAGAATTAATGCATTAGACAAATTACCATGGCTTCCCTCTTTCTTCATCTTTTTACTATTCCTAGCAATTGAAACAGCACCCATTATTGCAAAATTACTTTCTCCAAAAGGAATCTACGATATACGAGTACAAGATGAAGAGGAATCCGTAATCTCTTGGACAGCTCAAAAAGCGACACAGCGAAATATACTAAGTGCCACAGATGCAATTATTAATGATAAAATATACGAAGATATAACCCAAGAAGAAGAATTATACAATTACAAACGCAAAAAAGCTAGAGAATTACTTCAAATTCAAGCTGATGCTTTCTATAACCAACAACGAAAAACCATATCAGAAAACTAAAATAAAGCATGCGTTACGCATGCTTTATTTTAGAATTATAATTTTTAGGCCTTCTTAACGTATTTAGTAAGGATTACAATGTGTTGACCATCTACCTTACCCTCAATATACTCTTGATTCGTATGATCCAATCGGATGTTACGTACTGTTGTACCCCGCTTTGCTGTAAGACTACTTCCTTTAACATCCAGATCCTTAATTAAAACAACACTATCTCCAGCAGTTAATTCTGCTCCATTACTATCTAGATGCTTCGGAGCAGCTTCTTCTCCTTCTCCAGTAGCACGTGCCAATGACAACATTTCATCATCGAGATACATCATATCTAATAAATCTTGTGGCCAACCTTCAGACCGTAAACGAGTAAGCATTCGCCAAGCTACAATTTTAACACTCTGAGCTTCACTCCACATACTATCATTTAGACATCTCCAATGGTTAACCTCGGTAGCATCAGGATTATTAATTTGATGTACACAAGTTGCACATGCCATTAAACTGTTATCGACACTTTCATGTAACGCAGGAGGAACTGTGTATACCATAAGGTTTTCCGTTGCCCCACATAATTCGCAGGTATCTTTACTTCTTTCTTGCAAGCTATTTAGTACAGACATTTCAATGTAAATAAGTTGATGTCAAAAGTACGTCAAATATTCTTCATCAGAAAGAAATCCAAGAACTGACTCAACAGTCCTTTTAAAACTAACCTTTAGATAATTCGGGAACCAACCTGTATAAATAATCAGAGTGATTAGGAAGAAAATATTTTTCCATTTTAGCTTCCATGTCCTTTCTTTTAGCTTCATCAGGCCAATGCTCCTTGTAAAGTTTGTCATTAGATTCAAACATTTTCTCTAAATCAGCCATTGACTCTACCACAAAGACCTCAATAAAATCTCTACTATTAGTTCCATATAAGTGAACATGAGGATAATAGGCCTTAATTAGATTATTTTTATGGAAAACATTTTCAATATACTCTTTACTAAGGGAGTCAAATTCATCAGCACTACCTCCTTCAGGAAAGGCCATATAATTTTTACGAACATAAAAGTAATATCGCTTTCCGTCTTCCTTTTTCAAGGATTTTGCTCCAGGATAAGACATAAAAATCTCATCAGAATGCGATCTGTCATAATAGGACCGTCTATTAGTGAAAAAAGCTCTTCTTTTCTCTACATCAGGCCAAGCTGCCCTAATTAATTCTCCATTCTTATCTGCTGCCTTTTCAATAGCATCCCATGAGTTATATACTGTTACATAAAGTAGTTCTGTATTGTCAGGGGTCATACTATGAAGTAAAACATTTGATGCAATAATAAGATCATTTTTTTGGATCACTTTATCGAGAAATTCTTTCTCCATAGCAACCCAATCTTCCATTTTAAAATCCTTTTTATCCATATTCCAATGCATTTTTTGCACTGAAATATACACAGGCTGGTACATCTCTTGACCAAAAACTTCAAGGGTCATGAAAACTGAAATAACGATGGCTATCATTAGCCGGGGGATTTTTACTTCCATAGTTCCAAATGATTTAGTTAGTATTTGTGTTAGTAATAGAAACGCGACTAAAAAATTTGGAGCAAATGTAATCCCGACAAATAAAAAAAGGAGCTGTGCAAATAACTGTATTCGAGTATCTTACAAAGATATGCAATTATCTTAATAGTTTAAGATATAATATTAAAATTTTCTATTGGGGTTAAATCCTTCCATATTCATTGCTAAAGGTTGCTTACAAATTAACTGCGAAATAAGTTTTCCTGTGCCTGGTCCCATGCTCCACCCCATCATTGCATGACCAGCACCAATATACAAATTATGGTACGGGGCTACCTTTCCAATATAGGGTAAACCATCAGGTGAAACAGGCCTCAAACCACATTGTGCATCATCCTTAGCTGCTTGTGGTATATGTAAATTATCATAATAGGACTCTGAAGCTGTTGCTATTGCATCCACACGTTCTTTGTGAATTTTATGATTAATCCCTGACAACTCCATAGTTCCCGCAAAACGAGTAAATGTATTCATTGGAGTAATTGCTACTCTTTTTTCTAGTAAAATTGCTGGATAATTAATACCTGTTGGACTTGGAACATTTATACGATATCCTTTACCTGCCTGCATAGATAACCGTAGCCTAAGTTTCTTTACAATTTCAGAGCTCCATGCCCCAGCAGTTAAAACTACTTCATCTGGATAGTAAGTACCTTTTGTTGTTATTATTTGAGAAATTGAATCCATGCCAATTTCAAAATCAACCACCTCTTCATTGATGTGAATTATTACTCCATTTTTAATTAAATATGCCTTTAATTTTTCCATGAATTCATTTGGCGTAGTGTGTACATCACATTCATAATGAACAGCTCCTTTAACGGAATCAGCTACCTTAGGCTCAATCTTTTTTAATTGTTGCAGATTTAATTCATTTACTTCAAGGCCTTCTCCTTTTGCAAGCTTTGAGGTATGAATTTCCTCTTCTCCCGCTACATCCGTTTTATACATCATCAAAATTCCTTTTCGCTCCCATTGAAATACCCCTAAATCTCCAGAATTGTATATATCTTGATATAATTCTCTACTAAATAAAGTAATATCCTTAATTATGGGAATAGCATACTTTACTTTATTTGGATTAGCAGATTTTTGAAAAAACCACAACCATTTAAAAAAATCTATATCCCATCGAGGTTTCATATAAAAAGGACTTGATGAATTAAACATCCACTTTAATCCTTGCGCAACCACTCCTGGAGCTGCTAATGGAATTATATGACTAGGCGACACATATCCCGCATTAACATATGACGCTCCAGCATCCATATTTGTTTTATCAATAACAGTCACTTGACACCCTTCTTTCTGAAGGTAATAGGCTGTACTAAGCCCAATAATTCCTCCACCGACAATAACTATGTGTTTACTCATTTGATATTAAATTACCTGAAAACCATATGCGTAAGGGTCATCTTCAGAGTCTATGATAATAGTATTGTATCCATATACCTTGGCCCAACCTTCTATGCTAGGAACTATCGCCTCCTTATTGTCTAAGGTAGTTACTTTTTCAATACGTCCTTTGAATCGACTTCCAATATAACTCTCATGTATGAAATCTTCTCCTTGCTTTAATTTTCCATTGGAGTACCATTGAGCCATTCGTGCAGAAGTTCCTGTCCCACAAGGAGAGCGATCAATAGCCTTATCACCATAAAATACTGCATTTCGAGCTGTAGCATCCGAACTCAATGTATCACCTGTCCACAAAATATGAGACACACCCCTTATAGTTGAATCCAGTGGGTGGACGAAATTATCAGGATATCTTTCATTAATTTCTTTGCGTAGGGCAGCACTCATTGTAATAAGTTGAGAAGCTGTATAATCTTGAATTCCTGCAAAACCTTGCTGAGGATCAATGATAGCGTAAAAGTTACCTCCGTAGGACACATCAAATGACAGTTCACCCATACCAGGGCAATTAACTTTACAACCAGAAGCTGCAAGATAAGACGGGACATTAGTAAGACAAACACCAGTTACCTTATTTCCTACTTGTTGATACTTAATTTCTACTAAACCAGCAGGAGCTTCCATCCTAATTCGACCAGGAATTTTAGGCGTTATCAATCCTTCTTCTATAGCAACCGTAATTGTTCCTATAGTTCCATGTCCACACATGGGTAAACAACCACTTGTTTCTATAAAAAGAATTCCAAAATCATTCTCGGAATTAGTAGGAGGATAAAGCATACTTCCACTCATCATGTCATGTCCCCTGGGTTCAAACATCAATCCTTTTCGGATCCAATCATAATGCATTAAAAAAAACTGTCGCTTTTCACTCATTGTTTTTCCTTCTAAAAAAGGAGCTCCTCCAGCAACTACTCTCACTGGATTTCCACAGGTATGTGCATCTATACAGAAAAAGGTATTCCGAGCCATTATTTATAGAATAGAATTTCTTGTTTTTTCATTGTTCACTGTACGCTCTATGCTAAGTGAGTTGTCGTTTTGTATAGCCAATGGTAACAACTTATCCGGCCAATTCTGATATGAAACCGGACGAACCCATCTCTTTACAGAGTGAATCCCTACTGCGGTGAAACGAGCATCCGAACTTGCTGGATAAGGCCCACCATGCATCATGGAAGGGCAAACCTCAACCCCAGTCGGCACTCCATTGAAAATAAGCCTGCCTACCTTTTGCTGTAGTACTTGCACAATATTCATATGGTTTTGCAACTCTTGCTGAGTTGCAATAATTGTTCCTGTAAGTTGCCCCTCAAGATTAGCAAGTACTTCTAACATTTGGTCATTGTCATTACATTCCACAATAATTGAAAATGGTCCAAAAACTTCATGATGCAATAAGGGATTCTTTAAAAACGTCTCTCCAGAAACAGCTAATAAGGCTTGGCCAGCTTGTTGTGGCAATAGCCCTTCTGATATGTTAACTAAAGGGACGACACCTACATTTTGAAGCATAAACTCCTTCCCTTTAGTAAAATTAGCATGAATTTGTGGATGCAACATAGTTCCAGCCTTATTAGTCTCCAATGTCTTCTTTAATAATTGAGAAAAATTATCCAATTCCTTCCCTTTGACAGCAATAAATAATCCAGGATTAGTACAGAACTGTCCAACTCCCAAGAGCATGGAATCTGCGTAGGTTAAAGCCCAACTGTCTCCTTGCCGCTTCAATTCCTCCGGAAATAAGACGACTGGATTTATACTTCCCATCTCTGCAAATACAGGTATTGGTTCCTTGCGTTGGGCTGCCAAATTATATAGGGTGCGACCTCCCTTAACACTACCCGTAAAACCAATTCCCTTTACTCCTGGATGAATCGCTAGCTGTTTACCAATTTCAATACTGCTACTATTAAGGTTGGAAAAAACTCCATTGGGTAAACCTAATAATTCTATCGATTTAATAACTGCAGACGCTACTAATGCACCTGTTCCAGCATGCATAGGATGGCTTTTCACCACCACCGGGCAACCTGCTGCTAATGCAGAAGCAGTATCACCTCCTGCTGTGGAGTATGCCAAAGGAAAGTTACTTGATCCAAAAACAACTATTGGACCTATTGGCATTAGACATTTACGTATATCCACCTTTGGAACTGGCTGCCTTAAAGGCAGGGCTGTATCTATTGTAGCCTCTACCCAACTACCTTCTTCCAGCATATCTGCAAAACTGTGTAGTTGAAATAGGGTCCTTGTACGCTCTCCTTCTGCACGTCCACGAGGTAGCCCTGACTCTGCCATGTATGTGTTTAGTAGTAAATCCCCAAGGTTTTCAATTTCCTTGGCTATAGTTCTTAAAAAGGTGGCTTTGGTTTTTCCATCCAATTTACTGTAGCTAAGAAATGCATCTGATGCCAAGACCATGGCACGTTCTACTTCAGCCTCTGTCGCCTCTACAAATTCCCAAGGATTCATTTCATTACTTACAGGATTAAATGTTTTAAACAATTTATTCCCCTCAGATGAACGGTTATTTCCTATAAAGTTATCGGTAATCATATGAATTAATTTTCCTAGTTAAGGTACAAATTTTTAAGATTAAGACAGATTACATAGATATAAAAGGACGTGATGCGAGTGCCTCATCAATTATTTTCATTACATGGCTTCTGGCCTCTCCTTCTAATGATAATCGTGGTGCTCTTACATATTCAGTCCCCAAACCTGTCGCCACTTCTGCCAATTTAATATTTTGCACTAATTGGGGAGTAATATCCAACTCCAATAATGGCATAAACCACCTATACAATTGAGTAGCCTCTTCTATACGACCTTGAGTTGCTAATTGATAGAGTTTCACCGTCTCTAAAGGAAAAGCACAGACTAAACCGGCCACCCATCCATGAGCACCAAGTAGCATACTTTCCAAGGCAATTGTATCCACACCCGTAAGTATTTGTAGTCGATTACCAAATCGATTAATTAAACGTGTTACGTTGGTAACATCTCTAGTTGATTCTTTAACGGCCTGGATGTTAGAAAACTTTAGAAGCTCTTCAAACATCTCCATTGTTATTTCAATTTTGTAATCAACGGGGTTGTTATATATCATTATTGGAAGGTTGGTGTTACTGGCTATTTCAGAAAAATACGCCACAGTTTCCCTTGAGGTTGCGTAATATCGCATTGGAGGAAGTACCATTAATCCACTAGCTCCATCTTCCTCTGCTTGCTTTACAGCTTGGACTGCACCCTTTGTAGATTGCTCAGCAATATTTAAGATAACAGGTACTTTACCATTACATATCTCAACTGCAGATTTTACCAAAGTGCTCTTTTCTTGCAGGGAAAGTGTACTTGCCTCACCTAAAGTACCTCCGAGCACTACTCCGGACACACCTGCATTCAGTTGTGCCTGAATGTTATGCGTAAACATTTTAATATCTAATAGATCATCA
The DNA here is from genome assembly GCF_028743515.2 of Imtechella halotolerans. Classification (GTDB taxonomy): domain Bacteria; phylum Bacteroidota; class Bacteroidia; order Flavobacteriales; family Flavobacteriaceae; genus Imtechella; species Imtechella halotolerans. Next base: position 2,836,801 of record NZ_CP117969.2, on the reverse strand, counting down.
GCAGTAAATTTAGTAGTTACTGCAGGCATTACTCCTTTCCAAATAGTTTCCATAGTTTCAAATATTTATTCCAAAAATACAATGCAGCTGATGTAACAAATCATAGTAGATTATCCATTACTAATACTATATTATCCAAGAATTGTTATTTTAGTTAATTTTAAATAGAATTTACCATCTATGAAGGCGTTACCATTTAAAATACCAAAAACTCAGCATAATGCAATTCTTTTTCAGGAAGACTCCTCCACATTATTTTATGACAAACTTCATCAACATGAAGAAATACAAATTAGCTGTATTATAAAGGGAGAAGGCACCTTGTTAATAAGTGATACAGTTCATCCCTACAAACAAGGTAGTGTCTTTGTTATAGGGAGCTGGCAACCTCATGTTTTTAGAAGTATTTACAGAAATGGTGAAATATCTAACATGTTTTCCATTTTTTTTTCTCCTAGTTCATTTGGTGAAACCTTCTTTAATCTTTCTGAGTTACAAAAAACTCATGCGTTTTTTGAGGCTGCTACTTATGGCTTCCAACCAACAATCCGGACAGATGATCTAGTTTCCATTTTTTACAAAATGCAATCTGCTTCAGAATATGATCGGTTAATTCTTTTCCTTGAATTAATAAAACTATTGTCAGTTAATTCTAAAAAGCTTTTAACTACTGGCCTTTTCACTCAAATTTTGAGCGAACATGAAGGAAAACGTATGAGTGAAATTATGGATCTTATTCTAACTAACTTCCATAAGAAATTATCATTAGAAGACGCAGTTACTACTGCCAATATGACCAAAACTGCATTTTGTAAATACTTTAAAAACAGGACTAATCGTACTTTTTTTGACTTTTTAACTGAAGTCCGAATACATCATGCAGCCGATACATTACTCCGTTATCCTGATTTACCTATCCAGCTAATAGCGGAGCAATGCGGTTTTAACAACCTATCTCATTTTAACAGAAAATTTAGGCACTATAAAGACACCACTCCTTCTGCTTACAGAGATTCACAGGGTAGCTAATTCTTGTTGTAATTTTTTACTAAGTCCTTTAACAACCTCATCATAGGAGTGATCTAAAAGTTTTAAAAGAAATTCATTGGAAATCTCTCCATTAGAAAGTTTGATTGTGTTCCAGTATTTCTTACTCATATGATATCCTGGATTGACCGAGTCATAGGTAATTCTTAATTCTTCAGCCCATTCAGGATTGCATTTCAAATTTATTGAAGGATTTCCTTGCTCCCAGCCCAATAGAGAAGTTAATGCAAACACTTTTCCCATTACTTTGAACACTAAAGTATCTTGATCAAAAGGAAAGTGCTCTGTTACTCCCTTTTTCTGTAAACAGATTTCGTAAAGTTGTTGAATATCCATACTCAGAACATGTCTTAAAATTGCGATAATTCTGTTGTTTTATTTAAAGGTAATTCAATAGTGGAAATATCTAATTTCCAACCAATGGTTTCTACCAATCCTTGAATAATTTGCAGTGTTTCTAAAGCCTCCTTTCTAGCTGTCCCCATTAAGCTGCTCTCAGGAATTTTATCCATAACAAATTGCTTTGCCTGTTTATTTACCTGGGAAAAATCATCTGGCTTAAATTTATTCAAAAAGCCGTCCTTTACATCATAAAACTCAATATCACTTTCCAGACTAATCACCTCTGGTTGAGGAAACGATGATAAAATAATTGTCTTTGAAGCCAGATGAACATTCATTTTAAGTTTTTGTAAATCAAACCCAATGTGCACCATTGCTCTAACTTTTACTAGTGCCTTCTTTTTACTGATTAGTAATCCGAAAAAATATCCCTGATCATGCCTGTGATCATATATTTCAGCAAATTCTCCCTCTATTACAACCAACTTGCATACCTTCTTAATTTTTTCAATCAACACCACAGATTGCTTTTCAGTATTACTTTTTAATTGAAACTTATGGTAGAACTTTACCACGAAATACATAGCAAAAGCACCCGAAAACAAACTAAAAATTACCAACAACAATATTTCCATTTATCGATTTTTTTCCTTCCCAATGGTTCCCAAATGAGTATTTGTAAAGGCATCTTGAAACTTAAGTCCATAGCCCAACATTCGATCAAACGCGATATGACCAAACAAAACAATCCCCCCTAAAGCAACATACCATTGATCCATCCATAATCCTACAAGATACAAAAGAATAGCCAACCCTCTAAGATGAAAAAAGTTATATGACCATGCTCCAACTTTTGAATTAAACACATACCCAAACATTCCAATATCTGGAGTCAGAAATAAGCCTACAAACCACCACCAACTTAACTCCATTTGGGAAAAAGCAATAATGGCTAGTACTAGCATGGAAGCTTCTTCTATTTTTATTATTCCCTTCATTTAATCAGATGATTTATCAGTAGTCTCAATTTTATACAATATTGGTTTGCTTGGTGAAGCATCATTCTCAAAAGGAGCTATTTGAAGATTCAGAAGATAACTTCCATCAGTTACTGAATTAGGAACAAAAATAAACTCAGTAATGGTAGCCTCCATCCTTACCTTTCCTTGTGTATTCCAAAAAGCATTATGTGCTTCTAACCTTCCCTCATCCTTTTCTTTATCAATTGAAGGCAAATCAATTAACAAATGTTTTACTCCAATATCGCATAGATACTTTGCGGCTTCACCAGCTAAGTAAGGTGGATTTGTATGAGAATATTGCATTGCACATTTTTCAAGGGTATTAGGAATTGTTCTAATCACAAGGGCTTCAGGTCGCTTACCCTTCAAAAGCATTTCAACTTGTTTCCTTGAAATTACATAATCATCCTCCAATCTACCAGGGGCAACCGTAATAACTTCGGCAATGAAAAAAAACTGTTTTAAATGTTGATTGATTGAAAAAACATCTTCGGTTATATGACCAACACATTCCGTGTGAGTGCCATGTGCATGAGGAATGAATTCAATTCTATTAAAATTAACTGAAGATCCATTGGTCACACTAATAACAAAATCTTCATCAACAACTGGTTCAATAACAGGATGTGTAGCATACCATGCATTAACATTGGTTGATCGACCAACCATTGGAATTGATATATCTATAGCCTCATTAAGATTAACCGAGAAAGTTTTTCCTTCATGTTGAATAATCGCTTTCATAATGTAGTAATTTTATAGGTAAATGTACGCAAAGAAAACGGCTTGGCATTCCATAAAAGGTGGTTACAAACGAATTCCAATCACGAGACCCAGAACAAATCAGATGCCAACCCATCACTTAGAAATTTTCCTTTCGAAGTTACTCGTAGTATGACACCCATTTCTGCGTTCTTTTCTGTTTTGATTAATCCATTGAGAATATGTTTTTCTGCCATCGCTAAAGCATAGGTGCTTAAAGAAGTACCAAATGTTTGTTCTACATATTTTAAAGACACTCCCCACATTGTACGTAAACCCGTCATAATATATTCATTATACCGGTCTTCCAATGTTAGGTTTTCAATTTGTGATGGTATAATACCTTCTCGAATACTATTAATATATTTACTGTTATTAGCAACATTCCAGCTCCTTGTTTTTCCATCATAACTATGTGCTGATGGCCCTATTCCAAGGTATAATGTACCCAACCAATAAGCTGTATTATTCCTGCTAAAATATCCCTCCTTCCCAAAATTAGAAAACTCATAATGCTTAAAACCAGCAGATTCCAATACATCTACAAGGATTTCAAAATGTTTCTGTGCCATAGCTTCATCCACCGAGGCTACTAATCCTCTACTTATTAGTGAATGTAAAGCCGTTTTAGGCTCTACAGTTAAGGCATAACTAGAAATATGAGGTATGTTATAGGATAATGCAATTTGAATATTCCGCATCCATTTTTGCTCATCCATACCGGGTATACCGTATATTAGATCTAAAGTGATATTATCAAAATAACGCACAGCTTCGGATAAACACTCCTGTGCTTCTTTAGCTGAATGAGCCCTATTCATCATAACAAGATCCTCATCAAAAAAAGATTGTATTCCAATACTTAGCCTATTGATTGGTGTTTGAGCTAGTAATTTGATTCGTTCTGGACTAAGATCGTCAGGATTGGCTTCTAAAGTAATCTCAGGATTTTCACTGACTTCATATAACTCATAAATAGTATCAAGAAGTCTAATAATGTCAGCATTGGTTAAAATACTAGGTGTACCGCCTCCAAAATAAATAGTTTCGATTGTATGATTAATTTCGACATTTCTCAATGTAAGTTCACCAATCAACGCATTAATCATATCATCCTTCTTCTTCAAAGAGGTTGAAAAATGAAAATCACAATAGTGGCATGCTTGCTTACAAAAGGGAATATGAATATAGATACCCGCCATAATGATTCCTATCGTTTTTGAACCTTGTCTTCATTTTGTTTTACAAAACTAGCCCAGCTGTTGTACATCTTTCCTGATTTACTTTTCCCTGAATTAAAAAAATGACATACTGCTGCCGCTAGACCATCTGTTGAGTCCAGATTTTTAGGCAGTTCCTTCAAATGAAGTAATTGTTGAAGCATTTTAGCAACTTGTTCTTTACTAGCATTTCCATTTCCAGTGATAGCCATTTTTATTTTTTTTGGCTCGTATTCTGTAATTGGAATTTGTCGCGAAAGGCCTGCGGCCATTGCAACACCCTGAGCTCTTCCTAATTTTAACATGGATTGAACATTCTTTCCAAAGAAAGGAGCTTCAATAGCTATTTCATCAGGATGGTAAGTTTCTATAAGTTCTATAGTCCGTTCAAAAATAATTTTAAGTTTTAAATAATGGTCATCATACTTTTGAAGTTGCAACTCATTAAGTTGCACAAAATGCATCTGATTCCCTACAACCTTTATAAGTCCAAAACCCATAATAGTTGTTCCGGGATCAATTCCTAATATGATTTTTTCTGTCTTCAAAAAAATCTGAATAATGTGTTATTTTGACAAAACTAATCAATTAAACCGACACTCTTGAGTTGGCAATATTTATCATTCATTTCAGGAATTAGTAAACATCAAATTTTCTTCACATATGGAATCTCAGTCTACTTGAAAAAATGGCATTACAGAAAATAACACTATTCAGAACTAATAACAATTGGTAACTTACATTTTGAGGCCACCTTTATACCTTGTTTAAGAGCAGGATGAATTACAGGAAATACCTCGGATTTAACCTTAAGTAGACTATCCAAAGAAGGAAAATAAGTATTTATATAAGCATTTGATTCCATTTTATCATACACTATTTTCCCCTCATTAGTTACTATAAAGTAGGCATAAATTGTGTCGCTTATGGGTTCCTTAACAAGAAAAGATTCTGATTGAAAGGCCTCCCAAAAAAGTCTGGAGAGGGTTTCCTCAAAACATTTTTTCTGTGTTATCCTAGAGGCTGTTTCGTCGCAGTGATCAAATAGAGGGTATTTCTCTACTTCATTCATATCTATTGCTGCAAGTTGTTTGGCTACCATAGCCTCCTGGGTTGGAACGCTACCTGGCATCCATTCACAAGAAGAAAATAGAAAAAGAAGTATCAAAAAGACGTAATTTCTCATGAGCATAGTAAAACGGACAGGAAAATTACAACTTTTTAAGAAATTACTCCACTTTCACATGAATTTCTAATAGAAACTATCGGCATGACTTTTAATAGTTTTTAGCAATCAACACCAAAGCACCAAGTGCTCAAAAACATAGTGGTATAATTTTAAAAAACTACTAAGGATTCAATTTAAACTCTATTGGAAATGCAAAATAAATATTTACAGGATCTGCATCTAATCCAAGTTTTAAAAGAGGTAATTTTTGGATAATTTGAAGTTATACAATTCAGGTAAATTCTTTATGCCTTTTGGTAAATTTCGTTGTTTTTAACTTGCTTAGCTCATAATAATTTATTGACAAAAAAATTGCAGAGCCATTCACATCAAACATTAAAACAAATTTCCAAAAGGAAAAGATTTCAATAATCGTATGAGTATTGTTCCCTGCAATTATACCTCATAAATAAATGACACCCAAGACCTTTTTCTTATTTTAAATGATCATCAAATCTTTTAGTTCCCAAAATAGGCTTTTACATCTTGCAATAAAGCTCTTAGTTTAATCTTATTTATTAGTAGAGAAATTATAAATCTAGTTAATTTTTGCTCTCTATTAGTATTAAAAATATCCCATAATCACCTACAACTTGTTGAAAATAACGTATATTTGCACCCGCTTTCCTTCCAGGGAAGTATGACAAATTAATAATAGGGTACGCGTACCCACCTAATTAATGCATTATGCCAGTAAAAATTAGATTACAAAGACACGGTAAAAAAGGAAAACCTTTTTACTGGGTAGTAGCTGCCGACTCGCGCGCTAAAAGAGATGGTAAATTCCTTGAAAAACTTGGAACTTACAATCCTAACACCAATCCAGCACAGATTGACTTGAACGTAGACAGTTCAGTAAAATGGCTACAAAATGGAGCCCAACCTACTGAAACAGCTCGTCGTATTTTGTCTTACAAGGGTGCTTTAATGAAGCATCACTTGCAAGGTGGTGTTAACAAAGGAGCTCTTACGCAAGAGCAAGCTGATGCTAAATTCAACACTTGGTTGAATGAGAAAGACAACAAAATCACTTCTAAAGAGAGCAACCTAGCGCAAGCCAAAGCTGACGCAAGAGCAAAAGCATTAGAGGCTGAGAAAGAAGTAAACGAAAAGCGTAAAGCCGCTGCAGTAGAAGCACAAGCTGCTGAGGAAGTAGCTGAAACTGTTGCTGAAGAGACTGAAGCTCCTGTTGCTGAAGAAAACAACGAAACTGAAGCTTAATCAATTCTATGAGAAAAGAAGATTGCTTCTATCTCGGTAAAATTGTATCAAAATTTAGTTTTAAGGGGGAGGTTTTGGTGAAACTTGACACTGACGAACCCGCTCTTTACGAAAATATGGAATCAGTATTTCTTGCCTTGGGCAGGAATCTGGTTCCATTTTTTATTGAACAGAGCAGCCTCCATAAATCTGATCTCCTTCGTATAAAATTCGAAGAAGTTGATACCGAAGCCGATGCTGAAGCTATAATGAAGACCGAACTTTACCTACCTTTAGAGTTCCTGCCTAAACTTAGTGGTAATAAATTCTACTTTCATGAGGTAATTGGATTTTCTATTGAAGATCATCAAAAAGGTAGTATAGGAACCATTACTGCCATAAATGACAGTACAGCACAAGCACTTTTTGAAGTTGATAGAGATGGAACGGAAATTCTTATACCCATGAATGACCATTTCATCTTAAAAGTGGATAGGGAGAATCAAAAAATAGTCATGGACCTACCTGAAGGCCTCATCGACCTATATATAGATTAGCCACACTAAATTCTTGTAGGTCGTCTTAAACCGATAAGTATGAATACACCATTTCGATTTAAACAGTTCAGTATTCAACAGGATAAATGCGCTATGAAAGTTGGCACAGACGGAGTACTATTGGGTGCCTGGACTTCTTTAGAAGATAACCCTTATGCCATACTTGATATTGGTGCTGGAACCGGTCTTATATCATTAATGCTTGCCCAACGTAGTCAAGCAACTATCATTGATGCAATTGAAATTGATGCTGAAGCCTATGAACAATGTGTTGCAAATTTTGAGCAATCCATTTGGAATGATCGTTTATTCTGTTATCATGCAGGTCTGGATGAATTTGTAGATGAAATTGAAGATCAATATGATCTAATAGTTTCCAACCCCCCATTTTATTCTGAAACAGTCACTAGCGGCAATGATGCACGCGATATGGCTAGAATGTCTTTTTCACTGCCATTCCACGAGCTACTGGCCTCCGTCGCGGAACTTCTACATGAAGAAGGCACATTTGCGGTTATAATCCCTTTTAAAGAAGAAGTTAAATTTTCGGAAATAGCAGCTCGTTTTCAACTATTCCCTAAACGAATAACTCACGTAAAAGGAACTCTCAATTCTGAATTCAAACGGAGTTTGATGGAGTTTAGTTTTAGACATTCCTCTCCTTTAATATCTGAACTTACGATAGAAAAAGGTAGACACCAGTATACGGAAGATTACATTAATCTTACCAAAGAATTCTATTTAAAGATGTAAACCTCCTTACACGGGTAGCTTTCATTTTTTCGATATATTTACCTAACCACTAAAACTGAAAAAATGAAGCTAATAAAATTCTGTATTTATAGTATTAGTAGAATATTCCTTCTGTCAATAGTATTAGTCAGTTGTAATAACCAATCAAAGCCTACTAAGGCAATTATAACACCTGCTAAACTTATTCAGTATGTCGACCCCATGATAGGAACTGATAAGATGGGACACACATATCCAGGTGCTACAGTTCCATTCGGAAGTATACAGTTAAGTCCAGATACTGACACCATACCTTATGCCGTAGATGGTAAATACAATCCAGAGGTTTATAAATATTGTGCCGGTTACCAATATGATGATACTACAATTGTTGGTTTTAGCCACACACACTTTAGCGGAACAGGTCATTCAGATTTAGGTGACTTTTTACTTATGCCCACCACTGGTTCTCTTAAGCTAAATCCAGGAACTGAGTCAAATCCCGAAATGGGATACCGGTCACGATTTTCACATAAAACCGAAAAGGCAGAGCCTGCTTATTACAAAGTAGATTTGGACGATTACAATATTAAGGCTGAACTAACTGCAACAACTAGGGTGGGTATGCATCGATACACATTTCCAAAGACAAAAGAATCACACCTAATACTTGATTTGATGTCAGGCATTTATAATTATGACGAAAAAAATGTATGGACTTTTGTACGAGTAGAAAACGATACCCTTGTAACTGGATATAGACAAACTAATGGATGGGCGCGTACTAGAACCGTATATTTTGCTATGTCTTTTAGCCAACCTATCACCCAATATGGACATGCAAAATATGACAAAACCCCCTATAAAGGCTTTTGGAGAAAATTTGATGAAAGTAAAAACTTTCCTGAAATGGCTGGTGAAAAAGTTCGTGCCTACTTTGATTTTGAAACTAAGGAAGATAAACCACTACTAATAAAATTCTCCATCTCACCAGTAAGCACCCAGGGGGCTTTAAAAAACATGCAAGCAGAGATCCCTCATTGGGATTTTGATCGTATTAAAAAAGAAGGTCAGGAAAAATGGAACACAGAATTATCTAAAGTTCAAATAGTCGCCTCCGAAGATACTAAAGTAAACTTTTACACTTCCATGTATCACGCATTTTTAGGACCAACTGAATACATGGATGTTGATCAACAATATAGAGGATTGGATATGAACGTTCACTCTGCTAATGGTTTTACCAATTATACTAGCTTCTCTCTTTGGGACACCTACAGAGCCTTACATCCACTTTTCAACATTCTACAACCTGATCGAAATCGTGATATGATTCGATCTATGATGGCTCATTACTACCAAAGTGTACATCACATGCTACCTATATGGTCACATTATGCTAATGAGAATTGGTGTATGATTGGATATCATAGTGTTTCTGTAATTGCAGACGCCATTGTAAAAGAAATATTAACTGGTAAAGAAGCGCATGAAGCACTAGCCGCCTGCGTACAAACTGCACAAACAAAATACTATGATGGCCTAGGGAACTATATGGATCTAGGTTATGTACCAGAAGACCTTAATGGATCTTCCGTATCTAAAACTTTAGAATACTCCTATGATGATTGGGCAATTTCCCAGGCGGCAAAAAAGCTTGGCAATATGGAGATATACAATATGTTCAAGCAAAGAGCGGAAAACTATAAAAATGTGTACGATAGCACCTCAGGATTTATGCGTCCTAGACTAAGTAATGGAGAATTTAAAGAGAAATTCGACCCCTTAGACACACATGGGCAAGGATTTATAGAAGGAAATGCTTGGAATTATAGTTTATATGTCCCACATCATCCAAAAAAGCTAATTGAACTAATGGGTGGTGAAGAGCGATTTGTTTCGCGATTGGACTCTCTCTTTTCTATGGAATTACCAGATAAGTACTTTGAAAAAACAGAAGATATTTCAAGAGAGGGTATTATTGGAAACTATGTACATGGCAACGAGCCATCTCATCATGTACTATACTTGTATAATTGGACACATCAAGCTTTTAAATCTCATGACAAAATAAGAAAAGTACTAACAGAAATGTATAAGTCAACTCCAGATGGCTTAGGTGGCAACGATGATTTTGGACAAATGAGTGCATGGTATATTTTCAGCAGCCTTGGATTCTATCCCGTTGCTCCAGGTTCAACCACATATGCAATCGGAAGTCCATCTATTGAAGTTGCTCAGATCCAATTAGCTAATGAAAAAACATTCGTAATAGAAACTAAAAATCAGAGTGCTCAAAATGTATTCGTTTCACATATAGAACACGATGGAATACCACTGAAAAAACCATTTATTACTCATGAAGATATTTTAAAAGGAGGAACGCTTACATTCTACATGAGTGACAAGCCCAATCCAAACTATATGAATTTTAATTAAAATTTAACAATACAAGGTTGTTTTGTTATATTTTGTTAATACATTTGTTAACTTAATACCACCATTATGAAACCTGACTTATTTGAAGCTCCTGATTATTACCAACTGGACGAACTCTTAACCGAAGAACACAAACTTGTTCGTGATGCTGCTCGTTCTTGGGTTAAAAGAGAAATTTCCCCTATTATAGAAAACTATGCTCAAAAGGCGGAATTCCCAAAACAAATCATAAACGGACTTGCTGAAATTGGCGCCTTTGGACCATATATACCGGAAGAATACGGTGGCGCGGGACTTGACCAAATAGCCTATGGACTTATCATGCAAGAAATTGAACGCGGGGATAGTGGAGTCCGTTCCACTGCATCAGTCCAATCATCACTTGTAATGTACCCTATTTTTAAATATGGTAGTGAGGAACAACGTAAAAAATACCTCCCTAAACTAGCCTCAGGGGAATATATGGGATGTTTTGGTCTTACAGAACCTGACTTTGGTTCCAACCCATCAGGAATGGTAACCAATTTCAAGGACAAAGGCGATCACTACCTACTAAATGGGGCCAAACTTTGGATATCTAATGCTCCTTTTGCAGATATTGCAGTGGTATGGGCTAAGAATGAGGAAGGCCGTATACACGGTCTTATTGTTGAACGAGGCATGGAGGGATTCTCAACACCTGAAACTCATAATAAATGGTCACTACGTGCCTCTGCAACAGGTGAATTAATCTTTGACAATGTTAAGGTTCCAAAAGAAAATCTTCTACCAGGAAAAAGTGGCCTAGGTGCACCACTCGGCTGCCTTGATTCTGCTCGTTATGGGATAGCTTGGGGTGCCATCGGCGCAGCAATGGATTGCTACGATACAGCACTCAGATATGCTAAAGAGCGAATACAGTTTGACAAACCTATAGCCGCCACCCAACTTCAACAGAAAAAACTAGCAGAAATGATTACTGAAATTACCAAAGCCCAATTGCTTGCTTGGCGTTTAGGTGTTTTACGAAATGAAGGAAAAGCCACATCTGCTCAAATTTCAATGGCCAAACGAAATAATGTAGAAATGGCAATTACCATTGCTCGTGATGCTAGACAGATATTAGGAGGGATGGGAATCACAGGAGAATATAGTATAATGCGTCATATGATGAACCTTGAAAGTGTAATAACTTATGAAGGCACTCATGATATCCATCTCCTTATAACGGGAATGGACATTACTGGCCATTCAGCCTTTAAATAAATAGGGTTAAAAGACCACACCGAAAAGTGTGGTCTTTTTTTTAGTATTTTCTTACTAGTTTACATTCTTTCAGCATTAGATATAATTTGTAATTTAGAGCCATGATAGAAGAATTAATTCAAAACTACGGCTACTTATTTGAAGAAGAGTTGCTTCAAGAAATAAATCAAGTAGGCACCTTTAAAGAAGTCCCAGAAGGATTCAAGCTTATCGAAATTGGAGAATATATTAAGAGTATGCCTTTATTGGTAAGTGGTGCTATTAAAATACTTCGTGAAGATGAAAATGGTGACGAATTACTCTTGTATTTTCTTGAGAGAGGAGATACATGCGCTATGACTTTATCCTGTTGCCTAGGACAGAAAAAAAGTGAAATAAGAGCAATTTCTGAAACACCAGCTAAACTTATCATGATTCCCATACAGAAAATGGAGGAATGGATGACCAAATATCGTAGCTGGCGAAACTTCATATTGGAAAGCTATCATTCTAGGCTCATGGAAATGATGCAAACTATCGATTCAATCGCCTTTATGAAAATGGACGAACGTTTACTTAAGCATTTGAGAGATAAAGCAATGGTAACCAATGATGATGTGATTAATAGCACACATCAGGATATTGCCAATGATCTACATACTTCAAGGGTTGTAGTTTCAAGGTTACTTAAAAAGTTAGAAAACCAAGGTAAAATCCAATTATTTAGAAATAGTATTAAAGTAATAGATTTGTAACCCAAGTTACCACCCACTACAAAACTATTGGGTACTTTTGCACCACAATCAGGAACAACCTCATCATGGATATTAATTTGCTTTTAGGGTATATTGGTGCTTTTTTTATTGGGATTATTCTAGGGCTAATTGGTGGTGGTGGATCCATTCTTACTGTTCCCATATTGGTATATTTACTTCACATTAACCCAGTAACTGCCACTGGCTATTCACTTTTTGTTGTAGGGACATCATCACTTACGGGAGCATTAATCAATATGCGTAAAAAGCTAGTTGAAATAAAAGTAGGGGTTGTATTTGCATTCCCTGCTTTCGTTGTGGTATACCTTATGCGTAGGTTTGTGATTCCTACAATTCCAAATTCCTTATTCTACATTGGATCATATGAAGTTACTAAGGACATTGCCATAATGGTGTTCTTTGCAATTGTAATGCTTATTACTTCAATTTCTATGCTTACTAATAAAAGAGAAAATATAATCACACAAGTTACTTCATATCAATACCATATCCTATTTCTTGAAGGTATTTTAGTTGGAGTTATTGCTGGACTTGTTGGAGCTGGTGGTGGATTTCTCATTATACCTGCCTTAGTATTATTTGCTAAATTACCTATGAAGAAGGCAGTAGCAACATCACTACTTATTATTTCTATAAATTCACTAATTGGATTCATGGGAGATGTTGCCACCCTAGATATTGATTGGAATTTTTTACTCCTTTTTTCTGCTATTGCAGTTGTCGGAATATTCATAGGAAGTTATCTAACCAATTTTATACCCCCTAAAAAGCTAAAAAAAGGATTTGGATGGTTTGTACTACTAATGGGTATTTACATCCTCATAAAAGAACTATGGTAAGCTCAAAAATGATTTGTAATTTTATAAGAATAAACTAGTTAAAAAAATATACAAAATGCATATTGAACAAATTTATACCGGTTGTCTAGCGCAAGGCGCCTATTATATAGAAAGTAATGGTGAAGTAGCCATTATTGATCCATTACGTGAAATACAACCTTATATAGATCGCGCAAGCAAAGACAAAGCTAAAATCAAATACATTTTTGAAACTCACTTCCATGCTGATTTTGTTAGTGGACATGTGACTCTGTCAAAAGCTACCGGTGCCCCTATCATATATGGCCCAACAGCAAATCCTTCCTTCGAGGCCATTGTTGCTAAAGACGGCCAAGAATTTAAACTGGGAGATATAACCATAATTGCACTACATACTCCTGGGCATACGATGGAAAGTACAACATATCTGCTTCGTGATGAACAAGGAAATGACCATGCAATCTTTAGCGGGGACACTCTTTTTTTAGGTGATGTGGGACGCCCAGATTTAGCCCAAAAAGCAGCGGATATGACACAAGAGCAACTTGCCGGCATACTTTTTAACAGTTTAAGAACCAAAATTATGCCTTTAGCTGATGATGTTATAGTATATCCTGCTCACGGTGCCGGTTCCGCATGTGGAAAAAACATGATGAAAGAAACTGTTGACACCCTAGGAAACCAGAAAAAAATGAACTACGCTCTTAGAGCAGATATGACGGAGGAAGAATTTATTAAAGAAGTAACCGATGGTTTACTTCCCCCGCCTTCCTACTTCCCTCTAAATGTTCAAATGAACAAAGAAGGATACGACGATATTGATGTAGTGTTGGAGCGCGGCACCAAAGCTTTAAGTCCCGCAGAATTCGAAGCCATTGCAAATGAGACAGATGCTTTGGTACTGGATGTACGCCATCAAAATGAATACATACAAGGACATATTCCTCGTTCTATATTTATAGGTATAGATGGCACTTTTGCTCCATGGGTAGGTTCATTAATTATGGACACAAAACAACCCCTCCTTTTAATAACTCCAGAAGGCAGAGAAGAGGAGGTAGTAACTCGTCTTTCCAGAGTTGGTTTTGACCAAACATTGGGGTACCTTAAAGGTGGGTTCGAAGAATGGAAGAAAGAAGGTCGTGAATATGACACAATCACATCCATTCCAGCAACGACCTTTGAAAAATTATTAAAACAGCAATCCATACCTGTCTTTGATGTACGTAAAGAAGGTGAATATCTATCTGAACATGTACAAAGCGCTCATTTAACGCCATTGGATTACATTAACGACCACCTGGCATCCTTTCCAAAAAACGATACTTTCTATATACATTGTGCAGGAGGTTACCGTTCTGTCATAGCCGCCTCTATTCTTAAAAGTAGAGGAATTCACAATTTTGTTGACGTTGCTGGAGGATTTGCTGCCATTAAAAATACAGGGATTGAAGTTACAGATTATGTATGCCCTAGTACTTTGAAATAATATATTTACTACAATATCAGCAAGAAAAAGGATGCCGTTTAGCATCCTTTTTTGGTATCATGACTTTTGTCATTTTTTCTAAGTCAAGCTAAACTTACTTTTACCAAAAGTATTGAATAGTACCAACGTATCATATTGCAGCATTCATGAAAACAGAATTAAAAGTTAAAAACATAAAATGCGGCGGTTGTGTAAACACCATTATGAAGGCAGTTTCTCAACTTAAAGGCATTACAGATGTGGCAGTAGATCAGGAAAACTCGTCAATTAGTTTTGACTACCACACGCTGAACCAGTATGGTGGTGTTATCAACAAACTCCGTGATTTAGGTTACCCTCCTATTTCCGATGAAAACACACTTGCTTTCTAGACCAAAGCAAGCTCCTTAAAACTAACACCTAACAACGGCGGGATTTATTCCCGCTTTTTTTATACTTCTCATCTTCCTTTCATTGGTAACATAGGTTACTGACTAGCCTTTGTACGAAAAGTACCTTTGCTTCACCAATTTGAAAAAAGATGAAACGAAAAACAAATTATTTATTGTTGTTTTTAGTACTGATGACAGGTCTTGTCTCTGCACAGGAAACCATTACTATTTCAAAAGCAGAAGTGCTTTTAAAAGTAATGGAAAACAACATCGAAATTCGTATGACCGAACAAGATTTTATCCAATCACGAGCAGACTACCGCCAATCTAACGCAGTGTTTCTGCCAAATATCACCCTATCACATACGGGATACACAACAACTAATCCATTAATGGCATTTGGGTCAAAACTGAATCAAGAAATCATTTCTCAAAGTGATTTCAACCCTGATTTGCTCAACAATCCTGAACGTATTACCAATTTTGCAACTAAATTAGAAGTACAACAACCGCTTTTAAACATAGATGGTGTGCTTCAACGTCAAGCGGCTAAAAATAAAATGGAAGCCGTCCAACTTCAAGGCCAACGTACTAAAGACTATATGGTTTTAAAGGTGGAAGAGTCCTATATGCAATTACAATTGGCATATAAAGCAATAAATGTATTGGAAAAAGCCTATGAAACTGCTCTAGCGAATAAAAAAATGGCGGATGATAGTTTCAAACAAGGTTATCTTCAAAAAGCTGATGTACTAGCGGTAGAAGTTAGAGTAACGGATATACAAAATCAATTATTGTATGCCAAAAGTAATGTAAAAAACGCTTCCGATTATCTTCAGTTTTTAATGGATGAAGATAACAAGACCATCCTAATTCCTTCCGATGATTTAATTGCAACAACTTCTTTAAATGAAATTGAAAGTTCACTACCAAAGAACCGTACAGATATTCAAGCGATGGAATTAGCAACAAAAGCCTATAAAAAAGCACACCAAGCAGATAACATGGCCTTTCTCCCCAGACTGAATGCCTTTGGAAGTTATGAGTTATATGATGATAAAATGTTCCAAGCGGATGCAAAGGGTTATCTTATAGGAGCACAATTGAGTTGGAACATTTTAGATGGAAGTAAGCGCATTGGTAAATCACAAAAAAGTAAAGCTGAATATGATAAAGCTGAACTACATTACCGTCAATACATTTCAAAAAGCCAAATGGAACTTGAAAAAGCACAACGTATGTTTAGTGATGTCGAAAATAAATTGAAACTTACAAAATTAGCAATGCAACAATCGGAAGAATCACTACGAATACGGACGAATCGCTTTGCTCAAGGACTTGAAAAAGCAACCGAATTATTGCAATCAGAAACACTGTATTCCCAAAAACAATTGGAATACTTACAAACAGTTTATGAATATAATTACACCCTAGCATACCTTCAATTTTTAACGAAAGCATAATCATCATGAAAATAAAGCAATATACCATTGTCCTTATAGTAGCCTCCATTTTATTTGCTGGCTGCAGTAAAAAAGAAACTATAGGAAGCACAAATGAACCTACCATTAAAGTAACTGTTAATGCTCCTACCGCCACTAACAATCCTTTACTAGCTGCTAGTGGAAAAATAGAGGCTGTAAATAGCGCAAACCTAAGCACTCGTATGATGGGATTTGTAACTAAAGTTTATGTCAATGTAGGACAAAAAGTCACAAAAGGACAATTACTCCTAGCCATCAACAATGCCGATTTACAAGCGAAACGTGCACAAATAAATGCAGGAATCATTGAAGCCACTGCTGCATTCACAAACGCGGAAAAAGACTATAAACGATTCCAGGTCCTATTTACTGAAAACAGTGCGTCTCAAAAGGAAATGGACGATATGACTGCCCGCTATCAAATGGCAAAGGCACGTCTTGAAGCAGCCAAGCAAATGAAAAATGAGATTGAAGCACAATTCGCCTATGTCAACATAACTGCGCCCTTTAACGGAATTGTAACTAATACTTTTGTTGAAGCTGGAGATATGGCAAATCCAGGAATACCTCTAGTAGCTGTTGAAGCCCCAGGAGCATTTGAGGTAAAAGCCATGGTCCCAGAATCTGAAATAAGTAGTATTACCAATGGGGTAAAAGTTTCTGTACTCGTAAAATCAATTAACACCCAGATTACAGGTACCGTTACAGAGGTAAGCTCATCAGCAAAGAATACAGGAGGCCAATACTTAGTTAAAGTAACACTAGACAGTTCTGATTCTTCCGTTCGTTCTGGTATGTATGCCACTGTACAATTCCCAGTAGAACGTAAAAATGCCCCTGACAAGGTACTTATTCCAACTTCCTCAATAATAAAGAAGGGCGAACTATCTGGAATTTATACAATTAGCCAGCAAAATACAGCTTTGCTCCGCTGGCTACGACTAGGTAGAACTTATGGTGATCAAATTGAAGTATTGGCTGGTTTAAATGCTGATGAAACATACATTGTTACAGCAGAAGGAAAATTGTTTAATGGTGCCAAAGTGGCCATTCAATAATAATATTTACAAATGAAAGAAGGATTAGCAGGCAAGATTGCCAAAGGCTTTATAGGATCGAAGCTAACCGTACTACTAATGATAGTATTCATGGTAATAGGTGTTTATAGCTCGTTTCTTATTCCTCGAGAAGAGGAGCCGCAGATAGATGTTCCAATGGCAGACATTTTTGTAGGGTACCCAGGAGCTAGCCCCAAAGAAGTGGAGTCAAGAGTGATCAAACCATTAGAAAAAATAATTTCTAATATAAAAGGTGTAGAGTACGTTTACAGTACTTCCATGAATAACCAAGGTATGGTCATTGTACAATTTTATGTAGGTGAGGATATAGAACGTTCCTACGTAAAACTTTACAATGAAATAATGAAACATATGGATGACATGCCAAAAGGTGTCACCATGCCACTTATAAAAACTAGAGCAATTGACGATGTTCCAATGCTCGCCCTTACCCTTTGGAGTGAGAATTATGATGATTATCAATTAAGGCAACTCGCCAATGAACTAACTCATGAAATTGAGAAAGTAACCGATGTTTCTATCACTAAAAAAATTGGTGGTAGGAATCGTGAAGTCCGCGTGGTACTAGATAAAGATAAGATGGCTTCCAGTGGAATTGATTTCACTAGTGTCGCTCAAAAGATTCAGGCCAATAACCAACAGCTCCCTGGAGGTAGCTTTCGCCAAAATGACATCGAATTTTTAGTGGCAACTGGTAGTTTCTTGCAAACCACGGAAGATGTGGAAAACCTAGTAGTGGGGGTCCAACAAAATCTTCCAATATACCTTAAACAAGTAGCTACAGTTGTTGACGGACCTCAACTCCCAACTTCATATGTCTCTTTCGGTTATGGCAAAGGTTCATCTCAATCTGATTCATATAGCTCAGAATATCCAGCGGTAACAGTATCTATTGCTAAACGTAAAGGAGCTGATGCCATGAAAATCTCTGAGGTAATTCTGGATAAAGTAGCTCATCTAGAATCTACTTTAATTCCGAACGATGTTCACGTAGAGGTAACTAGAAATTATGGAGAAACAGCTTCACATAAGGTATCTGAATTATTAATGCACTTAATTGGAGCCATCATAGCCGTAACAATAGTAGTAATGCTGGCTATGGGTTGGCGTGGAGGACTCGTCGTATTTCTGTCGGTACCTATTACATTCGCATTAACTTTGTTGAGTTATTACCTACTAGATTACACGCTTAATCGTATTACATTATTTGCCCTAGTATTTGTAACTGGTATTGTAGTTGATGATTCCATTATCATCGCTGAAAATATGCATAGGCATTTTAAAATGAAACGCCTTCCATTTAAGCAAGCCGCCTTATATGCTATTAATGAAGTAGGAAACCCTACTATATTAGCAACCTTTACAGTAATAGCATCTGTTTTACCAATGGCTTTTGTTAGTGGTTTGATGGGACCTTACATGAGTCCAATGCCTATAGGAGCCTCTATAGCTATGATTTTATCACTTTTTGTGGCTCTTACAATCACACCTTACCTTGGTTTTATTTTCTTACGAGAAAAAGAAAAGAAAGGAGATAAATCTGTGTTGGAACAGGAGCACAAAATGGAAGATACTGCAATTTACCGCATCTATGAAAAATTTGAGAGACCTTTAATAGAAAACCCAAAAAAACGTTGGATATTTTTAGGTTTAACTATATTTCTTTTAGTTGGCTCTATAGCCATGTTCTTTACCAAATCGGTAGCCGTAAAAATGCTCCCTTTTGACAACAAAAACGAATTTCAAGTGGTTATTGACATGCCGGAAGGAACTACACTAGAACGAACAGCTGTTGTCACAAGAGAAATAGGTCAATATCTTTCAAAAAGACCAGAGGTCGTAAATTACCAAAGTTATGTGGGTTCTTCCGCCCCTATAACATTTAATGGTCTAGTTCGCCATTATGATTTACGTGGTGCTAGTAATACTGCAGATATACAGGTAAATTTAAAAGATAAAAGTGAACGTAGTGATCAAAGTCATGATATCGCAAAAAGATTACGTCCAGATATTCAAAAAATAGCAGCTCTATATGGAGCTAACGTCAAAATTGTTGAAGTTCCACCTGGACCTCCAGTTTTATCAACTATTGTAGCCGAAGTATATGGCCCTGACTATGAAACTCAAAAAACAATTGCTAATGACATCCAATCCATTCTAAATAACACTAATGATGTAGTAGATGTAGATTGGATGGTAGAAGCCTCACAACCAGAGTATTATTTTGAAATTGACAAAGAAAAAGCAATGCTCCTAGGTATAGCTCCTCAACAAATTACCCAAACATTAAATTTGGCTTTAGGTGACAGAGCAATTACCAACCTATATGATCAAAATGCCACCCAATCAATTGGTATTGTATTAGCATTAGATGAACAGGAAAAATCGACAATTGATGATATAGCACAATTAAAAATTGCCGCACCATCAGGAAATATGGTAGCCGTAGGTGATTTAGCTGAAATCAAGAAACGCTCTCAGCATCAAAGTATCTACCGTAAAAACCAAAAGCAAGTAGTGTATGTTTTAGCAGATATGGCTGGAGAGTTAGAGAGTCCTGTTTATGCAATCCTAGGCATGGAAGAAAAACTAAAAGAAATAAAACTTCCAGAGGGGTATAGCATTAACGAATTATACATTCAACAACCCGATTATGAAGATAATTATACAGTGAAATGGGATGGGGAATGGCAAATAACATTAGAAGTATTCCGCGATCTTGGAATTGCCTTCTTAGGTGTTATTTTTATCATTTACATACTTATTGTAGGTTGGTTCCAGAACTTTAAAGCGCCTGTAGTCATGATGGTTGCTATACCGCTATCAATGGTAGGGATTGTAGTTGGTCACTGGATAATGGGGGCCTTCTTTACAGCGACTTCTTTTATCGGAATGATTGCATTGGCAGGTATCATGGTTCGTAATTCGGTATTACTAATAGATTTTGTAAACTTACGTTTAGCAGAAGGAATTCCGCTTAAACAAGCAGTTATTGAAGCAGGTGCTGTCCGTACTACACCCATTTTACTTACTGCTGGAACAGTTGTAATTGGTGCATTCGTTATCCTCTTTGACCCTATTTTCCAAGGATTGGCTATTTCCCTAATGGGAGGGACAATTGCTTCTACAATATTGACCCTCTTGGTAGTACCATTAGTGTACTATATGATTGAAAAGAAAAATTATAACTAATCATCAAAGACCTATGAAACTTGTTATTGTAACCACTGTTTCCGCCTTCCAAAAGGATGTGTTGAAACTATTTAAACAAGCCGACATTGAAGCCTTTAGTAGCTCCGAAATTGATGGCTATAAAACGGCTCCATCGCTTATGGCAACCCAGACCTGGTTCCCGAGTGAAAAAGGAGGACATGAATCGCTTATGTTCTTTTCCTTTACCAAAGCTTCTAAAATAGAATCACTTTTTAAGCTTATTGAATCATTTAACAATCAAATGGAAACAAATAATCCCATAAGGGCTATTGTAATTCCAGTAGAAAAACACATCTAATTAAATTCCAATATATGAAAAACAGAATTGTACGCGGCGTAGCCGGATCGTTTATCCTTATCAGTCTACTTTTAGCTGTTTATGTAAATATAAACTGGTTATGGTTTACTGCTTTTGTAGGAGCTAATCTATTTCAATCTTCACTTACCAAATGGTGTTTATTGGAAGACATCTTAAAAAAATTCGGCATAAAAGAGTAATCCCCCCAATCCGAATTTTCTGAAAAGAGGTAATGCTAATGCATTACCTCTTTCTGTTTCCTATCTTTGTCAAAAATACTAACTATGGAAATTATTTTACAACCTTGGCCTTGGTACATTTCAGGGTTACTAATCGCATTTACCATGTTTCTCTTACTGATAGTAGGAAAACGATTTGGAATGTCATCTAACTTGAAAACGATTTGCACCCTATGCGGAGCAGGTAAGAAATCAAATTTTTTCAATTTCAATTGGAGGGATCAGAGTTGGAATCTGATGGTTGTAGTTGGAGTTTTTTTAGGTGGGTTTATCGCTCATCATTTTCTTAGCGACGGCACTGCTCCTCAACTCAACCAGGATATGATATCTACATTAGAAACATACAATATCAATTCAACAAATAAGGTTTATATGCCCACCGAACTATTTGGAAATGAAGCATTCACTAATATTAAAATCATAATCTTATTACTTATTGGAGGATTTATGGTAGGTTTCGGTTCTCGCTATGCAGACGGCTGTACTTCAGGTCACGCCATTTCAGGATTAAGTAACTTACAATTACCAAGCCTAATAGCCGTTATTGGCTTTTTTATTGGTGGATTACTGATGATTCATTTTTTATTTCCTATCATTTTTTAAAATACTTTTATGAAAAACAGTATATATCTTATTATTGGAACCTTCTTCGGCATTGTATTATATAAATCTGAAGCGGCTTCATGGTTTAGAATTTTTGAAATGTTTCATTTCAAATCATTTCATATGTATGGTATAATTGGTGTGGCGGTAATTACAGGAATAGTCATTGTCTACTTTATTAAAAAAACGAAATTGAAAAATATAGAAGGAACTCCTATACGCATAGAAGCAAAATCTAGAGGCTGGAAAAATTATCTATATGGAGGTATAATTTTCGGTTTAGGTTGGGCATTGGCTGGTGCTTGCCCCGGACCAATGTTTGTGCTGGCTGGTGCAGGGTTTTGGCCTATTCTTATCGTAATTTTCGGAGGGCTATTGGGTACCTTTGTGTATGGTCTTATCAAAGATAAATTACCCCATTAATAGCAAAAGCCCTGAAGACTACAACTTCAGGGCTTTCTATTAATCAACACTAGGTATTAAACAGTAACAGTTTCAGAATAAACATTTCCAAATCTATCAACCGCTTCTACTTTTATTGTTTTAGCCTTCGGGGAAGGATCAAAGAAAAACATGTGATCTGAAAGCTGAGGCTCCACCCACTTCCTTCTTTTAGGCAATTCAGGTCCATCATGCAATTCGATACTTAATGGATCTCTTGCTACAATTCGCTCCGGAGCACCTTTAGATTTACCATTTTCAAACCAAGTAATTGTCCATTCTGGGTCCCAATTCCAAATATTTACACACCAGCGATCCTGAAATTCTGGATGACGCCCTTTTTCATATACCCTTAATTGATGGGTTTTATCTTTTCCAGTAGATTTATAATACCAACTTAGTTTAGACCCTTCAACACTGTACACCCCATAACCACTAGGTGTGCCATCATAACAGATAGGGCCACTCCACCAAGCGCCACAAAGAGTTCCATGACAATGCTCAAAAAGATTGTCCTTTAGAAGCATATTATCATTGAAATGCGTATGTCCTGATAAAATATGTGTATTATAAGGTTCCAACAACTTATAAAGATGTTGTCGATTATTTACAATTCCACCAATGGAGTCACGATCTGGATACCTTTTTACAGCACCTGTATAAGTAGGTATATGTAAGGCTACGACAACCGTTGTACCATGAGGCACATAGCTTAGATCCTTTTCTAACCAAGAAAGTTGAACTTCGTTAATGTAGCCTATGTACTTTTTATCCACCCCTATAAAGAAAACATCATCAAGAACAACATAATGAACATCTCCTCTATTGAACGAATAGTATTGAGGCCCAAAAAGTTGATTAAATGTACTGGTAGTCATTTCATCACTCCTAACACCTAAGTCCATATCATGATTTCCTAATACTTGAAAAAAGGGCACACCTGTACTTTTAATTCCTTCATTATAATCCTTAAATAGTTCCAAACGATCAAAGACTAAATCACCACATCCTATCCCGAAAACATTACTAGACTCAATACTTTCAATTGTCTTCTTGACATCTGGCATGGCTACAGTTAAAAACTGTTCAACCTCATAAGCATTTTGAATTTGAGGATCAGCCAACACCACAAAGTGATGTTTTTTATCGCTCTCTTTCAGTTCTTCTAATTCAAAATGAATCTCTTGTTCTGGATTCTCTTTTACAATTGGCAAAAAGAAGCGAGCAGAACCATTTTGTAAACTATTGATTTTATAGCCAGAAGGCGTGCTCATGTAAATAAAATCTTGAGAAGGACTAGTTATTAGACTAAAACTCCCATTTTCATCGGTACTTGTTACAGTTACTCCATCAGTAATAACTACATTTGACAAAGCATAACCACCGGAAGTAACACTCCCTTTTATGTCAATGGTTGCCAATCCTTGAAACGGTTCTTTATCCAGAACTTTATGTACTGGTTGTCCCAGCAAGGTGGAAGGTAAAAAACCTACAGACGCTGCACCGCCAGCGGCGATTCCTATTTTTTTAAGAAAGTCTCTTCTATCTTTCATTGTACTCTTTTTTTACTATTAATCTACTATATCCCACCAAACTTTCGTATTGATATCATCACCCCCAATTCGTTTTACAACTTCCTCATAATTAGTAGAGTTCTGAACCCGAATATCTAGTGGATAATACAAACGTGAAGGCATCACTCCATCATTAAGCATAGAAGTTGTTGTAGGAAGTTCAGGAAACCCAGTACGTCTATATTCAAACCACTGTTGATAGCCATTAAAATATAAAGCGTAATATTTTTGAAGCATTATACGCTCCAAACTTCCGTCGTAAGCGGTATAAGGGTTATCAAAATAGGTTTCCGGAATATTTACTCCCCATAATTCCATAGCAGCCTTTACTCCTTCTTCATAATAATGCTGGGCATTATCAATATATCCTCTTTGTGCCAATTCTGCCTTTATAAAACACACTTCAGAAAAAGTCAATATAGGAAGTATCATAGGGTTCTCTACCATTGAAATTTCCAGTGTAGAAGCATTATAGTTGAATTGAGATTCGGATCCATCGTAAGCGCTCGGAATACCTACATAACCAATATCCATATTATCGGAATTGGTAGCTTTAGTTGCAAAAACGTCCCTTCGTGGATCTTCAAAATTATTTAGATTATTTAAAAAGAAAGTAGACATTTTTCTATTAAGTCTAAAATCCTGTGTTCGACTCCAAGGAGATATATTTGGGTTAACACCTGTAACCTGCAAAACTGCAGCTTCTTCAGTACTAGTAAAAACGGGGTACAAATTAGGGTTGTTAAGCATAAATGTCATTTTTGCGAATGCCTGTGTCTCTACCCTATTTGATATCCGTAATAATAATCTTAAATGTAAAGAATTGGTAAATTTCTTCCAAAGCTTAATATCGTTTCCAAAAAGTATATCTGGAGAATAGACCATTGAACTAGAGGTGTCGTATAAGGTGTTGGCTTGCTCCAAATTGGCCAATAATTGAGTATAAATTTCTTCTTGAGTATCAAATTTAGGACGAAGAATTCCTTGATCTCCTTTAGAGGCTTCACTCATTGGAATATCACCAAAAACATCAGTTAATTCAGCATACACCAAGGTTTTAAGAGTTAATGAAATAGCCTTATAATTAACATCCTTATAGGCATCGGCTGCTAATTCCATTTCTCTAATATTTGCCGCCCATTTGTAATAAGCATTCCAAGTAGATGCACCTAAATTATCCGTAATCTCATAACGGTGAACCCCCCCATAAACGCTTGGAAAAGGTAGATTTACTTGCATAAGATAATCAGTAATTTGCCAACCACCTCTGTAAACATTATGTGACGCAACTTCATATATTATTGGATTCAATAATGTTGCTGGACTAATATGCTCTACCAAATTTGGATTTTTGTTCAAATCTTCAAATGAACTTGTACACCCTTGTGCAACTAAAAGTGACACTATACCTAAAAAGGATTTTTTCAATACGCTCATATACGTAATTTTAATATTCTTTAAATAATTTTAAAATTCAACTTTAAGACTCATACCATAGGTTGCAGGTGAAGGTAGCTGTCCCATTTCTATTCCAGGTAGCAAAGTGTCACCATTTAGTGCTGCCGATTCTGGATCATAAATTGGAAAATCAGAAATTACAGCTAGGTTTCTTCCATAGAATGAAACGTTCGCATTTCTAAATCCTGTTTTGGAAATAAGTTGTCTTGGAATAGAATAGGTAAGACTAATTTCTCGTAGCTTAATAAATGAAGCGTCAAATGAATTGGATTCTACATTTGCTCTCCTATAATACTCCTTATAGTATTGGGGAACACCAACCTTTGTAGTATTGGGAGAAAAAGTGCCGTCGGAATTAGCTACAACTCCATCGCCAATAATGTAACCATCCTCTCTACCGTAAAGAGTATGTTTTAATTTACCTTGCTCTGAGGCCTTATGAAAAGTTTGAGAATACACAATACCACCATACTGACCATCCAGCGTTACATTCAATTTAAGATTTTTATAGGTAAAGGTATTTACCCAGCCTGCTTTCCAATCAGCATATGCACTTCCTTGATACGATATTTCACTTGGCTGAATAGGCATTCCTTTCGAGTTATACAAAATTTGGCCTTCCTCATTCCGAACAAAACCATACCCATAGATATCTCCAGTAGACCCTCCCACTTTTGCAATCAGGGTTGCACTACCTCCATTACCCAATATTTGCTGATCTTCTCCCTCCAATGCTTCTGCTAATTCTAATATTTTGTTATAATTACGTGCCCAGGTTACAGTTGTTTGCCATGAAAATGACGATGTTTTTACAGGAGTACCGTTAACCATTAGTTCTACCCCTTGGTTACGAACTTTTCCAGCATTCAAAATTGCACGGCTATATCCTGTAACCCAATTAAGTGGAACTTCTAAAATTTGGTTTTCTGTAAATGTTCGATACACTGCTGCATCAAACCCCAAACGATTCCCAAATAAACGATACTCCATACCCGCCTCATAACTAGTGGTTATTTCAGGTTTGAAATTGATATTATGCATGGTAGAGGGGGCTGTAGCAGAACTTGGAAAATCACTCTGAGAATAATACTTACTGGTACGATAGGGTTGAGTATCATTTCCAACCTGAGCAACGGAAAATCTTAGCTTAGCGTAATCAATAGATTTAGGAAATTGTAACAACTCACTTAAAACTATACTTGCATTAGCTGAGGGGTAAAAGAATGACCAATTATCTTGTGGCAAGGTACTTGACCAATCATTACGAGCAGTAAGATCTAAGAAAATACTATTTTGGTAAGCCCAAGAAATCATCCCATATAAACTATTGACCTTTTTATTACTATCAAGTGAACGAACTGATGCTGGACTTATACCATTTGATAATTTATAAATTCCAGGCACAACTAATCCATCTTCCGTAGCTGCATCAAGTCTTCGGTATCTAAAATCCATAGCATTACCTCCTACTGAAGTTGATAAATCAAAATCACCAAATGCATTTTTATAAGTAAGTAAAAAATCCACATTGGTTTCTTGTGCATAAATATTCTGTTTTTTATAATACCCTCTACCAAAACGGTTAGTATCAAATGGACGTTTTTGTTCGCGATCTTGATGATTGGTATTTAATCCTGTACGAACCATGAAATCAAAATAATCACTTAATTTGATATTTGCACTAAGAGTTCCAGTTACTCCATTGCTATTGATTCCATTAAGCACCTCATAAGCAATCAGGTATGGGTTCTCTATATAAGAACTAAAAGGCTTTATCTGACTTACCTGATATCTACCTTCTTTCCAAATTGGACGATACCATTCCAAATCAACATTTGGATTTTGAAAAATCTCAAAATAATTAATTGAGTGATTATTGTAACCTGTACCAGGTAGATTATCACTTGTTCTATTCGTGTAATTCACCACTGAGTTTAATCGAATGCGATCAGAAACCTGATAACTCCCTTTGAGAGAGACTGCTAAACGTTCAAATCCAGTATTAGGCATAATCCATTCATTCTTACTATGTGTGAATGAGGCTCTCATATTTCCTTTACTATCACCTCCTTCAATTGAAACGTTGTTAGTATAGGTAGTACCTGTACGCCAAAAATCCTTTCGATTATTCTTATAAGGTTTCCACAATGTTCTGTCTTGGGAACGTCCCTCCAATATAGGATCATATTGATAATAATACTGTCCGTCAAACTTAGGCCCAAAGGCACTACTAGTCCCACTTGTACTAGCACCATCCTCGGTAACACCGTAAGAATAATACAACTCACCATCGCTATTTCGAGCCATTGTCCCTTGTCCATATTCATACTGCCATTCAGGCCACTCTTGAATAATATCAACACTAGCATTACTACTGAAAGTAACTCCCAAACCTTTTTCTACTTTTCCTGATTTCGTGGTAATCATGATCGCACCATTAGCTGCTCTACTTCCGTAGAGTGCTGTTGCACCAGCACCTTTTAACACGGTAACACTTTCAATATCTTCAGGATTAATATCCACAATTCCGTTGCCATAATCAACAGGAACGTCTTCTTCCATGTAGGCATTATTATTACCTGAAGATGTAAGACCACTATAGACTGGAATACCATCTACAACTATTAATGCTGCATTACCATTAGCTCCTAATGAACGTTCTCCCCTCAATGTTATTTGCTGTGAGTTCATGGGTCCTGAGCCTGATGTTACTATATTTAATCCTGCTACTTTTCCCCTTAATGCCTCTCCCCAGTTATTGGCTCTGGCATGTGTCATACTCTCGGCTTGGATCGTCTGTTGTGCATACCCTAGCTGTTTCTCTTCCCTTTTAATTCCAAGAGCAGTTACAACCACCTCATCTAAAGAATTTACATCTTCTTGAAGCGTAACTGAAACGGATGTACCAATTCTAAAAGGAACCTCCAATATTTTATAGCCAATAAAAGAGATTACTAATGTGCCTGAAGGCTGATTTACTTTTAATTCAAACTTTCCATCAAAATCAGTGGTCGTCCCCTGAGAAACACCCTTTAACATCACGGTCGCTCCAGGTAAAGGTATTCCATCCGGATCTTTTACCACCCCATGTATAGTTTGTTGTATAGAGGAAGAACGTGTAATTGTTATGGTTGAATTAATATTTTTATAAGAATAGCCCTCTTTTTTTAGATCATTCAGAATGAATTCTACTGTATTTTGAGGATAGTAAAATGATTTTCTAGTAGTCTGACGAATTGACTCATCATAAACAAATGAAAAATCTGTTTGACGTTGAATAGCCAAAAATAATTGTTCAACTGAAGCATTTTCTAACATAACCGAAACAGTTGCTTTAAGACTACTTGATTCACTTACATTTGAAGCAGATGCAGTAAACACCATTAGAAAACTGAGACATACGATTAAGCTTCTACTAAGTAATTTTTCTATTTTTGTATACATGGATTGGTTGTAAAATTTTTTCGAAATCTTTTATAATTCAATTTATTAGCTTTAGTTTTTACTGAAGTTTTTGGCCCGTTTTGTTGCAGCAAAGCGGGTTTTTTAATTTTAAAGTGTTACATAGGCTTCTTTTTTTGGAGATTTTGTGTGGAGGGATAATACCAAATTATGGTATAAGGGTCAGTATAACGGTACTTCACTCCTTTTAAAAAAGAGATACTTTCCAATACATTTTCTATTTTAGGAGATTTATAAACTCCTGTCAATTTCAAATCAGAAATATGATTAGTATCAAATAGAATGGTAACTCCATACTTCTGTTCAAGAATAAAAGCAACTTCTTTCAGAGTGGCGTTATCAAATTCTAATGTTTGCAGCCTCCAACTTGAATAACGACCCGCAGGCTCTTCAGTTACAAATAAATGCTTAGTTCTTTGAGATACAAGCACCTGTTCATTGGCCTTCAAAATTACTTGTTCATTTGGACTATTCTCAGCTTGTACTGCCACTTTTCCACTCATTACATTAACACGTGAATCTCTATCCTTGTAGGCAGAGACATTGAATGAAGTTCCTAAGACTTTTGTATGCATTAATTTCGTTACGACTACAAAAGGCTTCGAGCTATCTTTAACCACCTGAAAAAAAGCTTCCCCTTCTAAGGTAACCGTTCGAGAATCTGTAAACCGGCTAGGATAACGCACTATACTTCCCGAATTTAATACCACGAGGGATCCATCTGGTAAAATAACTTCTCTTTTTTGACCATCATAAGTCACCTCTTCAATCATACTCGGACTAGTAACAAAATAGTAACCCATTGAAATCATAGTAACTAAAAATGCAATGGCCGCAGCTATTCGTACAATAGTATACCGAAGATTAGATTGCTCATCTATTCGCTGTTTAATATGTAAGAGCATGCGCATACGACTAGCATCTTCATCGGTAAGCTCCCAATTAAGTTTTCGTTCTTGAAGTGCAGTTAAAAAATGCTCAAAAACTTCTTTCTCTTTAGTTGAACATAGATCTTTTGAATACCTATAGGCCAACCTCATAAATGCATCTTTATTCAATGGAAATAATTTCATTATTCAACAGTAAGTCGAAAATAAAGGATGGAACACGTAGTCACAAATAGAAAAAACAGCAGTCTTAATACAGAATTAAAACAGCTTATTTTTCTTAACTTTTAGACAACATAAGCGCAACAAAAACAAAAACTACTGAAGGAACGATTTGTAGATTACTACGAAGATGACGCAAGGCATGACTGATATGTGTCTCCACAGTCCGAATTGAAATATTAAGTCTATTTGCTATCTCAGCATTTGAAAGATGTTTAAATCTACTAAGATAAAAGACCTCTTTACACTTAGAGGGTAATGATTCCATGGCATGAAAAACCTCTTCTTCTAATTCATGATAATTAGTAGAATACAGAGAAGTGACAGAATCTAACGAAGCCAGCACCTCATCGTGAATATAAGTAAAACGAAGCTTTTTAAGTGTATCGGCAACCTTGTATTTCACAGCTTGATATAGGTATCCTTCTAAATGTTCAATAAAAGTAACTGAGGCTTTTTCCCATAGACTAATAAAGACCTCTTGCACTATATCTTCACAGATAGCCTCATCCTCATAAATCTTATACGCATATACATACAATCTTTTCCAATATCGCTCATACACTTCTTCAAAAGCCAAACTGTCCTTTTGGCTTAACCTCAAGCTAAGTTCTTCAGAAGAAATTGTTGAAAGGGGTCTTTTCATCTCTTTTGCCACAAGGGTGTAAAAAGATGAATTATTTTACTCCTGTCAAAAAAATAAGGTTTATCGTTCTGTTAAGTAAAGATAAAATTTAAGAGATACCTAAAACCAAGATGATCCATGTTGAATTGTAGTTTTAATAAAAAATCCTAAATATACTATTGACACTATAAACTTTAACATTGTAGATGCCACAAAACCTAAAAAGGAGCCAAAAGCAGCTTTCAATGCATTCTTTGAATCTGATTTATTAATTAACTCGCCTACCAATGCTCCTATGAATGGCCATATAATAATTCCAAATAACCCAAAAATAGGCACAAACAATGCAACTACAAGACCAATTGTAGTACCAATCATTCCCGCCTTACTTCCTCCAAAACGTTTTGTGCCTGCTATTGGAATGGTGTAATCAAGTACAGAAACAATTATAACTACTGCTAATGTAATTCCCAAAAACCACCAATTCGTAGCCACAGTATCTGTGAGGTATAACAACAATAATCCCACCCAACTGATAGGAGGGCCAGGTAATGCCGGAAGTATACTTCCTAAAACCCCTAGTACCACACAAAGAAAACCCATAATAACCAGTACTATATCCATAATGCAACTGTTTACAACGAAACTACAAAAGATTTTATCTATTTCAGTTACCCCTTACATTTAATTAACAACCTCTCATAAATTTTGAGTCGTTAATAACTCATCAAAACTCTGCTTTAGCACCCTAAAAATTATCTGTAATTTTAACGCTAATATTCCAAAATCACAAAGACTTAATATTCAATACCCTATGTACCTGATTTTCGACACAGAAACCACCGGATTACCCAAGCGTTGGGATGCACCCATTAGCGATGTGGATAACTGGCCACGTGCTGTCCAAATAGCCTGGCAATTACACGACGCTACCGGAAAACTTATCGAACATCAGGACTATCTTATAAAACCTGAAGGATTCAATATTCCCTATGATGCTGAAAAAGTTCATGGTATTTCCACGGAGTTAGCTAAAGAAGAAGGAATCACTAATAGTGAGGTCCTCCATCTATTCAAAGAAGCTTTATCAAAAGCAACTTATGTAGTAGGCCAAAATGTTAGCTTTGATATCAACATAATGGGAGCCGAATTATACAGAGCAGGAATAGAAACTACTCTAGAAAACCTACCTATTTTAGATACATGTACTGAACTCACTGCTGAACTTTGTAAAATTCCAGGTGGACGAGGTGGACGTTTTAAACTACCTACACTTACTGAACTTCATGAATTTCTTTTCCAACAACCTTTTGCAGAGGCGCACAATGCCACTGCTGATGTTGAAGCAACTACTCGATGCTTTTTTGAGCTTTTGAGAATAGGGGAAGGATTTACTACCGATCAACTTCCTAGTGAATACCTTGAAACCTTCCAACAGGCCAATAATAGCCAAATTCAGCTTATTGGATTAAAACACATTAATCTAAAAGCAGCTTCAGAAAAAATACGCGAACGACTATTAGCTGAAAAAACAGACAATAGACTTTCAAAGGAAGAAATTAACCAAAACATAAAAGAACTTGCACAGGTAAATTTTGCACACCTTCATAATCATTCACAATTCTCTGTTTTACAATCTACAGCGAGTGTACAAGATCTAATAAAAGCTGCGGTTCAAAACAAAATGCCTGCTGTAGCATTAACAGACATGGCTAACATGATGGGTGCCTTTCAATTCGTAAGCAGTATCGGTTATCACAATAAAGCAGCTAAAGCCAAGAATGAAGCAGCCATAGCAGAAGGACTACCTCCCGAAGAGGTTATACTAACACCAATAGTTGGTTGTGAATATTACATCTGTGAAGATCATACTGACAAAACACGAAAGGACAATGGGTACCAAGTAGTTTTCTTAGCTAAAAACAAAAATGGTTATCATAATCTAGCTAAGATGGCTTCCATTGCCTATAC
Organism: Imtechella halotolerans; assembly: GCF_028743515.2. GTDB lineage: Bacteria > Bacteroidota > Bacteroidia > Flavobacteriales > Flavobacteriaceae > Imtechella > Imtechella halotolerans. The sequence continues at coordinate 2,804,018 of NZ_CP117969.2, read as the reverse complement.
CCAAGGATTCTATTATGTTCCTAGAATTGACAAGCAGGTAGTTGCCCAATATAAGGAAGACATAATGGTGCTAACAGGGAATCTCTATGGAGAGATTCCAAGTAAAGTCCTAAATATAGGTGAAACTCAGGCAGAAGAGGCATTGCTTTGGTGGAAAGAGCAATTTGGTGATGATCTATACATAGAAATCATGCGCCATAATCAAGAAGATGAAAATCGCGTCAATCAGGTTCTTATAGACTTTTCTCGTAAGCACAATGTGAAATTAGTAGCTACTAATAACACCTACTACATTAAGAAAGAAGATGCTAATGCTCATGATATTTTATTATGTGTAAAAGATGGTGAAAAACAATCCACTCCTATTGGACGTGGTAGAGGTTATCGTTTCGGAATGCCTAATCAGGAGTATTACTTTAAGAGTGGTAATGAAATGAAAACGCTATTCAAAGATTTACCTGAAGCCATCATGAACATTCAGGATATCATTGATAAAATAACGCCCTATGAATTAGCTCGTGAAGTACTCCTTCCAAAGTTTGATATTCCAGAAGAGTTTCAAGTGAATGAAGATAATCAAGACGGTGGTAAAAGAGGTGAAAATAAATACTTAAGACATCTCACATATGAAGGTGCAAAAAAAAGATATGCCGAAATAACAGTTGAAATTGAAGAACGTCTTGATTTCGAGCTCCAGGTTATTGAAAACACTGGATACCCTGGATACTTCCTAATTGTACAGGATTTTATTGCTGCAGCCCGAGAAATGGGCGTTTCAGTTGGTCCAGGACGTGGATCAGCAGCTGGGTCTGCAGTTGCCTATTGCCTAGGAATAACCAACATTGATCCAATTAAATACGATCTCCTATTTGAGCGATTTTTGAATCCTGACCGAGTAAGCATGCCCGATATTGATATAGATTTTGACGATGAAGGGCGAGCTTTAGTTATGGATTATGTTATCAATAAATATGGAGCTAATCAAGTAGCACAGATTATTACTTACGGTAAAATGGCCACAAAGTCTGCCATACGAGATACTGCTCGTGTTCTTGACCTTCCTCTAGGAGATGCAGACCGAATTGCTAAGTTGATACCCGGCATGATGCCGTCTAAATGGAACCTAGCCCGATTTTTATCAGAAAATGATGATGAAATAAAAAAGGCTCTAAAATCATCCGATGAATTTGAACGAGTTAAAGAACTAATTGACATTGCTCAAGAAAACTCTCTTGCAGGAGAGACAATTCAACAAGCAAAAATATTAGAAGGCTCGCTTAGAAACACAGGAATACATGCTTGTGGTGTTATTATTACTCCAGATGATATAACCAACTTTGTTCCAGTAACAACAGCCAAAGACTCCGACCTCTATGTCACACAATTCGACAATGCCGTTGCAGAGAGCGCAGGCTTGCTGAAAATGGACTTCCTAGGGCTCAAAACCCTTACCCTTATTAAAGATACAGTTAAGTTAGTTAAATACCGACACAACATAACTCTTGACCCAGAACAATTCCCTATTGATGACGTAAAAACATACGAACTATTCCAACGAGGAGAAACAGTTGGTATCTTCCAATACGAATCTCCTGGAATGCAAAAATACATGAAGGAGCTAAAGCCTACCGTTTTTGGCGATCTAATTGCTATGAACGCCTTATATCGCCCTGGCCCTTTGGAGTATATCCCAAGTTTTGTTCGTCGTAAAAATGGAGAAGAAGCTATAGAATATGACCTGCCTGCAATGGAAGAATACTTAGCAGAAACCTATGGAATTACTGTATACCAAGAGCAGGTGATGTTGTTATCACAAAAACTAGCAGGATTTTCTAAGGGTGATGCAGACGTATTACGTAAGGCAATGGGAAAAAAGCTTATAGATGTCCTTGAAAAAATGAAATCTAAGTTTATTGAAGGAGCCGTAAAAAAAGGACATCCTGAAGATAAACTTGAAAAAATATGGAAGGACTGGACTGCTTTTGCGCAATATGCTTTCAACAAATCACACTCAACTTGTTATGCATGGATTGCATATCAAACAGCCTACCTAAAAGCACATTATCCTGCAGAGTATATGGCTGCTGTACTTTCCAACAATATGAATGATATCAAACAAGTTTCTTTCTTTTTAGAAGAATGTAAACGAATGGGCTTAGAGGTATTAGGTCCTGATGTTAACGAATCGTTTCATAAATTCACAGTAAATAAAGACAATGCAATTCGCTTTGGAATGGGGGCCATTAAAGGTGTAGGAAAAGGTGCTGTAGACACTATTGTAGAAAATAGAAAGACTAGTCCATACAGATCTGTGTTTGATATGGCCAAACGTATTGATCTAAGATCAGCAAACAAAAAAGCCTTCGAAAACATAGCACTTGCGGGTGGTTTTGACTCTTTTGAAGACACACATAGAGCACAGTATTTCCATGATGAAGGCGATGGTATCACCTTTCTAGAAAAAGCTTTAAGATATGGTGCCAAGATGCAGGAAAATGAGAATTCTGCCCAAGTGAGTCTTTTTGGAGAAATGAGTGAGGTACAAATTCCAGAACCTGTCGTACCTCCTTGCGATACTTGGGGCACTATGGAAAAGTTAAAACGCGAAAAAGAGGTTGTTGGTATATATATATCAGGACATCCTTTGGATGATTTCAAGACCGAAATAAAATACTTTTGTAATGCCTCACTTTCAGACCTGCGAGAACTTACACGATTAGTAAACAGAGAAGTATCAATAGCTGGAGTAATAACCGATATACAACATCGCACTTCTAAAAATGGAAAAGGTTGGGCCGCATTCACTGTGGAAGACTACAATGATTCTTATGAGTTTAGACTGTTTAATGAGGATTACCTTAAATTCAGACACTTCCTTCTAATTAATTCATTCATCTACCTTAGATTATATGTGCGTGAAGGTTTTATCAAAAAGGAGACGGGCGAACGTAGTGAACCACGTTTACAGTATAATACAATGATGCAACTGCAAGATGTAATGCAACAATTTGCCAAAAAAATCACCATACATCTCAATGTCGAAGATATTAAGCCAAACAAAATTGATGTTCTTAAACAAGCAGTAAGAGACCATGGCGGAGAACACCAGCTTTATTTTTCGGTTTACAAGCTAGATGAAGATGTAAAATTGACTATGCAAAGCAGAAAGCTAAAAGTAAATATCAATTCAGATTTAATTGATATATTGCGTAGTCAAGATTTTATTTTCAAACTAAATTAACGGTCTTACACCTCACTTATAGCAATATAACAAAAACTAATCGTACTGCTGTGGAGAGGCCGAAATAAATATGTAAATTTGCGAGATAATCGTTATAAAAGAAAACAGTAATAACCTTAAAAGACAATACTATGGCTCTGGAGATAACCGATGCTACTTTCGAAGAAGTAGTTTTAAAAAGTGACAAACCTGTATTAGTAGATTTTTGGGCTGCTTGGTGTGGTCCTTGCCGTATGGTAGGTCCAGTAATTGACCAAATAAGTGAAGAATACCAAGGAAAAGCAGTTATTGGAAAGGTAGATGTCGATGCACATCAAGAATTTGCGGCCAAATATGGAGTTCGTAACATCCCTACAGTATTGGTATTCCAAAATGGAGAGGTCGTAGGTAGACAAGTAGGTGTAGCACCTAAAAATACCTACACTGAAGCATTGGACGCTTTGTTGTAAGAACAGCCTTTATGATAATTTAAAAAGGTTTGGCAGCTTGCCAAACCTTTTTTATTTTTATAGACCTACCCAATTATTTATTAACTCATGAACCTTCAACAAGAACTTCATAATATAAGCACCATAAACCATCTGGAACTTCTAGCTAAGAAAGTAGTAGAAGGTTTTATAAGCGGAATGCATAAGAGCCCATTTCATGGTTTTTCATCTGAGTTTTCGGAACACAAAATTTACAATTCTGGGGAAAGCACCAAGCATATTGATTGGAAATTATTTGCGAGGACTGATAAACTATACACCAAAAGGTACGAGGAAGAAACGAATATGCGTTGTCATATCATACTGGACAATTCATCTTCCATGTATTACCCTTTAAAACAACCCAATAACATAAACAACCTTTCTAAGATTGGTTTTTCCGCATTTAGCGCAGCAGCACTAATGCAGTTACTAAAAAAACAAAGGGATGCAATTGGCATGAGCGTTTATGCTGAAACATATGAATTTTATGCTCCAGAAAAAGGAAGTGAGCGTCATCACCACATGCTCTTAAATAAATTGGAAAGCATTATTAATGCCTCTCCTCCTCAACAGCAACATACACATACCTACACCTTTCTGCATCAAATAGCTGAAAACTTACACCGTCGTAGTTTAGTTATCCTTTTTACAGATATGTTACAGACAGAAACAGAAGAAAACAAACTATTTGAAGCTTTAAGACACCTTACTTACAATAAGCACGAAGTCGTCCTTTTTCATGTTTTAGACCATACAACTGAAGTGAATTTTAATTTTGATAATCGTCCAAAGAGATTTATTGATCTCGAAACCGATGAATATGTAAATATTTTTGCAGGAAACGTGCAACAAAACTACACCGAACAAATAAAAGCTTACTTGGATACCATTCGAATGAAATGCCTTCAATACAAAATAAAGTATGTAACTGCTGATATCACAAAAGATATTGAAAAAATTTTACTCACCTATTTAATTGAAAGGCAAAAGTTTAAATAATCCACATAAAAAATAAGTAATATTTTATTTAAAAATATTTGCCAAATTAAAAAACGAGCGTATATTTGCAACCGCAATAAAGCACTGGTTTGGTAGTTCAGTTGGTTAGAATACCTGCCTGTCACGCAGGGGGTCGCGGGTTCGAGTCCCGTCCAGACCGCAAAAAGCTCATCGAAAGATGGGCTTTTTCGTTTTTATTAGGTTTGGCATTTATTCAAGAAATAAAGGGATCACTTTTCAACACCATCAGTAGCGTTGAATCCTTTTATTTTCAGGAATATTAACAATGCCAGCTCCATCAACACACCATTTACCTCCAACACTCCGAACACTAATGGTTAATTTAAACTCGGGCCATTCAATTCCCTTAACTACGACGTACATTCCATCAGTTTGAGCGATTTCAAAACTACTTGGAAAATCTTGAGCATCCACTACAGGATCAAAGCCTAGCCCAGTTTCAGGAGATTCCTTTTCTGCTTCGTCTAAAATTCTTCTTAATTCAGATTTAAATGAATCAGTAATATCTTTTCGACTTCCTATCCAATCGATTAATCTTGTTTCTGAATCCATATCATTAGAATACCTAGCATAATCACTAATAAATCGAAGGGCTACCTCGTATTCAGGCTGCGCTTTTGATTTGGCAGGAACGGCATTGGTCTTTTTACCATTTGTCTGGGCACAAGCAATAACTAAAACCAAAAGGAGTAATACTGTGATTCTCATAGTCATTTTATTAAAGAATAATTACCGATATCAACACCACTAGATTTATCTTCTATTTTCATTTATTGAAAATGAATTATTCCATATGAGTAATAACTGATGGTATACAACCCATACATCCAAGCCAATAGACATCAAATAACTTCTATGTCTAAGATACACAAAATGTAAAAATGACCTGTAATTATTCCATTTATAACCGTATTTAAGTTGTAGTCTAATCAAATCCGAACCTTTTACCTTCAATTAAAAAAAAAGATTTAAAACATTTTTTCCCCTCAGAATTAAATTCCTATGCAAAAGGATAACATCCATTTCAAAACAGTCTTAGACTTATTTTCATATTTTATCGTTTTAAGAAAATAATAAAACTACCTTCATAGAAGGAGCCAACCTTTAAAAGCTAAATGGGGTAACAAGAAATTACAGGATAGAAAAGACTACCGAGTTCATTTTTCAATTAAAAGACAACTCATTGATTAAAAATCTTTTAATTGATTAAATGGTTTTATATATTAGCTATTCGTGTCTCATTAACAATATCCTATATTCCTCTTGTAATCTAGTTTAGCTCCAATTAATATGCGAAAAAAAAAGACTCACTATTGTTTTATTTTATTTTTAATTGCTTTCAGCTCTCTTTTATCCGCTCAACAACCAATTCCAGAATCATCAATTTATATTCAAGATAGTCTACTCATACCTACTAGAAGCGGAATTGATATTTCAGCTATAATCGTACGAAAAAAGACTAATTTAAAACCACTCCCAGCGATTCTTTTTTACACTACCTACCATCAAGGACCAAACGATTCCAATTTTGCTAAAGCAAGTGCAGATAGAGATTATGTAGGAATTGTTGCGTACGCAAGAGGTATTAAAACCGATCTAAAGTACTATACCCCCTATGAAAACGAAAGCACTGACATTTATGACATTCTTGATTATATAAGTAAACAGCCTTGGTGTAATGGATCTATAGGCATGTACGGTGGTAGTTATACAGGATTCTCACAATGGGCAACTGTTAAAAAAATTCATCCTGCCCTAAAAACAATTGTTCCACAGGTTGCAGTTATGCCAGGATTTGACACTCCTATGGAAAACAACGTTCAACTTAATCTAAGCCTATATTGGCCACATCATAGCATTTATAAAATGCCCCCTATTAAAAGAAGTCTGCCTTTTGAGTGGTATGATGATGGAGTAGCTTTTAACAGAATGGATAGCATGGCAGGATATACTAATTTAATTTTTCAAAAATGGATAAATCACACAACCTATGACTCCTATTGGAAGTCTATGGTTCCAACTCAAGAAGAATATAAAAATATAAATATCCCTATTCTAACTACCACAGGTTACTACGATGATTCTCAATTAGGAGCACTTCAATATTTTAAATTACATACTAAACACAATCCAAAAGCCAACCACTATGTTGTAATTGGGCCTTATGATCATTGGGGAGGACAACGGAAAGCGGCAGAAAACTTAAAAGATTATCAAATTGATAGTATTGCACATTTAAATATGATGACTCTTGCATACGAATGGCTCGACTTCATCTTAAAAGGAAAACCAAAACCTGCTCTACTAAAAGATAAAGTTAACTATCAGGTAATGGGGACTAATTCATGGAAACACGCATCATCTCTGTCCCAAATAAACAATGACACATTGTTATTTTACCTGGATCAAAGAAAACTCTCCACTCAAAAACCGAAAACTAAAAAATATGAAAAACAAACAGTAGATTTTAAAGACAGAGAAAGCCAAAATAATTACTATACCCCAAAAATCATTTTTGATTCTTTGGTCATTAGTAATGGGGTAACCTATATATCAGAACCATTACAAAAAGATTTTGAAATTACTGGCTCATTTACCGGAAATCTAACAACCACCATAAACAAAAAGGATATGGATATTTCTTTGGCTCTATATGAACTAATGCCAGATGGAAATTATTTTTTTCTTACACGTTATCTAGGTCGGGCAAGTTACACTCAAGACAACAGTCAAAGAAGCTTATTGCATCCAAATAAAAAAAATACATTACCAATTAAAAATACCAGGTTTGTAAGTAAAAAAATAACTAAAGGCAGCAGACTAATTATTTTATTGAACATTAATAAACATCCATTTGAGATTATTAATTACGGTTCTGGGAAACCCGTTCCAACAGAAACTATAAAGGATGCTGGGGATCCTTTAGAGATCAAATGGCACAATGAGAGTTTTATTAAAATTCCAATTTGGACAGACTAGTTTTAAAGTAAAAGAAATGAATTCTAAAAAAACTGTAAACTCCAAAATCACCCTTAAAGAAGCCATGGCTATTGGAATTGGTGGAATGGTAGGTGGAGGCATTTTCGCGGTTTTAGGTCTAGCTGTCTCGATTGCCAAAGGAGGAACACCAGTGTCATTTCTATTAGCAGGAATTCTAGCTCTTATTACTTCATATAGCTATGTTAAACTTTCAAAAAAATACCCTGACCGAGGAGGTACGGTAAAGTTTATTAATAAAGGTTTCGGAAAATCAGTCTTTAGTGGATCTATTAATAACCTACTTTGGATAAGCTATATTATCATGTTATCCTTATATGCTTCAGCATTTGGCTCGTACGCCCCAAATCTATTACAAATCACCCATAGTAGACTAATTGATTCTCACATATACGCCAACGCTATCATAATTCTTGCCACAGCTATAAACTACTATAGCATAAAAGTCGTTGGGAAAATTGAATCTTATGCAGTTGTAATAAAGCTAATTATCCTTATAGGATTTATTACAATAGGTGCATATGGACTAAAAGACACCAACAATTTAGTTCAATTAACTATTTCCAATTGGGAAACACCTATACATATTTTAGCTGGTGGTATGGTCATTTTTGTAGCATATGAAGGGTTTGAACTTATTGCCAATGCAGCCCCTGATATTGACAATCCCGAAAGGAATCTGCCTAAAGCTTATTACTATTCCGTAATCTTTGTAATAGTACTATATATTATTATCACCATAGTAACTATTGGATTATTGCCTTTCAAAACTATTACTATTGCTCAGGATTATGTACTAGCAGAGGCTGCCAAACCAACCCTCGGAAATACCGGTTTTACTATTATCACTATCGCAGCATTAATCTCTACTTTTTCAGCAATTAATGCGTCTCTATATGGTGGAAGCAGAGTAAATTTCGAAATTGCCGAGGATGATGAATTACCTCATCATTTTCTTGCCCAATTTTGGAACCAACCTATAGGATTATTAATCACAGCCATCTCAACATTGATTTTAGTAAATACTTTGAAATTGGAAAGTATTTCTACCGCCGGGAGTATTGGATTTTTAATCATTTTTGGAATTGTGAATTATGTAGGGTACAAACTATCTAATAAGATCGACGCGAACAAATTAATTCCTCTAATTGGGATTGTATTATCAACCATAGCTTTATTAATTTTAGTAAATCAACAATACAAATCCAATTTTTTAGGAGTCTTGATTTCCATAAGTATAATTCTAGCTTGTTTTCTTATAGAATGGATATATAAAAAATCAAAACATTAAATTTTCCCCTACTTATAATTGAATTTTTTAACCTTCTAAAAACACAACCTACACAAATACATTCATAGAATTTCAAATCTACGATTCGACCTAATTGAACCATTTATACCTATTTCCCGAACTCTACAGATTAACACAAACCTGTCGTGGAGATGATGGTCAAATACAACCTCCTCCACCTCCACCAAATAATGGAGGTAATTAAAAATAGTTTTACATTAGTGCCATTACAATATATTCAGATAAAAAAACCATTACCATAAAATATGCGGATAATGGAAAAGGAACAACCTTAGACCTTAAAAAAAAGAAGGGTGGTCTTAACAATGTGGAAAACCGTATAAAAGATATTAATGGGAATGTTACTTTTGAAACTCGTCCCGGAAAAGGATTTAAATCAATAATTAATTTCCCTGTCTAACTATGTTCAAAAAAATTTTAATTGCTGAAGATTTAGATATCTCTTCACTGGGAATAGAAGCCAAATTAAAGGAAAAATTTGATGTTGAAATAGCGCATACTAAATATTGCGATGAAGCCTATCTAAAACTTAAAAAAGCAATTCAGGATAACATCCCTTTTGACCTTTTAATTTCAGACCTATCTTTTAAAAATGATCATAGAGAAGAAAAAATCACCTCTGGAGATCAATTAATAAAAACTATTAAAAAGGAGCAGCCAGAGCTTACAACAATTCTGTTTTCAGTAGAAGACCGAATTTTTAAAATACGCCAATTCTTTGACGAATTAGACATCAATGCATATGTCCACAAAAGCCGCAACAGCCTCAATGAGCTCATTGAGGCAATCAATACTATTACGCAAGGAGAAAAATATGTATCTCCGTCCCTTTCGACTGCACTAAGCCATAAAACAATTCTTGAAATTGACAGTTATGACATAGAACTTGTTCGACAACTTTCCCTAGGATTATCCCAGGATGAAATTTCGATACACTTTAAAGAACAAGACATTAGTCCATATAGTCTGAGTAGTATTGAAAAAAGAATAAACAAATTAAAAATATACTTCAAGGCCAAAAATACAGTCCATTTAGTGTCCATGACAAAAGATTTAGGACTTATCTAATTTTTTTCGATCAGTAATAGTTGAAAAAGTTATAATACCGCAACAAAAAATAAATAACTGTTGCATTTGTAAAAATTTACATTATATTTGCAAGCCTGTTTTGTAAGGAGCTGCCTATAAACAGGAGGGCTAACCACTATAAATTTGTGGTTCAACAAAAGATAATGTATTTTAAAAATAAATTGGCCTAAGAGTCAAAACGCAAAATTAGCTCCGGAAAGAGGGGCTTTTTTTGGCAATAAAGATTAGTTGTGTTGTTTTGTGTAAACTATTGGTTTACACAGGTTTAGTAGTTAAACCAATGAAAAGCTTTCCTTATTTGGAAGGCTTTTTTATTTTTTGACCGACTTCGTAGAATTTAAACAAAAAAACGTAATTTTAAAGTTCATCATTTCACTCATGAAAAGTCGAAAAAATCAATACACCAAAAATCATCTTCAAAAAAGAAATAGCTCACCAGTATGCTATGCGGAAAGCGACGAATTAAGAAAAGAATTCCGAATTGAACTAACTAAAGAATATCAATCTTTAACGCCAAACTTACAAGAATCCAAATAAAAAAGCCTTGCAGTTGCAAGGCTTTGTACCTGGGGTGGGAATCGAACCCACACTCCGAGGAACACGAGTTTGAGTCGTGCGCGTCTACCAATTCCGCCACCCAGGCAAGATGACTTCTGTTAATGATGGGTGCAAATGTAATTATTTTTTTGAGATACTAACCAAAAAAACAAACAAAAAAATCTAGTCAGGTTCGAATAAATTTCTAAATTTGCACCTCAATTTACACAACACACTAATAACAAACTACTAAACAACATTTTAAGAATGGCTTATACAGTGCCGGAACCAAAAATTTTCGCTTGTTCGGCAAGCACAGAATTAGCAGAAAAAATTGCTAAAGCATTTGGATCAGAATTAGGCAAGGTACATTTTTCTAGATTCAGTGACGGAGAATTTCAACCTTCGTTTGAAGAATCAGTGCGCGGAGCACGTGTATTCATCATTGGCTCTACGCATCCAAGTTCTGAGAATTTAATGGAAATGCTTTTAATGCTAGACGCCGCAAAAAGGGCTTCTGCAAGACACATTACGGCTGTTATGCCTTATTTTGGTTGGGCTCGTCAGGATAGAAAAGACAAACCTCGAGTGCCCATAGCCGCAAAATTAGTTGCCAACCTTCTGGAAACAGCCGGAGCAACACGAATCATAACTATGGATTTGCACGCTGACCAAATCCAAGGATTCTTCGAAAGACCGGTAGATCATTTATTTGCCTCTACAGTCTTTCTACCTTATTTAAGAAGTCTAAACTTGGAGAATTTAAGCATTGCTTCTCCAGACATGGGAGGTTCAAAAAGAGCCTATGCATATTCTAAATTTCTAAGTAGTGACGTCGTAATATGTTACAAACAGCGTAAAAAAGCCAATGTTATTGAATATATGGAGCTTATTGGCGAAGTAGAAGGAAAAAATGTGGTATTGGTGGATGACATGGTAGATACCGCTGGCACTCTAACCAAAGCAGCTGATCTTATGATGGAGCGTGGAGCTCTTAGTGTTCGAGCCATTATCACCCATCCAATCTTGAGTGGAGACGCATACGATCGAATTGAAAAATCGCAATTAACAGAATTAATTGTAACAGATTCAATCCCTCTTAAGCAACAAAGCGATAAGATAAAAGTACTTAGCTGCGCAGATTTATTTGCAGATGTAATGCATAGAGTTCATCACAATACATCTATAAGTTCTAAGTTTTTAATGTAAATTTTTTAATTTTTATTTATATACAATGAAGTCAATTACTATCAAAGGATCTCAAAGAGAAAGCGTGGGCAAGTCCTCGACTAAAGCCTTACGTAATGCTGGAAAGGTTCCTTGCGTACTTTACGGAGGAGACACACCAATTCACTTTTCAGCTGACGAACTAGCCTTTTCTAAATTGGTTTACACTCCCGATGTACATACGGCAGTGATTGACCTAGAAGGTGGACAAACATTTAGTGCTATCTTACAGGACATTCAGTTTCACCCTGTAAATGACAGCATCATGCACATCGATTTTTACCAACTTCATGATGACAAAGAAGTAACCGTAGAAGTACCTGTAAAAGTAACCGGAAATTCTCCTGGAGTTATGGCTGGTGGTGTATTGCGTTTGAACAATCGTAAGCTTAAAGTAAAAGCATTACCATCTAATCTACCGGATTACATCTATGCTGATATCTCTGGCATGGAAATGGGTAACAAGAAGTATATTACTGCAATTGCACAAGAAAACTTCAAAATTATGCACCCTGACAACACTGTAGTATGTCAAGTGAGAATTTCACGTGCTGCTATGAAGGCTGCTCAAGAAGCTGCTAAAGCTGAAAAGGCTGCTAAAGGAGGTAAGAAAAAATAATTTTCATAAAATTACCATTTCAACATCCCGCCTCTAAGCGGGATGTTTTTTATTTTTACCAAAAACTATAGGTGAAATTTCTAATATCATTTTTAAAACGTTCATCCTCAATAGAGACCACTAACCATGCTATGAAGAAGTTTTTAATTATAGGATTAGGCAATATAGGCACTGAATACGAAAATACCCGCCACAACATTGGTTTTAAGGTTGTTGAGTATTTAGCATCTAGGAACGATGCAACTTTTGAAACGCAAAAATTGGGAGCAATCGCTACGATAAAACACAAAGGACGTAGTTTTATTCTATTGAAACCCTCAACCTATATGAACTTAAGTGGCAAAGCTGTGAAGTACTGGATGGAAAAGGAAAATATTCCATTAGAAAATATCATGGTAATTACCGATGATCTTAATCTTCCATTCGGGAGTATTCGTATTAAAACCAAAGGAAGTGATGGAGGCCATAACGGTCTTAAAGACATTCAACAACAATTAGGAACCACCCAATACAATCGATTCCGTTTTGGCATAAGTAATGAATTCTCAAAAGGAAGACAGGTAGACTATGTTTTAGGTGATTGGAATACCGAAGAAGAACAAAAGTTACCAGAACGACTTCAAAAATGTAGTGAAGCTATTTTGTCCTTTGGATTAGCCGGCATTAACACAACTATGAATACTTTTAATGGAAAATAATACGCTATTTAACGCAGAAGCTTATCTACTTCCAACAATAATAAAAATTCATGTGAGCCACGAGTAGCAACCAATAAATTACGTTGTAAAGCATTTTCATATCCATATCCCAACCGGATACCATCAAACACCTGAGCCAATATCAAAGCACCAAAAGAGTTGCTACTACGATAAACCAATCCTGCTTCAAAATTTCCCATATAACGTAGTGCCGCAGTCACATCTAACAGCAAATCTGCACCCTCAACATTTCTCAGCATTATAGATGGGCGAAGTGTTAAATCCGAACTAATATCAACATCATATCCCCCACTCAGATACACATGTATCCTATCTGCCACTGTTGTTGCACGTCCTTCGACTAAATCTGATTTCTTGGAATCTAACAAACGAGGAGCAGACAAAGAAATGTAGAAGTCCTTATGAGTTAAATACATTCCAACTCCTACATTAGGTCTAAATTCACCAGATATTGATTGCAAATAAGGATCTGAAGGCTGTGGAACATCGATTCTGGATGCGTCTAATGAATAAATACGACCTCCTGCTTTGATTCCTAAAAACAGAGTAGCATCAACGGAAATTGGTAATGCATATGAAACATCTACATACATAGTCGTCTGCTGCTCCACAAACACCTTATCATTGATAGCAGACAAACCTAGACCTATACGTTTTCCCACTGGAGCAGATAATAGAAAGGTTTGATATCGTGGCGCATCTTCTACTCCTTGCCATTGAAAACGAAAATCAGTTGCCACCTCCCATGCCTTATGAGCACCTGCCACTGCTGGGTTTAAGGAATTCAAAGTATACCTATAAAACAAATTATAGGGTTGTTGCTGAGCATAGCTATACGCAAACCCAAGTATAAACAGCGTTAAAATACGGACATTTAACTTACTTTTCATCCCTTAATAATTAATAAACAACCATCCTTTATACACATCACTTCCATTACCAAAAATATCTAGAACATAATAATATGATCCTTGAGGAACCTTATTTCCTCCATTTCGATGAAAACCATTCCAATCATTTTGATAATTTACACTATTAAAAACCTCCTGTCCCCATCGATTATACACTTTTAATATACTTTTAGTATACAATTCAATATTAGCTATAAACCACACATCATTTATAGAGTCTCCATTTGGTGTAAAACCATTTGAAATTACTACTGCATCAACACATGCATCTCCAATACCATCATTATCATTATCCCTTTGATCTGGATTAAATACATACGGACAATTATCGTAAACATCGGGCACTCCATCATTGTCATCATCTGAATCACATTGATCACCTAAACCATCTCCATCCGTATCAAATTGTTCTGGGTTATAGACATCAGGGCAATTATCATTTTGATCCAAAACCCCATCATTATCATCGTCTAAATCACATGCATCACCAAAGCCATCTCCATCTGTATCGAACTGATCAGGATTATACACATCAGGACAATTGTCTTCAACACTTTCAATCATATCCATATCTGGATCATAATCACATGCATTACCTATTCCATCATTATTGATATCTGCCTGATCTGGATTTGAGGTATAAGGACAGTTGTCATCTACATCCAAAATGCCATCCCCATCAGAATCCAACTGAAATGGACCTTCAACACAAAAAGCAATTTCAAAAGACTTAAGAATTCCTTTGTCCTCTTCATAAGCATCAATTACACGTAACTTCCAAGTTCCTTGAGTCGAAGTCCCATATAACGATGATAAATCCTCTTGAGGAATGTAATTTCCAGAAAATGGGGCAACACCATTTGTAATAGAAATAGAGGCCTCTTGGTCAAAAATTGTTTGGTTATAATTATCTCCACTATTACCATTGAAAAGAGAAAGAGGTATGGAACTCCCGTTGGGTGTAATTAAATAAATACCCAAATCTTCAACCCATGTGTGGTTAATAGATACTTTAATATCAATATCAGCAATAATAGCATCCTCAGCTACATACAGCTCCATTTCATAAGGAGTATTAATGTCATCCATTGAAATAGCGACATCAGTTGATTTAAAATCTCCACAATCTAATACTACAGTAGTAAAATCAGCTTCACTTAAAGCACTCTCCCCACAGTCATTAATTGCCTTTACCCGCCAATAATAAGTAGCATTTGGCATTAGTAGATCAGACTTATAAAAATTACTCTCAACAATTGTAGTTTCCAAAATCTCTAAAAATAGAGGATCCGATGCTAATGTTATTTCATAATTATCTGCATTCGCATCAGCTTCCCATCTAAGGAAGGAAGAAAGGGAAACACTATTTGCACCATTAACAGGATATTCGATGGCCGGCGCAGTGACAGATGAATTCCGTATCTTTAAAACGACTTGTTCATATCGTTTAATTCCACTAACCAAAGAAACCGCTTCTATTGTAAACGGATAATCCCCAGCTAAGACCGTACTCAAGTTTTCAATTATTAGCTGAAAGCCTCCATCCACATTTACCATAGAGGGATTAAAACCCACTGAAGCTTCTAATGGAACCCCAGAGATACTAAATTCAACTTCTTCTGAAAAGCCATTAAAAGCTTTATACTCAAAATTAAAAACAGCTTGAGAAGTCTGTGGCACACAAACCACAATTTCCTCTTCAAGAGCACTTATTGTATACTCTGAAATCTCTATTTGGATATTTCCTCCATTTACAGCATAGAATACATTATCATATCCCTTCACCATGATTCTAGCAGTCGATGTCTCCACATCGCTAGGAATTATTATTGTAGCCATTCCAGAGTTAGGATGTTTTAAGGCCAAAGGCTCAACAAATGTAACGCCTCCATCTATGGAAAGGTAAATATCTACCCACTCCGCTCCTATTAATCCCTGATCAGTGCCGGCAACATCCCAATAAACCAGTTGTGGAGTACCCGCAATCCATGATTCAGCAGAAGCCTGAGAAGTTACTTTAAATGGTCCAGCACTCGCATCTACATTTATTCGCATCTTATCATAATTCGATTGAGGTGTTTGTCCTGAAGAAGTATTAGAACGATCTC
Source organism: Imtechella halotolerans (assembly GCF_028743515.2). Classification (GTDB taxonomy): domain Bacteria; phylum Bacteroidota; class Bacteroidia; order Flavobacteriales; family Flavobacteriaceae; genus Imtechella; species Imtechella halotolerans. Next base: position 2,787,768 of record NZ_CP117969.2, on the reverse strand, counting down.
TAACAGTTAGCACCCAATTAAGAGTCCTAGAAACATTTGAAACAGTTTCCCATATACTTTCTTTCTCAATTAAATTATCTGAAAGTTGTCCTTGAAGTACATAATCAAGTCTAGGAATATACCGATCTGATGATAGCGAAGGAGGCAGCGACCTAGCCATCGCACCTGTTAGCAAATTTGGCCCAAAGTTTTGATAGTTTACTACTCCGTTATCTATCTGCTCCCAGGCATAAGTAAGTAGATCTCCGTCAATATCATAAGCACTTCCTTGAAGCACATAAGCAGTACCTGCTGGAATTACATAATCTTTTCCCGCATCAACTATTGGAGGATTATTAATAATAGCGGTGCCCATCCAACAATTTTTAGTTTGCAAATTTGTTAAAATCTGATAGATACTTTGGTAATGAAAATATGGATCACTATGGTCTTTTAAATCATTGGAACCTGTAATACCGGCATACCCCATAATAGTTGTTCCACTACCAGGTTCAACTTGCATTCCTGTTAATTCATCTTGAAAAGAAAATGTATGATTTGCTCCCATCTGATGACCAATTTCATGAGAAACAAAGTCTATATCAAAAAAATCAGTTAAAAAAGTGGTCCCGTTTTCAGCTTCAAATGTATGAGAAGACCAACCTTGTCCCTTTTGTCCATCAACACAGACACACCCTATACATCCAGCAAAACCATCATTATTTCCTTTATGAAAAAGGTGCCCTATGTCATAGTTACTTTCTCCTAGTTCAGTTGTCAAGGTGCTTTGTAATTGAGAGGGAAAATTAGTGGTTGTTGTGAAGGGATCCGTTGAAGGATTTGGGAAAACAATTGAAGTACCTGAGACCAATTGAAAGGAGACAGCCATATCTGTTTCATAAACCTCATTCATCCTATGAATAGTTGCTACAATCCTACCTAAGGCGTCCTCCTGATTGGTTCCATTGCTGTCATCATTATCTCCCCAAAATTGAGTATACTCACCCGTAGCTGCGATTGCGATCCTAAAGGTCCTTAGTACCTTATCATTTGCTCGAGATATCTTACTTTTTATGTATACCTGATCAATTGACTTCCCAAATTTATCAGGAGTTAAACATTCAAAATTAGGAGTACTTTCAATAGCAGATCTACTATACAACACATACTGATTAGACTTAAGGTCAATGGCCTGAATAAACACAGGATCCATTTCAGGTTGGGTTATCATAACCGTTACGCCTTGAGCAGTAATACTAAACCTAAGTCGCATTCCACTGCCATTGGAACTAACACCAATATAGGTCTTGATCGTTGGATACTTTACTGATAAGGCTGGTGAGAGGGTTTGAGTTTCATAAATTAAAAAACTTTGTGGAGCCATCCCTATCACAGGGAAAACCATTGAAAATCCCTTCACACTTTTACCATGTTGAGGCACCCTTGATAAAGCATCATAAAATGCTGCTTTATTTAATGTATAAAAGCGGTAATTGGCTTGTTCGCCGGAAAACTGTCGAGCATACAAACGCTCCTTTTCATTCCCATCCTTTTGTTCACGCCAAAAGCTTTGCTGACTATACAGCACTATTGACAAAAAAAACATGGAAATTGAAAAAACATACCGTAAGTTTGTTTTCATATTGTAAACGTTTGTTTGCTGTCACTTAAAACAAATGTACCTTTTTTACGGCAGCTACAAAATTCATAATCAGTGAAAAAAATTACAGACATCCAGACATTTGTCCCCGAAGCTTGCTCAGTTGTAACAATTGGCACTTTTGACGGAGTACATGTAGGCCATAGAAAAATAATTGACCGTATTGTAACAGCGGCAAAAACCCATCAATATCGCTCAACCATCTTTACTTTTTTTCCTCATCCAAGGATGGTACTACAACAAGATAATAGTTTAAAACTCATCAATACTTTGGAGGAAAAAATTCAAATCCTAGAATCCTATGGAATTGATCAATTAGTTATTCATCCATTTGACAAAGCTTTTTCTAGATTAACTGCTGAAGAATTTGTATCAGAAATGCTGGTAGAAAAACTTCATGCCAAAAAAATAATCATTGGTTACGACCATCGTTTTGGACGAAATAGGACTGCCACCATCGATGATTTAATTGACTTTGGAAAACAGTATCATTTTGATGTTGAACAAATTCCTGCTAAAGAGATAGATGAAGTCTCAGTAAGTTCAACCAAAATCAGGCAGGCTCTTCTCCAAGGCGACATCACAACAGCCAATGTTTATTTAGGCTATGAATTTATGCTTACAGGTACGGTAGTAAAAGGAAAAGGACTTGGGAGGCAATTGGACTTTCCGACCGCAAACATTCATATTCAAGAAAATTATAAATTAATTCCCAAAATAGGAGTTTATATTGTACATGCTATACTATATGAAAAGCAGGTATACGGATTGATGAATATAGGTTTTAATCCAACAGTAAACGGAACTGAAAAAACTATTGAGGTCTACTTCCTTGATTTTGATGCTGACTTATACAATCAAAAAATTCAAGTACGTATTATTGATCGCATTAGGGATGAAGAAAAATTCGATTCTATTGAAACCTTAAAATCACACATGCAAAAGGATTTATCTCGATCGTTACCTATTATTGCCAAGCACCAAATCAGCAAAAACAAATAAATATTAAATATACCATTTAAAAAGATTCGAATACCCCTATGTTTTAGTGGAATTCGTTTAAATTTGTGACTCAAACCGAGCTTTAAGAAAGGTTTAATAAAACACACAAATCTCAAAAAAGATAAAGCTCGAAATAAAAATAAAATACTATGCTTCAAGTTGCTTTTATTAGAGAAAACAAAGCTGCCGTAGTGGCGGCAATGGCAAAACGAAACCTAAAAGCAGAAGTACTTATTGATGAAGTACTTACGCTAGATGAGGAACGTAGAGGGCTACAGGTTCAGCTCGACAATGCCTTAGCTGAATCTAATAAACTTTCCAAAGAAATTGGACAACTATATAAAAGTGGTTCTACCGACAAGGCGAATGAAATGAAGGCTCGCACGTTGGAACTTAAAGAAATCACTAAAGAACTTACTGAACAACTGAACACCAAAACACAAGCACTAACTGAGAGTCTATACAAGCTCCCAAATACACCACATTCAAGTGTCCCTGCCGGTAATAGTGATACTGATAATGAAATAGTTTTTACAGAAGGAGACATTCCAAAACTTGGTGCAGACGCACTCCCTCATTGGGAACTAGCAAAAAAATATGATATCATCGATTTTGAGTTAGGTGTTAAAATAACTGGCGCTGGATTTCCTGTTTACAAAGGAAAAGGAGCAAAATTACAAAGAGCATTAATTACTTACTTTTTGGATAAAAACACGGATGCTGGGTACCAAGAATTTCAAGTTCCTCATATGGTTAACGAAGCATCTGGTTATGGGACTGGACAGCTACCTGATAAGGAAGGTCAGATGTACTATGTATCTGCCGATGACTTATATCTGATACCTACTGCAGAAGTACCTGTAACCAATTTTTTTAGAGACACCTTATTAACGGAACAGGATTTTCCAATTTGTTGTACTGCGTATACACCATGTTTTAGAAGAGAGGCTGGAAGCTATGGTGCCCATGTAAGAGGATTGAATCGCCTACATCAATTTGACAAAGTAGAAATCGTACGAATAGAACATCCAGACAATTCATATTTAGCATTAGAAGGTATGGTGGATCACATTAAAGAATTACTTAGAGAATTAAAACTACCTTACCGTATCCTACGTTTATGTGGTGGAGATTTAGGTTTTGCATCTGCTCTTACCTATGACTTTGAAGTGTTTTCTACTGCCCAAGACCGCTGGTTAGAAATTAGTTCTGTATCAAATTTCGAAACATTCCAAGCCAACAGACTAAAGTTAAGATATAAAGATTCCGAAGGAAAAAGCCAATTAGCGCACACTCTAAACGGAAGTTCATTGGCACTTCCTCGTGTCCTAGCAGGAATTATAGAAAACTATCAAACCCCAGAGGGAATTGTTATACCAGAAGTACTACGTCCCTACACTGGATTTGACATTATCAACTAAATCAACTTTCCTTTTATGAGTTTCAAGGTTTTTTATTCAATAATACTACTAAATGAAATTGTACCACTTGAACCCGAAACCAAAAAATTCTTAAAGGATAAAATACAAACTGCCTTTTATAAAAAAGGCAGTTATTTAACACGAACCGGGGAACTATGCAACCGAGTCTTTGTTTTAAAAAAAGGACTAGTCCGTGGTTATTTCGTAAATAACAACAAAGAAATCACTACTTGGATTAGTAGAGAGAATGAGATGGTAACCTCTATTTCAGGATATTTTAAAAATAAGCAAGGTCTTGAAAATATTCAAGCTTTGGAGGATACGTATACTGAATTCCTTACATTCGAAGATATGCACTACAGCATTCTTCACTTCCCTGAAATGGCCGCAATTAACAGAATATTGCTTGAGCAATATTATATTTCTGCTGAAGAGAGAGCTTTTATGGCACGTATACCTAACGCAAAAGATCGCTTTGATTTTTTTGTAGACTCCAGTCACGGGCATTTACTTCAACGTGCACCTAATAAATTTTTAGCATCACTATTAGGTATGCGTCCCGAAACATATAGCCGGGTATCAAAACAATAGGTCAAGCTTATCCACCGTTTTAAATATCCCTTAATGTCATAAAAAAAGCGGCCTTAACTAAGCCGCTTTTATACTATAAAGAGAGATTAAAACCAAGGTTTCTTACCTACTTGATAGGTCTGATAAAACTCATCATCAGACTTGGTAAGGTAAATAATTCCTTCAACGACAGTAATAATCCAAGTAATTGTAGCTGCAAAACCACAAGTAATTACCCCCAATACTAATGTAACCAACAAAAGAATAATCCCTTCTTTATTGTATCCAAGAATAAATTTGTGGACGCCCAAACCTCCAAGAAAAATAGCTAAAATTCCTGCAAGAATCTTTTTATTATCCTGGCTGTTTAGTGCTTGTTTAGCACCCGTAGCAAAATCGTTTGCGGTATCTTTTACCTCTTCCGCAAAATCTTTTTTCTCTTCACTCATGGTTTAGATGTTTAGTTTATACGATGATAAATATAGTTAAATTTATAAAAATGAAACATCATTAGATTGGCAAAGTTCCAATTATTGCCCTAGAATCCAATCCTCAACCAAACTTATTAAACTCTTATTAATAGATTTATCTTACAACTATCACAATACCAGTCTTAAATGATTGTAAAATAGAGTCCAATTTATATACACGAAAATTCATCATAAATTCCTTTCCCAATGGTTGAAAAATGCGATGGATATGACTTTAACGGAAAACTTTGAATTGATTCTTCATTTCTTTAAGTGTCTTTCCAACAAAAAAACCATCTATTGAATTCCATGAGAATCCCAAGATTTTCTTCTTTAAAAGACACTTCTCCCAAGTCGGTGACTCAAGGCATAAATTGACCATCTAATAATGAAGTATTTAATCTCCAAAAAAATGTTCCTTAATTTTATTAACTATGGTCTGAGCAAGCTTTTCTTTACTTTCTATGCTCCATCCGGCAATATGAGGAGTTAGAATTACATTTTCCGCTTTCAAAAGATACTTGAATGGCTTCGGCAATACTTTATCAGTAAAAAAGTCTTCAAATGAGCTCTTTTCATATTCAAGAACATCCAATCCTGCACCCAACACCTTACCCTTCTTCAGCGCTTTTACCAAATCTTTAGTAACTACACTCTTCCCTCTAGCTGTATTAATGAACCAAAAAGGTTTTGAAAAAGCATTTATAAAATCACCATTTATCATTCCTTCAGTATCAGTCGTTTGTGGTGTATGAAGGCTTACAACATCGACCTTATGTCTAAATTCTTCCAAGGACACCTGTCTAGCATTAACATCACCCACACCTTCTTTGATATCATAACAAAGTATTTCGATATCGAATCCACGAAGTTTTCTTGCAAAAGCTTTCCCCATATTTCCATAGCCTATAATCCCGACAGTTCGACCTTCTAATTCCCAACCTCTATTTTCTTCTCTTAACCATTTCCCATTTTTAATTTCTTTATTTGCCTTTTTGAACCTATTCATCAATGCTAATAACATTCCTAAAGTATGTTCTCCTACAGCATTGCGATTCCCTTCAGGAGCAGCAATAAGTTTAATACCTTTAGAATGCGCATACTCTACATCAATATTTTCAAGACCTGCACCCACCCTACCAATAAACTTTAAATTGGCAGCTTTATCTATAAATTCCTTATCTATAGTAAAACGACTGCGTATGATAATACCATCATACATATGTATAATAGCTTGTACAGCCTCTTTAGAATCCGAATAATTCTCATGGTTTATACATCCCAATTCAGCCAACTGATTAATCAGCAAGGAATGATTAGTGTCAAGGTGTAATACCTTCATATGTGTTGAAGTTTCAGACATTTTATACAGAAATATAAGATATTAAAAGTTAGGAAAAACAAGGTAATGCCTATTATTAAGTTTTTAAAACCCTAAAATTACTTTGGCTATTAAAAAATAAATGAGAATTCCTAAAACATCATTACTAGTTGTAATAAAAGGACCAGTAGCTACCGCAGGGTCTATACCCTTTTTATCCAAAAAGATAGGTATAAAGGTGCCAATAATTGCTGCATTTACAATTACTGTAATAAGAGCGATCCCAATGGTTACAGAAACTAAATAAGAAGTGTCAAAAAGGAAATGGCTAACAAGTAGTACTACGGTAGCAATTGCTATACCATTAACCAAGCCTAAAAGAAATTCCTTACCTAATCGATTTATTATCTCACCTCCTATGGTATCATTTGCCAATCCTTGCACAACAATGGCTGACGATTGAACTCCAACATTCCCGGCAGTAGCCTGAATCAACGGAATAAAAATGAGCAATATAGGATACAATTCCATGGCATCTTGAAACCCATTAATAATACTTGCAGCCCCAAGACCACCAAACATCCCAATGAGAAGCCAAGGCAATCTTGCTTTGGTAAGTTTCCAAATACTATCATCTGCCTCAACATCTTGAGTAATACCTGCGGCCAATTGATAATCTTTTTCAGCTTCTTCCTTGATAACATCCACAATATCATCAATTGTAATTCGTCCGACTAGACGACCAATTTCGTCAACCACAGGAATAGCTTCCAAATCGTATTTAGACATAATACGAGCAACATCCTCAGCACTGTCATGGACATTTACATAATCTACTTTTGGGATGTAAACATCCTTAATGGCAGTCTTGGTAGATGTAGTAAGTAAATCTTTTAAGGAGAGTCTTCCTTTTAGCTTATCATTATCGTCCACAACATAAATAGAATGTACTCGAGTAACATTTTCAGCCTGTACTCTCATTTCTTTTACACAAGTAAGTACATTCCAATTTTCATTCACCTTCACCAACTCTTTGGCCATCAATCCTCCCGCTGTATCCTCATCATAACGTAAAAGCTCAACTATATCCTTAGCATGATCAAGGTCTTCTATATATGAGATTACCTCTTCCTTTCTGCTCTCTGGAAGATCTGCAATAATATCAGCTGCGTCATCGGTATCTAACTCCAACAACTCTTCTGCGATTTCTTTTGCAGAAAGATTACGAAGAATATTATCCCTTAAATCACTATCAAGCTCTGTCAGTATGTCTGAGGTTTTCTCACTATCTAGCAGCTTAATTATATAAGTGGCTTCTTCTAATGTCAGTTCATGCAGGATTTCAGCAATATCAGCAAAGTGAACCTCTTGCAACAAATCAAGTAAGGATTGGTCACTTTTATTTTCGATAAGGATTTCTATTTGCTCAATAAGAGCATCGCTGAGTACAAACTTTGACATACTTTTTATTTGCTAGGTTGTGTATTCAGATTTTTCAGTTATTACATTGCTTCAATACGTTGCGTAAGATAGATAAAATCGGATACTGAAAGTTGTTCAGGTCTACGGTCAAAGATACTATCTTCTTTTAAAATATCAGTGAGTTGAAGGCTTTTTAAGCTATTTCTCAACGTCTTTCTTCGTTGTTGAAAGGCAGTTTTTACTACTTTAAAAAACAATTGTTCATTACATGGCAACTGATACAATTCCTTCCTCCGTAAACGAAGTACACCACTCTTAACTTTAGGTGGTGGTGTAAATACATTTTCAGAAACAGTAAACAAATAGGTTGCATCATAAAATGCTTGTGTAAGCACTGAAAGAATCCCATAGGCTTTTGAACCAGGTTTTTCGCAAATTCGCTCGGCAACTTCCTTTTGAAACATACCAGAGAACTCCGGAATTTGATCTCTCATTTCTAGTAACTTGAAGACAATCTGAGAGGAAATATTATATGGAAAATTACCTATAATTGCAAAAGGAGCTGCCTCAAGAGACTGCCTTACATCATACTTCAAGAAATCCTTCGATAGTATACGCCCTGATAGCAAAGGGTAATGAGCTTGTAGATAGGCTACCGATTCCGTATCAATTTCAACTACAAAAGTAGTTATGGGTTTCTCAAGTAAATATTTAGTAAGTACGCCCATACCCGGACCTATCTCCAACACTTGATTATAGCCTTCTAATGTTAAAGTATCGGCTATTATACGGGCAATATTCTCATCATTCAAAAAGTGTTGACCTAGATGTTTTTTGGCACGTACTTTATCTGTCATCTGTTAATTTTTAGAGGGTTCAAAATGATCACTCATCACTTGAAGTTCTGTGCGAAATGCCACAAATTTACCTGCAAAATACTTCATAGCCTCCCCTCGTAATCTATCTGCATCTTCTGCATAATAGGCATCCAATGTCTGCTTACTATCTGTAAAGTATTGAATAGAATAAGTAATTCCACCCATTTCTTCTTCAACAAGAACATGCAACATACGTGCTTGTGAAAATTTTCCCGTGGCCAACATATCAGGTATATGGATTTCTTGCATCCACTGCATCCATTGATCATGAACGCCTTCCTCTATATTAATGGTTACATTATAAATATACATCTTATGATTTTTAATTGAATCAGGACCTATTACCATAAAATGGTTAGTTCTAAAAACGGTCGAAAGATACGTTTAATTGATGTCATCTCCCCTTAACTTTCTATAGTTTTTACGGGCTTCGACATAAAAAATACTATCTGGATGACCTAACAAAATCCTTTCGTACAGCTCCAAAGCTTTATTTGGTTCTCCAAGCTCTCCTTCGTATAATTTCGCCAAATGAAACAATGCATCATCTGATAAAATATCACCATTAAAATATTCAAGAATTTTAAGATAATTCGACTGTGCCAGATCATACTTTGATTGGTTTTCAAACAATTGAGCCTGTTTAAACAATGCCTCATCCTCAATGGATTCTCCCTTGTGGTTAGCTAATATCTCATCCAACACGGCTATAGCTTGATCCGTTTTCTTTTGCAATGCTAACAAATCTGCCTTAGCATATAGTTTTAGTGCTGTTTTTAAGGAATCTTGCAAGCTATTATCCGATATAAGTAACTTTAGTTGTAGTGCATCATTTGCAATCAATTGGGAAGTGGAAGATTTTAACACATCCAACTGATTTTCAGCCCAACGAAAATCACCCTTATAAAAACTTGTTTGCGCAATTTTAAAACGAGCCTCTTGTCCCAATACATCATTTTTAAAATCCTTTTGTACCTGTGAATAATAGATTAGTGCTTCATTAAAATGCTCATAAAAGACCAATATTGCAGCAAGTGTCATTTTCAATTGAGCTTGATGACGTCTTGGTCTAACACGTTCAATTCCTGCTTTAAGTAAACGATTAGCGGAGGCAAAATCCCCTTTATAATATGCAAGGAAATTACCGTACTCTATCTCCAAATGCCAACCAAAAGGTGAGTCCCCATATTGTTCATATAGTTCCTTAAATTCTATATAACTTCTTTCTACAACAGTCGGTGAGACATTTTCTAGATTTAAAGTTAGTAATTTTAATTTAGCATTAATCAATGGTTCAGGATCATAGGCATTAGCCACGATAAACTCATAAATAATCCTAGCATTGTCCCTATCGCCTCCATCCATTGCTACTGCCGCCAACTCTTCAAGTCGAGAAATGGTAGTTTCACCACTTCTCTTATATATAGCACGCTCTTGCAAAAAAGCCTGTCCATACTGTTGCTGTTGAACAAAAAGCCAACTTAAAAGTTCATTCCAAACTATATCTGCTGTTTCTTGTGAACGCTTAATTAACTGCCGTCGTAAAATTGATACATTAACACCAGAATAATCCATTGTTAAAAATGGATATATACCACTCACAACCGCTCTTTGAGATTCTGGGTTTAAAACTATCAAATCCAAATACGTATTAAACATCTCTTCAATATCACCCATTTCCCCATATACTCTAGCTAAATTCAAATGCAAATTTTGCGAAGGAGCTAATTCCAAACCTTCCTTATAGGAACGAACGGCATAATCTAATAAGGATTTTTGCTGAAATGTATACCCAATCAAATAGGCATAAGTTGGTATATCTTGCAATTTACCAATGGCCTTATCATAGTATTTAGCAGCTTCATCTGTTTGCTCTTGTAGTTGAAAATTGTACCCAAGTTCTATATAATACAAAGGAGATACATTAGGATTTTCTAGCTTTTCTTTCAACAAAACCTCAGCTTTATCATATTGCTCTAACTGTTGATGGCAAAGAATTATCTTTTGAAAAAAATCTATCTGAGTAGGCATCTCACGATACAAAACCTGGTACATGGAAAGGGCCTTTTCAAAAGCTCCTTCATCTAAATACTGTTTGGCGAGTATATCTTGCTGTGAAAAAAGAGATCCACTGCTAAAAATAAGTAAGAATAAAAAGCAGACATATCGCATATAAATGAGGCTTTTCTCAAAGATACGCATTGTCAATAAACTGACACATACTTTTCCACTTCTTTAGATTGCAGATCAAAAACTATTTGATTTCAGAATCAGTGGCCACACCATTCATAAATTTCCGTTCAAGCTCTGCTTGAAATTCTTCCATTACAGGTTTCACGGTACTTTCTGGCAAATCAGCTATCCGAATATACATTAACCCATCTACAGAGTTATTAAACAAGGGATCAACATTAAAGGCCACTACACGGGCATTTTGCTTAATGTATTTTTTAATTAACACTGGAAGTCTCAAATTTCCTGGCTCTACTTCGTCAATGATACGGTCAAATTTATTCAAATCCGCGTCTGTCTCATCAAAAATAAAGTCTTTATCGGCATCCTTTAACTTCACCTTAAATTCCTTTTTCGGCTTTATATACTGAGCAATATAGGGATCATAATAATTGGACTTCATAAACTCAATCATCAGCGATTTTGAGAAATTTGAAAACTGATTACTAATACTCACTCCTCCCAATAGATATTTATGTTCTGGATATCGTAACGTTGTATGCACAATACCTTTCCATAATAAAAACAATGGCATAGGCTTCTGTTGATATTCATTAATAACAAAAGCACGTCCCATCTCAATAGTCTCACTCATCATTTTATATAACTCCGGTTCAAAACGGAATAAATCCTGAGTATAAAAACCATCTATACCGTATTTCGCGAAAATTTGAGAGCCTAATCCCATGCGATAAGCTCCAACAACCTTTTTCGCCTCATTGTCCCATAGAAATAAATGATGGTAATAGTCATCAAACATATCGAGATCAGTAGCATTATTAGTCCCTTCTCCTACCGCTCTAAAAGTGATTTCTCGCAAACGTCCAATCTCTTGTAAAATACTAGGAATTTGCTGAGCTGTAGCTAAAAAAACCTCATAGTTCTTACTTGTGAGTAGGTGTGCTTCCCCCCCTCGCAATTTAAGCACCTCTTTTTCCATTGCTTCCCCACAAATAGGTTCTACAATAGCTTTAGGAGCCTTAGGAATTTTAGGTATTTTAATGGTGGTAGGTAGCGGAACAAATTTGCGTTCTTTAAGATAAACATTGGACAACATATATGTTTTCTTTCTCAAAAATTCGCAAAACTCATCAATATTGTCTATTTCATCTTGAGTCTCTACAGAAATTGGCCTTCCGATACGCACTTTGATAACACGATTTTTCTGTGATAATAATTCAGAAGGTAATTTCGCGGTACGAAAAGTGTCATTCATTTTAGACAATGAATAAAACAACTTACTATTCTTAGCATGAAAATAAATTGGAACTACTGGAACCCTTGCCTTTTTAACAAGTTTCATTGCAGCCTCTTCCCATGGCCTATCAACAATAAGTCGGCCATCTTTGTACGTAGACACCTCTCCAGCTGGAAATACCCCTAAAGGTTTACCCTCCTTAAGATGGCGCATAGATTGCATAAATCCAGTAATACTGGATTGCGCATCCTTATGCTCCTCAAATGGATTTACAGGCATAATATAAGGAGCCAATGGCTCGATACGATGTAATAAAAAGTTGGCAATAATTTTATAATCAGGACGGTGTTCTAGCAACAATTTCAATAATAAAATACCATCAATACCCCCTAAAGGATGATTAGATATAGTAATGTAAGCACCATCCTTCGGTAGTCTTTTTAAATCTTCCTCAGGTATTTCAAATTGTATTTCAAACTCATCAAGGATTGCATTTAAAAAATCTAATTCCTTTAAATGTTTATTACGATTATAGATTTTATTTAGAGTTGAGATTTTAAGTACTTTCATGAGCAACCACCCAATGAAAGTACCTACAAATCCGTACTTATCTAAATTGATTGCTTTTGCAACTTCTTTGGCCGTTACGAGTCCCATGCGATTATAGTTATCCTAAAGACAAATATAGGAAAAAGGAACTTCTATCTAGTCACAATCTGTACTGTATCCTGTAATCGCTGTTTTAGCAAGATTTCCTTCCCGCCCTCTAATGCATCAATAGCTTCAGAATTCGCATGTCTTACAGTGTATAATGAAACATTTTCATAGCACTCCACCTTAAACTTTGCTTTAAGTAATTCCAACAATTTTTCTAGGTTATTAAACTTATTATCTACACACACAGAAAAGCTTATTGCTGAATTCTGAATCACATCTACTTTCATTTTAGCGTCATGCAAAAGCTTAAAAATTGTACTGATATTTTCTTCCACAATAAAAGAAAAATCTAAGGAAGAAAGCGAAACAAGAACTTGACCTTTTTTGACAATAAAACATGGAATTTTTGGATCTAAATCTATTCCTTTAGATACTGTGGTACCTTTATCATTTGGATTTATAAATGATTTTACATGCAAAGGTATTTCTTTACGCTGCAAAGGTTGCAAGGTTTTTGGATGTATAACTGAGGCTCCATAAAATGCAAGCTCAATAGCCTCTGTATATGATATTTGATTTAAAAGGCTAGCATTTTCAAAGTATCTTGGATCTGCATTTAACACTCCTGGTACATCCTTCCATATAGTAACACTTTCTGCATTAAGACAATATGCGAATATAGCAGCGGTATAATCACTTCCTTCCCTACCTAGGGTTGTCGTAAAATTATTGGAATCACTTCCCAAAAAACCCTGTGTAATGTTCAGTAACATTTTATTCACCCCATTAGTGATATTTTCTTGCGTAGCTTCCCAATCCACACCTGCGTCTCTATAATTATTATCGGTTTTAATAAAATTACGCACATCGAGCCAAGTGTTTTTAATTCCAATATCTGAAAGGTAATAGCTCAAAATTGTTGTTGAAATTAGTTCTCCAAAAGACACAACTTGATCATAAACAAAACTATAGTTGGGTGATTTATTCCTTCCCAAAAAAGAACTTAATTCAGCAAATAGTCCATCCACTTTCCAATAAACAGGATGATTTTCATTCTCAAACAATTCAAGTAAAATACCATTGTGATACTTTTTTACTTCTTGAATACTGCTGAGTAGCTCTTCCTCATTTTCAAAGTAATTCTTTACCACAATTTCCATTGCATTAGTTGTTTTCCCCATTGCTGAAACAACCAATAACGTATTTTCGAAACCAACGGTTCTTAATACACTAACCACATTTTTTACTCCATCAGCATCTTTTACTGATGCACCTCCAAACTTAAAAATACGCATACTACAATCTTGAAATAAAATTTTTAATTCCTTCCTCATCCATTTGAGCCACGTCCCAATCACGCAAAACGCGAGCTCCATTTTTTTCATAAAAAGCTATTGCCGGTTCATTCCAGTCTAGCACATTCCAGTCGATTCGGCGAACTCCTAAATTATGAGCATACTTTATTACTTCAGTAAAAAGTGCAGAACCCAAACCAGTACCTCGCATCGATTCACTTACAACTAAATCTTCAAGATGAATGGTCTTTCCTTTCCATGTCGAAAACCTTGGATATACCAGTGCCATACCTTTTACCTCTCCAGCTACTTCAGCTACAAAACAATGAAATGCTGGTTGTGATCCGTATCCGTATTGTTTTAGATCTTCAACAGTAATTACAACCGCATTGGGTTCCTTTTCAAAAATAGCTAGTTCTTGAATAAGAGAAAGCACTTGCTCCATATCTTCTATTCGAGCATCTCTGATGGTAAAATTCATATCAAATGTTTCAAATACAACACAAAGTTACAAATGTAAAATTTATAATTTCAACGAAAACGTTGTAGTTTCACAATTTTAGCGATATTTGTGCATACATTCACAACTTCATATCAAATGTCGCGAAAAAACCAAACACTGGGCGAGTTTATCATTGAAAATCAATCAGAATTTAAGTACTCATCCGGAGAATTATCTAAACTCATTAATGCCATCAGGCTAGCTGCCAAAGTAGTAAACCACGAAGTAAATAAAGCCGGTCTTGTAGATATTATAGGAACGGCTGGAGACACCAATGTACAAGGTGAGGATCAGCAGAAGCTAGATGTTTTAGCTAATCAAACCTTTATTCAAACGTTGAGTAAACGTGAAATTGTATGCGGTATAGCGTCAGAAGAGGAAGAAGATTTTATATCTATCAATAGTCTAGATGAAAATAACCAAAACAAATATGTAGTACTAATAGATCCACTTGATGGTTCTAGTAATATTGATGTAAATGTCTCTGTGGGAACTATATTTTCGGTATATAGGCGAATCACCCCTTTAGGTACTCCTGTTACAAAAGAAGACTTTTTACAACCTGGACGAAATCAAGTCGCAGCGGGCTATATTATATATGGTACATCAACTATGTTAGTTTACACCACTGGCCATGGAGTCAACGGATTTACACTTAATCCAGCAATTGGCACCTTTTATTTGTCACACCCTAACATGCAATACCCTAAGGATGGTAAATACTATTCTATTAATGAAGGAAATTATATTCATTTCCCTAAAGGCGTAAAATCGTATTTAAAGTATTGCCAGATGGAAGAAGGTGACCGACCATACTCCTCACGTTATATTGGTTCATTAGTTTCTGATTTCCATAGAAATATGATTAAAGGAGGGATCTACATTTATCCAAAAAGCTCGGTAGCGCAAGCAGGGAAATTACGTCTTCTTTATGAATGCAATCCAATGGCTTTCATTGCAGAGCAAGCTGGTGGAAGGGCTAGTGATGGCTTCAATAGAATATTAGATATAGAACCCTCAGAGTTGCACCAACGAGTACCTTTCTTCTGTGGTAGCTATAATATGGTTAAAGATGCTGAACGATTTATGGCTGAAGCACAATAAGAACAAATATGAGAAGGCAATCATTATTACTATTATTTTTATTCCTAAACCTCTTTCATGGGAAAGCACAGGAAGAAATAAAAATCCTTTCTCCTACCTATGAATTTTCACAAGGAAGCACAGAATACCTCTTTGCAAACAAGGTAAAACTAAGAGAAGCACCCTCTAAAACAGCAAAGGTTATTGAATTACTACCTGCTGGTAGCGAGGTAACCATATTGGAAAAAACTATAAATTATGAGCTTTATGAGGGAATAGAAAGTCCATGGTACCTGGTGAATGTCAATGGAAAAATTGGATACATTCTCGGAGGACTTATTGCTTTGGACAAACTAAATTCACCTGAGGACGGAAACCTATTTCTTTTCCAAATTCGAAAACTAAACGATGAAAAGTTATATCTTAAAATAAGACCTTCAATATCTGACGAAACTCAAGAATTTATTCATCAGATTCCTAGTTATCATTTTACAATCGAAATCACCAACAACCGAGGTCTAAATGGGATTCAAAACCTTATTTCAATAGATTACATAGCAGAAGCATGCGGTGTAGAAGGTGGTCTATCTTATCTAACTTGGGATGGAAGTTCACTTAAGCTTCTAGCAACATTATCAGAAATAGGAGACGCTGGCGTTTACTACGTTGGAGAGAAATTTACATTCCCACTTGACAAAGACGGTATTGAAAACAAGATTATTTATACCAAGGAGGAAGAAACTGTTGATGATTTTGAAGAAGAGTGGACTACAATTATTAAAACTACTCGTGTCTATAAATGGGAAAATGTAAAAATGATTCCAAAATTTGAAAATGGACAATGATAAACCTACATAAAAAATCCCGCACTTGCGGGATTTTTTTATCTGTTCATATGTTTTATTTCTTCCTTAAATGTCTCCAAGTTTACATTAAGGCTTAATAAGTACATGGCCTTTTTAATAATAAATTCAACATTGGCAGGAGTAAATCCAAGACCAATTCCCAAACGTATCATAATACGCATTTCATCTTCATCAGCAATTTTATCCACATACACCATACGAGCAATATCATATAAGCGCTCTAATCGTTGGTCATAAGAAACAGGAGGGTTAACTGGAAACCTATAAGGATCTTCTAGAACCTCGTTCATTTCACCTTCATGAATATCCAAGTTCTTAGCCAATCGCTCAATAAAAGCTCGTTCTGAATCATTAATGGCTCCATCTGACAATGCCACACGAACAATGGCAGCAAAGTGATCTCTGTTACGTTCTCTAAATCCGCTAGAATACAAATCTGAAATTGACATTTTTATCTTTTTAGTTTGCTGTAAAGATACATATTCCTATAACTAAAGAAACCCTACTTTAACTTTTTTTAAAGTATGACAACCACCCTATTACCACACTTTAATGACATTTTACAATATATTTGCAAAAAAAATCTCTGTGAGTATCGCTTCCCTTATTCAGGCTTACGAACAATCGTACCAAGCCACCCAATTAAATTCGGAATTAGAACATTTTCCGTCACGAGTTCACCTTAAAGGACTGGTAGGAACCTCATTATCACTTCTAATTTCAAATACTTTCAAACAGACAGATTTACCCTTTTTATTCATACTTAATGATAAAGAAGAAGCCGCTTATTACTTAAATGATCTAGAACAATTACTAGGCGATACACACGTACTTTTTTACCCTGGCAGTTACAGGAGACCATACCAAATTGAAGAAACAGATAATGCAAATGTATTACTTCGTGCTGAAGTTCTAAACAGATTAAACTCTCGAAAAAAACCAGCTTTAATTGTAACCTATCCAGATGCCCTTTTTGAAAAGGTTGTAACTCGAAAAGAATTAGAAAAAAACACCCTGAAAATCCAAATTGGCGATACACTTTCCATCGATTTCATTAATGAGGTACTATTTGAGTATCAATTTCACAGGGTTGATTTTGTTACCGAACCAGGAGAATTTTCGGTACGCGGTGGAATTCTAGATGTGTTTTCTTTTTCTCATAATGAACCTTACAGAATTGAATTCTTTGGAGATGAAATTGATAGTATCCGAACTTTTGATGTCGAAACACAGCTTTCAACTGATCGAATTCGAAAAATAACTATAATTCCAAATGTAGAAAATAAATTATTAGAAGAATCACGGCAAAACTTTCTAGACTACATATCTTCAAAGACAATTGTCTTTACTCAGGATATCGCTCTGGCTTCAGGAAGAATGGACTCCCTGTTTATTAAGGCAGAAGAAGCGTTTACAAAACTTTCTTCAGAAGTCAAACATAACACACCAGAAGAATTATTCTGTAATGGTGAAAATTTCAAAAAAGGTATACTCAATTTTAGTGTTGTAGAAGTAAGCTCAGAAGCGATAGTTGCAGAAAAGACACTACAATATCATATGCAGCCCCAACCATCATTCAATAAACACTTTGATCTACTAATTGAAAATCTGAATCAAAGACATGAGGAAGGGTATACTAATTACATTGCATGCGTGAGTGAACAACAGGCAAAGCGTTTTCATGATATTTTTGATGAAATGGAAACCGAAGTACCTTATAAAACTTTGGTATTCTCAATGTATCAAGGCTTTGTCGACACAGATAATAAAATAGTATGTTACACTGATCATCAGATTTTTGAACGATATCATAAGTTTAACCTTAAAAATGGTTACGCCAAAAAACAATCAATAACACTAAAAGAACTCACTAATCTTGAAATAGGTGATTTTGTCACCCACATAGATCATGGAATAGGAAAATTTGCAGGTCTTCAGAAAATTGAAGTGGAAGGAAAAATGCAAGAAGCAATTAAACTAATCTACGGAGAACGAGATATCCTTTATGTCAGTATTCATTCCTTGCATAAAATCACCAAATACAATGGTAAAGATGGCAAACCCCCAAAAATATATAAACTTGGAAGTAATGCATGGAAAGCGCTAAAACAAAAAACCAAAACGCGTGTTAAGGAAATTGCTTTTAACCTCATAAATCTTTATGCAAAAAGAAAAACTGAGAAAGGATATGCTTTTGGTCCAGATAGTTACCTACAGAACGAACTAGAAGCTTCTTTTCTTTATGAAGACACACCAGACCAAAGTAAGGCAACTATCGATGTTAAAGCAGATATGGAGCTTGATCGTCCTATGGACAGACTTGTTTGTGGTGACGTTGGTTTCGGAAAAACAGAAGTAGCCGTAAGGGCCGCTTTTAAGGCAGTAGATAATGGAAAACAAGTAGCCATTCTTGTACCAACCACAATCCTTGCATTTCAGCACTTTAAGACCTTTAGAGAACGTCTAAAGGATTTCCCAGTTAATGTAGAATATCTGAATAGATTTAGAACGGCAAAAGAAAAAAGGGAAACTCTTGATAGACTTGCAGAGGGAAAAGTGGATATCATTATTGGCACGCATCAACTAGCGGGTGAAAAAGTAATTTTCAAAGATCTGGGGTTACTTATTGTAGATGAAGAACAAAAGTTCGGTGTCGCAGTTAAAGACAAACTCAAATCACTGAAAGAGAACATAGATGTCCTTACACTTACTGCAACTCCTATACCACGTACATTACAATTTAGCTTAATGGCAGCCAGAGATCTCTCTGTAATAACTACACCACCACCAAACCGATATCCTATAGAAAGTCAAGTTATACGCTTTTCTGAAGAATTAATTCGGGATGCAGTATCATATGAAATTCAAAGAGGAGGACAGGTGTTTTTTATACACAACAGGGTTGAAAACATAAAAGAAGTAGCTGGTATGATTCAGCGTCTGGTACCAGATGCTAAAATAGGAATTGGTCACGGTCAAATGGATGGAAAAAAATTGGAACAACTAATGCTAGCCTTTATGGAGGGTCATTTCGACGTATTAGTAGCAACCACCATCATTGAAAGTGGTCTTGATGTCCCTAATGCCAATACTATTTTTATCAATAATGCGAATAACTTTGGCCTCTCTGACTTACACCAAATGCGTGGTCGTGTGGGAAGAAGTAACAAAAAAGCATTTTGCTATTTCATTACTCCTCCCTATTCCGCAATGACTGATGATGCCAGGAAACGCATTCAAGCTCTTGAACAATTTTCAGATTTGGGTAGTGGATTCAATATAGCAATGAAAGATTTGGAGATTCGAGGAGCAGGAGACTTATTGGGAGGAGAGCAAAGTGGATTCATTAATGAAATTGGATTTGACACTTACCAAAAAATACTTCAAGAAGCTATCGAAGAACTAAAAGAAAATGAATTTGCCGATCTTTATCCAACATCAGAAACAGATAAAGTTTATTTAAAAGATACTCAACTAGACAGTGACTTCCAATTACTTTTCCCTGATAATTATGTTAATAGTGTAACTGAAAGACTAAATTTATATAATGAATTAAGCACCCTTACTAATGAAGATGAACTTCAAGCCTACGAAGCAAGATTAATTGATCGTTTCGGAGCTCTTCCAGATGAAGCCAGTGATTTACTAAATAGTGTTCGAATAAAATGGATTGCAACCAAAATGGGCTTAGAACGCATTGTATTAAAACAAGGAAAAATGATCGGTTATTTTATAGCTGACCAACAAAGTAACTTTTATCAAAGTAGTTCATTTAGAAATGTGCTAAGCTGGGTCCAGCAAAATCACTCTATCGCAAAAATAAAAGAAAAACAAACTCGGAGTGGCTTGAGACTGCTTTTAACTTTCGATAATATCACTTCTGTTTCTAAAGGCCTTACACTAATCAACACCTTTTTACCTACTGAAAGGTCCTTATAAAAAGACTGGCATTTGCCGGTCTTCTATTACAAATTTTTTAAATCCTTAATCACTCTAAATGCTTTGTCTATCTGATCTTCAGGAACAATTATTGTAAATTCATTTGAGGTAGAAATCACTTCATTCATAGTAACGCCTTCCCATGCTAATCGTTGAAAAATAAAATAATAAATACCCGGGACGGAAACATTTTCCTCAGGAAGTTTTACAGTGATTGAAGACAGATCAGTAAGTTTTTGTAATAATTTTTCCTCTTTAAATATCTCCTCCACTGTCTTAGTCATTGAACTACTAACAACAATGTTCGTTTCATTAACCCCTCTTGAAGAAGTATAAAAGACATCCTTATTATTATTAATCTCTTTTAATAAAGTCGCCTGTTTAGTAAGTATAGTTTCAGAGACCAAAAATGTATAATCAGTTAAGGAAGATCGGACTGTAATTTCACCAATATTTTTCAATACTTTCAAAATACGATGTGTAGCACGGAACTCCATATCTGAAGATAAGCGCTTTAATGCCATGACAATTGCACCATTACGAACATCCTTCCCAAGATCATCTTGAATTTCTTCCTTTATGATTCGAGACAAAGAAGTTAGATTAATAATCCCTTGAGCCAAGGCACTTTGTAAAAAAGGTTTTGCTTTGATATACTCTTCAACAACAGAGGAAATGGTTTTCATGGCAATCAACAAAAAAGTTATACAATAAACGAAGTGTTATCTTTTTTCTTAAAAAGAACATTTTGTTTTACAAAAATATACAAATTGTTTTATTTGAAACAACAAATAGATAGAAATGATTACCTTTATACCCTATATCTCGTTTGCAATCCTTTCAATAGCCTTAAGATAGCTTTCTTCCATCATCCAATTCAACTTCACTTCCTATATAAAACTCCCTTATAACGTATAATTAAGAAATTATTGGATTAATTGAACTTTATCATACCCAATTTTAATTGTAATTTCTTTACCAATAATTAAGGTCCTATTGTCCTGAATATGACCAGCAGGTACATCAAAAATAATTGGAAAATCAAAATTCTTACATACATCTTCTATAATTTCTCTGGCGGTTTTACCAAAAGGAATGGAGTTGTCTTTCATTTTAGTCATCCCACCAACTAACAACGCCTTAATCTCATCAAAATAACCATTACGCTTAAGATTCATCATCATACGATCTACATGGTATAAGTACTCATCTAAATCTTCCAAAAACAAAATCTTCCCACGGGTATCTATACTACTAGAAGATCCCAATAAACTATATAGAATGGAAAGATTTCCACCTACCAATTCTCCGGTAATGGTATCCAATTTCTTACTTTCATGTGGAAAATCATACACATTCTTCTGTCCGAATAAGGCAGTCTTTAGAGATGCAAGCGATGCCGCAGAATTCCTAGAAATATTTACAGGCATAGTAGCATGCATAGAGGCAATTCTCAAGGTATTCAAATGGGAATGCAATACTGTTATATCAGAATATCCCACTATCCATTTAGGATGGTTAGAAAAATCTGAAAAATTAAGTATGTCAATTATGCGGACAGTACCATATCCTCCTCTAGCACACCAAATACCCTTTACAGTAGGATTGTACAACATGGTTTGAAAATCAGCAAAACGTTCCGAATCTGTACCAGCAAATTGCCGATCTTGTAAGCCTATAGAATTCCCTATGAGTACTTTTAGCCCCCAGCTTTCAAGTAATGCGACTGCTGCAGTAAGTTCCTCTTCATCAATTTTTCTTGCAGTAGCAACAATAGCCACTGTATCACCTGGCTGTAATGGTTTAGGTAGTAACATTCATTTTTCTTTAGCGTTACCAAAATACAGAATTTATCAATAGGAATCGTTATTTTTGTGCCTTTAGAAAATATACACTATGTCACAGAGATATACGATTACTGCTGCTTTACCCTACACTAACGGCCCAATCCATATAGGCCATTTAGCTGGTGTTTATGTACCTGCCGATATATATTCACGATACCTTAGACTTACTGGCAATGATGTTGCCTTTATATGTGGGAGTGATGAGCATGGCGTAGCAATCTCCATGAAGGCAAAAAAAGAGGGTATTACTCCTCAACAGGTAATCGATAAATACCATACTATTATCAAAAATTCATTTGAGGAATTTGGAATTTCCTTTGATAATTACTCTCGTACATCTGCCGCCATACACCATGACACAGCATCTGATTTTTTTAAAAAACTATATGACAATGGAGATTTCATTGAAGAGGTTACAGAACAATTATATGATGATAAAGCAGGACAATTCTTAGCAGATCGATTTGTAATTGGAACCTGTCCTAAATGTGGCAATGAAGAAGCCTATGGAGATCAGTGTGAAAAATGCGGAAGTTCCCTTAATGCTACGGATCTTATTAATCCTAAATCGACCATTACTGGTACTCAACCAACACTGAAACAAACTAAACACTGGTTTCTACCCTTAGATCGATACGATTCATTTTTAAGAGAATGGATACTTGAAGGACATAAAAATGATTGGAAGCCTAACGTTTACGGACAGGTTAAAAGCTGGCTTGAAGATGGTTTGAAACCACGTGCTGTTACACGAGATCTTGACTGGGGAATTCCTGTACCGGTCCCTGGTGCTCAAGGAAAAGTTCTATACGTATGGTTCGATGCACCAATAGGATATATTTCATCTACAAAAGAATGGGCAGAAAGAGAAGGAAAAGATTGGACTCCATATTGGAAAGATTCAAATACGAAACTAGTTCATTTTATTGGTAAAGACAATATAGTATTTCACTGCATTATTTTCCCAGCCATGCTTAAAGCTGAAGGAAGTTATATACTTCCTGAAAATGTACCTGCAAATGAATTTTTGAATTTGGAAGGAAACAAACTTTCTACTTCTAAAAATTGGGCTGTCTGGCTTCATGAGTATTTACAAGAATTTCCTGATCAACAGGATGTTCTTCGATACGCACTTACAGCAAATGCACCTGAAACCAAAGACAATGATTTTACTTGGAAAGATTTTCAAGCGAGAAACAATAACGAACTAGTTGCGATCCTTGGCAATTTTATCAACCGCGTAATTGTACTCACAAACAAATATTATAACGGTACTGTTCCTGAACCTTCTTCTTTTAATGAAATCGATACGCAAACACTTAGTCAAATGCGTGCTTTTCCTGATACTTTATCCCAATCCTTAGAACGTTACCGTTTTAGAGAGGCTAGCCAAGAATTAATGAACCTAGCACGTCTTGGAAACAAGTATTTAGCTGATGAAGAGCCGTGGAAACTTATCAAAACAGACGAAAATCGTGTTCAGACAATTATGTATGTAGCTTTACAGATTGCGGCTGCCTTAACCGCAGTATGTGAACCTTTTCTCCCATTTACATCTACAAAACTTAGAAAAATGTTAAACATTTCTCCAGACAATGTTTCTTGGAAGAATGTAAGTGTGGAGAGACCATTAATTAATGCAGGTCATACTATCAATCAGGCCGAATTGTTATTTAGTAAAATAGAGGATGAAACTATCCAATATCAATTGGATAAATTAGAGGCTACCAAAAAACTAAATGAGGCAGAAAGCAAAACGATAATTCCCCAGAAATCTACTATTTCATATGAAGATTTTGCGAAAATTGACATGCGAATTGGGACAATAATTGAGGCTGAAAAAATGCCAAAAGCTAACAAACTTCTAATCTTAAAAATTGACACTGGAATCGATATCCGAACTATTGTTTCTGGTATTGCTGAAAGCTTTAAGCCAGAAGAAATCATAGGGAAACGAGTAACCGTACTAGTAAACCTAGCTCCGAGAAAACTACGTGGTGTTGAGAGTGAAGGAATGATTTTAATGACAGAGGACTCACAGGGCAAACTTGTTTTTCTAAACCCTGATACTGATGGAGTCAACAATGGAGAAACAATAAATTAATTTAAAAAGTAGCTATGGATATTCAAATACGTTAAATCCTTAGCTACTTTCTTTCTTGTACCCATCCTGGTTACCATAAATATTTTTTCAAACAAGGTGTCTTTTAACATAGGTTTAAATTGATAACCACTTCCTATGTACCGTGATTTAGACATTGGTTTAATTTGGTTTAATACCATACATTTTGTAATTTTAAGAAAAATCCTATTACACTATGTTATCAGAAAAAATAGAACATGCATTAAGCGCACAAATACGAATTGAGGCTGAGAGTTCTCAAATATATTTAGCAATGGCATGTTGGGCTGAACACCGAGGTCTTGAAGGTGTATCACAATTCATGTATCGCCAATCGGATGAAGAAAGACAACACATGCTTAAACTTATTAAGTTTGTAAATGAGCGTGGAGGCCTAGCTCATATCTCTGAGCTAAAAGCTCCTAATGTATCATTTTCGTCCTTTAAAGAGATGTTTCAAGAGTTATTCGATCATGAAATGTTCGTTTCAAAAAGCATTAACAACCTTGTTCACATTGCACTTCAAGAACAGGATTATGCAACTCACAATTTCCTTCAATGGTATGTAGCCGAACAAATTGAAGAAGAAGCAATGGCTCGAACCATATTAGATAAAATTAAAATGATTGGTGATGATAAAGGTGGACTTTATCTCTTCGATAGAGACATTCAACAACTAACTATCACTAGTTCAGTATCTCCAGCCACAAACTAATCACTAAAAATGTATGTTAAAATTTATTTAGAATAAATTTAAATAATTAATTTTGCCTCAGAAAATCAACGGAATAAACCTTGGGAGCAAAAGAAAAGGAGAAAAAGAAATCCAAAAAAAAAGAAAAGAAGGAAAGGGCTTTGACTGCTGAAAAAAAGTGTAAGCCTAAGTGTTGTAAGAAGTATAAAAAAAGTGAATCTAAACGTTGTACTAAATGTCCTATGTTTGACTTACTTAAAAAAGTAGCTTAATAAAAAAAGGGTGTTAATAACACCCTTTTTAGTTATTCAAATTAACTACCTAGACAACATAAGTATCTCATTACATTGTATCTCCGTTATATGTCTTCTTTCACCCTCTTTGGTTTCATAAGTACGGGATGTAAGCTTCCCTTCTATAACTACCTCATGGCCTTTAATCAGATATTTTTCAATGATATCTGCTATTTTTCCCCAAGCTACAACAGTATGCCATTGAGTCTCCTTTATTTCTTCCCCTTTGGAATTTTTATAACTTTCATTAGTGGCTATAGAAAATTTAGCTAATTTCTTCCCACTTTCTAAGTTGATAATTTCAGGATCATTCCCCAAGTTTCCAATCAACTGTACTCGATTTCGCAATGCATTCATAATTTCTAGATTTAAATTAAACAGTTAATACTATACTATCAGTTATTTGGTGTACTGACATTGCAAATCTGCAACTTAATATAAATCAAAGATGTATGATAAACATTTACTTTCGGAAGTAAACGTTTGTAAACGAATGTAAACGTTTTTTTGTATCTTTAAGAAAATTGAAATACAGCAATTCTATGCAGGAAATAGGAAAAATTGAACTACGAAATTTAAAAATTGAAGACTACCTTCAATTGAAAAATT